>JAAVDX010000016.1:0-66743 GCA_014801585.1 Bacteroides sp.
CATATTCAGGTAAGCGGAGATTATCGCGAATCCTGGCAACCTCAACCGATGTCGGATAAGGCTATAGAGGAAGCACGCGACATTGCCCGGAAGATCACGGATGCTCTCGGCGGCTACGGCATCTTCGGAGTAGAACTATTCGTGAAGGATGATCACGTGATCTTCAGCGAGGTTTCTCCACGTCCGCACGACACGGGTATGGTCACAATGATTTCGCAGGATCAGAGTGAGTTTGCCCTCCACGCACGCGCAATCCTCGGACTGCCCGTTCCGGAGATTCGCTTCTACGGTCCGTCGGCCTCAATGGCAATCGTAGTGGAAGGAGATACTGATCAGGTTGTCTTCGAGAATCCCGAGGACGCACTTCTCGAACCGGGCACTCAGCTCCGGATCTTCGGCAAACCGGAAGTGAGGGGGCATCGTCGCATGGGCGTGATTCTCGCTACGGCTGACAGCGTAGAGGAGGCACGCGCAAAATGCAAGCGTGCATACGACCGCCTGCGCATCACCTGTCTCTGATTACGCGATTATCCTTAATACGATACAACTGCTCTTCCTCACTCTCCTATCCACCTTAGAAAGACTTAACTGACCAAACTAAATAATTTCCATATAAAAGTTAACTAAAATTCTTACAATGAAACGACTTATCAGTGCGGCAGCGTTCAGCTGGATGCTTATTGCCTCCGCTTATGCCGCTGATTACGGATTGCCCGCCAATATTCAGGACGGCAATATCCTCCACTGTTTCGACTGGACATTCGCAGATATCCAGAAGGAACTACCTAACATCGCCGAAGCAGGGTTCGGTGCGGTGCAGGTATCACCGGTGCAGGGCAACTGCGCTACGAACGCAGAATGGTTTTATGCCTACATGCCCTATGACTTCGCTTTCCGCGCGAACGGCAACGGCTCACGCACACAATTGCAGAACCTCTGTACGGAAGCAAAGAAATATGGCATCAAGATTATAGTAGATGTCGTAGCCAACCACGTGAATCAGGCCACAGGCTATCATGACACTTGGTGGGACTCAAACGGACGAGTACGTTGGAACGGCGGCTGCGACTACAACAACCGCTACTCCATCACCCACAATCAGCTTGGAGAATATGGCGACGTCAATTCGGAAGATGCTCAGGTGCAGGCTCGAGCAAAAGCGTTCATCGAAGATCTGAAGAGCCTCGGAGTTGCCGGAATACGCTGGGATGCCGCGAAGCATATAGGTCTGCCCTCAGAGAGCTGTAATTTCTGGTCGGAGATGGCCAAAGTGAACGGACTCTGGCACTATGGCGAGATTCTTGACGGTCCCGGCGGTGACAAATACAAACTGCTGAAAGAATATACCCAATATATCGGAGTGACCGACTCGGAATATTCCAAATGGACATTGAGCGAGGTGGAAGGCGGAAGAGTCCCTTCGGGCGGCGGCAGCTGGACAGCGAATGGCGTACCTTCGACGGGAATCGTATATTGGGCTGAAAGCCACGATGATTATTCCAACGACGGCCAGTATGGCAAAAATACGGCACTTATCTCTCAGGATAAGATGGATCGCGCCTATGCTATCACAGCCTGTCGTAAAGGAGAGGCAGCTCTCTACTTCTCGCGCCCGTCGGCCACGTCGCGCACAGCCATCAAGATGGGACAGAAAGGAAGCACTCACTTCACTACGAAGGAAGTAGCAGAAGTCAATAAATTCCGTAACGCAATGGTAGGACTTGACGACTACTATTCATCATCCAACGGCGTGGCATCCATCACGCGTAAGGGGGGTGGCGCAGTGATCGTAGTCGGAGCCGGCGGCAGCCGCAGCGTAAGCGTGCCCAACGGTGGAGGTTACGTACCGGCCGGCACTTACGTTGACCATGTGTCGGGCAATAAGTTTACGGTGACGTCTACAACGATAACCGGTCAGACCGGAGCAAGCGGTATTGCCGTAATCTATGGAGAAGTGACCCGTGAACCGAACGTAACACTTTCTCCCGCCGGTGGTGATTTCAACGAGACTGTAAAGGTAACTCTCACTCCCGAGAACTACTCAACCGCGTGGTATAAGATCGGGAACGGCGCACAGGTGAATCTGACAGGCGCAACCACCATCACACTTGGCGCTGACATGCAGATCGGACAGAGCGTAACCATTACGTGGAGCGCTACAGACAGCAAGGGGGTAACAAAGACCGGTTCGGCCAAGTTTAACAAGGTAGAGAAGGTAGTTCCGCAGACAGCCTACGCATATTTCGACAACACAGGCAACTGGAATGAGGTCTACGTATGGGCATGGAACTCAACCGACAACTGTACTCAGAGCGGCGCATGGCCCGGCGATAAACTGACCAAAGGGACAGACGGCAAATATCTTTGGACTGCTCCCGAGGGGAAAGAACCGACCCAGATTATCTTCAACGACGGCAACGGCACACAGACAGATGACCTGGAATTTTCCAATGGGGCGACCTACAAGGCCGACGGCAGTTTCAGCGGCGGAGGCGACCCGATTGATCCTCCGACGCCCCCGACTCCTCCGGTAAACGGCGAATATAAGGTATATCTCCAAAACACCAACAACTGGGCTCAGCCTTACGTGTGGGTATGGAACGAAAGCGATAACTGCACTTATGGCGGTACATGGCCCGGAGATATGATGACCCTCGAATCAAGCGGCCTTTGGAGCTGGACTGCTCCGGACGGTAAGGTGCCGACGATGATTATCTTCAACGGTGGCGGCGACGATACGAAGACTGATGACCTGAAGTTTGTCAATGGAGCCACTTACAAATGCGACGGCACTTATGTTGAGAATCCGACTGTCGGTATCGATACTGTCGAGACAGTGGAAGAAGCTCCGATCTACTACAATATTCAGGGCGTGAGGGTCGACAATCCCACTTCGGGCCTTTATATCAAGGTGACGGGCAGAAAGATTGAGAAGGTGGTAGTACGCTAAGCCTTAACCTCTCACATTTACATCTAAAAAATCCTTTGCAACACGGTTGCAAGGGTTTTTTTTTATCTTTGTGGCATAAACTGAAAAAACAATACGACCTAATATAAAGATATGAAATTAAGAAATCCCTTTGCGATTCTGTTTTCAATAGCTATCGCATTGACTATGACCGCATCATGCGGCGGACATGACGAGCATGACCACGATCATGAGGGACATGATCATGGAGCGGAATCAGCCCACGGCCATGAGGGACACGATCATGACCATGAGGGGGAAGGACATGAGGGGCGATCGGCCGGTGAAATTGTGCTCGAACCTCAGAAAGCGAAAGATGCGGGTGTAGCAGCAGAGGTGATTAAGCCGGAGGATTTCTCGGAGGTGATCGCCACGTCAGGACGCATACTACTTTCCGCCTCGGATGAGACTTCGGTAGTAGCCACGCAACCGGGTATCGTAAAGATGTCGCGAGCATGGACTTCCGGAATGGCGGTTGGGGCAGGCACTCCCCTCTTCTCCATATCGCAGAAGAATCTTCCGGAGGGGGATCTGGCAGCCCGGGCCCGTATAGATCAGCAGACTGCCAAGGCTGAGTATGACCGAGTCAAGAAACTTTACGATCAGCGACTGGCAACGGCGACTGAGTATGAGACAGCCAAAAATGCCTATGAGAATGCCAATCTTACCGCCGGGGCACTTGCGGGAGGGGGCAACGGTACTATCTCCGCTTCGCGCGGTGGATATGTTCTGTCATGTCTTGTAAAGGACGGGGATTATGTGGAGGTCGGGACTCCTCTTATGACCATCACCTCTACGAAGCGTATGCGCCTTCAGGCAGACCTTCCGATCCGCAATTTCGGAGATATCGGACGGATCACCTCCGCCAATTTCAGACTTCCTCAGAATGAGACGCTCTATCGGCTGGAGGCGCTAAACGGTAAGGTCGTGTCGCATTCGCGCGTAGCAGAGGGAAATTCGGCTTACGTACCGGTAATTTTTGAGTTTGATAATGCTCCGGGGGTGGTAGCGGGGAGTTTTGCGGAGATCTATCTTCTCGGTAATCCGCGTCAGGGGGTATTGAGCGTGCCAAAGACGGCTCTAACAGAAGAGCAGGGACTCTTCTACGTGTATATTCAGGAGGACGACGAATGTTATCGCAAGCGTCAGGTGAAGAAAGGCGCTACGGACGGTATAAAAGTAGAAATTACTTCCGGGCTTAAAGCGGGAGAGAGAGTTGTGACACAGAATCCAATGGCTGTAAAACTTGCTTCTATGTCGGGTGCGATTCCCGGCCATACCCACGAACACTGAAGCTCATAATACTATAATTTGATTTTATGCTTGACCGCATTATTCGATTTTCTCTAAATTTCCGATTGCTGATTGTAGGGCTTTCGCTATTTATTATCGGCATCGGTCTTTATACGGCTTCACGCACCGAGGTCGATGTATTTCCAGACCTTAATGCTCCGACAGTGGCTATCATGACAGAAGCCGGGGGAATGGCCGGCGAGGAGGTGGAACGCCTTGTCAGTTTTCCGATTGAGACGGCAATGAACGGTGCATCGGGAGTGCGCCGCGTACGCTCTTCATCTACGGCCGGATTCTCGGTGGTATGGGTGGAGTTTGATTGGTCGACCGACGTATATCTTGCTCGCCAGATCGTAGCGGAGCGACTGGCCGGAGTGGCGGAGACGTTGCCTCCGGGTGTGTCGGCACCGGTCATGGGTCCGCAGTCGTCGATTCTTGGGGAGGTGCTTATCATCGGTCTGACTCCCGGGGAAGCGCCCTCCAATCACGAGGAAAAGGGGGATACGACATCAACTTCGATGCAAGACCTACGCACGATTGCAGAATGGAGTCTGCGACCGCGACTATTGGCCGTGGAGGGTGTAGCTCAGGTGAGTGTGCTCGGGGGTGAGATGAAGGAATTTCAGATACTCCTTGACCCGGCGAAGATGCGCCATTACGGAGTCAGTCTTGGGGATATAATGGGCGCTACGCGCGACATGAACCGCAATGTAGCCGGCGGAGTGCTATATGAATATGGTCAGGAATATCTTATACGCGGCGTGGCGGGGACCGAGATTATCGAACGGCTTAATGCCGCGAAGGTAGCAATGGCCGGAGATATGCCGGTCACTCTGGCTGATATCGCTGAAATCACCGAAGGCGCAGAATCGCCCAGGACCGGTCAGGCGTCGGTGAGGGGTAAGGAATCGGTGTTGCTGACCGTCACCAAGCAACCGAAGGTAGGCACAATAGAACTTACGGGAAGGCTTGAAGATGTGGTGGCTGACGTGGCAAAGACACTTCCTCCGGATGTGAAGGTATCGACCGATCTCTTCCGACAGTCGGACTTTATCGAATCTTCGGTAAGCAACGTGAAGACCTCGCTGGTAGAGGGTGGTATCTTTGTCGTAATTATACTTTTCCTCTTTCTGGGGAATGTCAGAACGACACTTATCTCAATCGTGACAATCCCGCTTTCGATCATCGTGGCGCTGCTCGTGCTCAATCTGCTCGGACAGAGTATCAACACTATGAGTCTCGGGGGACTTGCAATCGCTATCGGTTCGCTGGTAGATGACGCAATTGTCGACGTGGAGAATGTGTGGCGACGGCTGCGTGAGAACCGGATGCTGCCGGAATCGGAGCGATGCAAAGGGAGAGAGATCGTGTTTGAGGCCTCACGCGAGGTGCGACTCCCGATCCTTAATTCCACTCTTATAATTATCGTCAGCTTCCTGCCTCTCTTCTTCCTCAACGGAATGGAAGGACGCATGCTAATCCCACTCGGAATAGCCTTTATCGCGGCGCTATTAGCTTCTACACTGGTAGCTCTGACTCTAACGCCGGTGCTTTGCTCATATCTGCTGATCCATCACCACACCGATACGGGGATGGAGAAAGAATCGAGAATAGTAGAATGGCTCAAGAAAGTATATGGCAAGGCACTTCGCGGAGCTATCGGGCATCAGAAACCGGTGCTTATCTCGGCTCTCTGCCTGCTGATTATTTCCATCGGGGTATTCTTTACGCTCGGAAGCAGCTTTCTGCCCCCCTTTAATGAGGGATCGTTTACGATCAATGTATCTTCGATGCCCGGAATAAGTCTGGAGGAATCCGACAAAATCGGCCGTCGCGCTGAAGAATTGCTACTCAGTGTGCCCGAGATTCAGACAGTGGCCCGCAAGACGGGACGTGCCGAACTTGATGAGCACGCACTCGGAGTCAATGTCTCCGAAATTGAGGCACCATTTAAACTTGACGGGCGGTCGCACAAGGAAGTGGCAGCGGAGGTGCGCGAAAAACTTTCTTCGATCGCCGGAGCCAACATCGAAATCGGTCAGCCGATAAGCCATCGAATCGATGCTATGCTGAGCGGCACAAGGGCAGGAATCGCAATCAAACTTTTCGGAGAAGACCTTAACACTCTCTATCTGACTGCCAATCAGATAAAGGATGCGATCGGAGATATCGAGGGTATTGCCGACCTGAATGTGGAGCAACAGGTGGAGCGTCCGGAGATAAAAATCACTCCGCGGCCGCTGCTGCTCGCCAAGGCGGGAATCTCGATGCCGGAGTTTAATGACTTCGTGTCGGTGATGATCGGAGGAGAGAAAGTAAGTCAGGTATATGAGGGAGACAGGAGTTTCAATCTGACGGTAAGATCGTCGGAGGCATCGAGAGCTACTATAGACGATCTGCGCAATATGCCTATCGACACTCCGGAGGGTACGGTGTTGCTCTCAGAAGTGGCCGACGTAACGTCATCATCAGGTCCGAATACGATAAGCCGAGAGAATGTGAAACGAAAAATCGTGATATCGGCTAATGCAGCTGACCGCGACCTCGGCAGTGTAATGAAAGATATTCAGGCAAGGATTGACGATAAAATCAAACTTCCGGAAGGATACCATATTGAATATGGCGGACAGTTTGAGAGCGAACAGGCGGCAAGCCGCACTCTGCTGCTGACATCACTTCTGAGTATACTCGTAATCTTTCTGCTCCTCTACATGGAATTCCGCAATGTGAAGGAAAGCGGTGCGATTCTGCTGAATCTGCCATTTGCGCTTATCGGCGGTGTGCTCGTGCTTCGCTTCACAAGCGGGGAGGTTTCGATTCCGGCCATTATCGGTTTTATATCGCTCTTCGGTATTGCCACGCGCAACGGTATGCTGCTCATAACCCGCTATAATATTCTGCGGTCTGAAGGGCTGGGACTGAGAGAAGCGGTCGTAAAAGGTTCGATCGACCGAATGAATCCGATTCTCATGACGGCATTGACATCTGCTCTCGCGCTTATCCCGCTGGCTGCCCGCGGCGATCTGCCGGGCAATGAGATTCAGAGTCCGATGGCCGTAGTGATACTTGGAGGACTTATAACGTCGACCGTGCTTAACGCCTTCATCATCCCTATCATCTATCTCAATCTTAAGAAGAACGATTCGCAGACCGGCAATACCAAAACAGATTCATTTGAATTGGTAAAGTCGGACAAATCAAACACTCTTTAAAAGAAAGCTATATGAATCCCCGCATATTAATATTTTCTCTGCTCATCGGCGCCTGGGGCTCTCTATCGGTACTGCCGATTCATGGTCAGACAAAGCGTACGGTAAGTAGCGTAGTGGCCGAAATAGAGTCACGTAATCTTTCACTCCGCAGTCAGGAGGCCGAGAATAATGCCGAAATCATGGAGATGAAGTCGGAGAATGTAGTCGGACCGACCTCAATAGAATATTCACCGTTTTTTCAGAGCGGAGTCACAGGATTGGCCTCGTCGGAACTTATCGTGAAGCAGGAATTTGACTTTCCTACTCAATACGCATCGCGCTCGAAAGCAGCCTCTCTGCGTAGAAAGGCTCTTGATGCAGAAATGCAGTCGAAACGCCGCGAGCTGCGTATTCAAGCTTCTCAAGCCTGTATCGACTACATAAGTGCATCGGAGAAGGCCGATATTCTGGGGAAGCGTCTGGCTACGGCCGATTCCCTCGTCATGCTCTACGAACGGCTCTATAAAGAGCGTTCGGCGACGGCTCTGGAACTGAATCAGGTGCGTCTTTCACGTCAGGAGATAGGGAAATCGCTTTGTGAGGCACTGATGGGGGCCAACGAAGCATCGGCAGTACTTACAGGTCTCAATGGCGGAGAGGGGCTGCAACTTGATGGATTGGAATACGATACCCCGATAGATGGAATACCGCTGCCGGCGGAAGCAAAAGATTATGCATCGGCCTCTCCGGAGGTGGCGTCCGCTATGGCCGACATCCGCTTTTCGGTACAGGAGATGCGACAGGCACGCGCAAGCTGGTTGCCGACTATCGGGATAGGCTATCGCCGCAATACTGAGCTTAGCGAGGCATCGAACGGTTTTGTGATCGGGCTTGATTTCCCTCTTTTCTCTACGGGTAAACGCACTGCGGCAGCCCGGGCTCGCAAAGAGGCCGCGGAGTATAAGCTTGAGGAAGCCGAGAGAAACGCACGCAATGAGGCTGAGGCGACTTTAGGGCAACTTATTTTCATGAGGCTGACGCTTGATTCCTACAATCCAAGCCTACTGCAAGAGACGATAGGTCTTTATGCGGAGAGTCTTGCTCTGCGCAAAATCACACTGATTGATTATCTTCGCGAGACTGACGTCATCTACGATCGTCTGATCGCTCTAACGGAAATGGAGCAAGCCTACCGACGGCTGGCCGCTACGCTTCAACCCTGACGACTCCGAGCCCTCCGACCTTCAATGGCCGGGGGGCTTGAAATTATATGTCCGGATTAATCTGAATCTGCCTGCGAGATGAGAGAAATATCGGAGAATAAGGGCAGGTTCGCTTTTAAAATCGCAGCTTACCTTTGCAAACTCCCGAAAGTTTTTGTAACTTTGTAGAATCAAGCCCCCTGATAGATAAGGGGTGGAGAAAAGGACTGTAAGTCTATTGCAACTTTACTTTTCAAATATCTGCAAGATTATATGCGACAATATAATATAGCTGTAGCGGGAACCGGCTATGTCGGTCTGAGTCTGGCCACTTTGCTGGCTCAGCATAATTCCGTGACAGCAGTTGACGTCATACCGGAAAAGGTAGATATGGTCAATCGTCATGTCTCCCCTATTCAGGATGATTATATAGAATTGTATCTCAGAGAGAAGGATCTCACCTTAAAGGCTACCCTCGATGGCAGGGAGGCATATCGCACAGCCGACTTTGTCATTGTGGCCGCACCTACGAATTATGATTCGGAGAAGAACTATTTCGACACGTCGAAGGTGGAGGATGTGATAAATCTCGTATTAGAGGTTAATCCTGAGGCTACGATCGTAATCAAGTCTACAATTCCGGTAGGTTATTGTCGGTCGCTCTATCTTAAGTATCAGCAGCGGGGAGTAAAGCGGCTCAATCTGCTATTTGCCCCGGAGTTTCTGAGGGAGTCGAAGGCTCTGTATGACAATTTATTCCCGAGCCGAATCATCATGGGAGTACCTAAAATCATACCTTGTGAGGAATTCGATGCTGAAAATCGGGCAATCGAAGAGCTTGCTGACATACCTTATCTTCAGAAGCAGGCTGAGATATTCGCCGGTCTGCTTAAGGAGGGAGCGGAAAAGAAGGATATTCCGGTGCTCTACATGGGGATGAAAGAGGCAGAGGCCGTAAAACTTTTCGCTAATACGTATCTGGCGCTCAGAGTAAGTTATTTCAACGAATTGGATACGTATGCAGAGGTAAAAGGTCTGGATGCCAAGGCTATAATCGAAGGGATAGGACTCGACCCCAGAATCGGCACTCACTACAACAATCCCTCGTTTGGCTATGGAGGCTATTGCCTTCCGAAAGATACAAAGCAGCTGCTCGCCAACTATGCCAACGTGCCGCAGAATATGATGTCGGCAATCGTAGAGAGCAATCGCACCCGCAAAGATTTTATCGCTGACAGAGTGCTTAAGAAAGCGGGATATTATGCCTATGGGGAGAATAATTCTTTTTCTTCAGATAAGGAGGATGAGTGTATCGTCGGAGTCTATAGGCTGACGATGAAGAGCAATAGCGATAATTTCCGTCAGTCGTCGATTCAGGGGGTGATGAAGAGGATAAAGGCCAAAGGGGCTAAGGTAATTATTTTCGAACCCACGCTACCTGACGGTTCTACATTTTTCGGTTCGACGGTAGTAAACGATCTTGAGAAATTCAAGAGCATGTCAGATGCCATCATTGCCAATCGCTATGATGCGTCGCTTGACGAGGTCGAAAGTAAGGTATATACCCGCGATCTCTTCCGCCGCGACTGAAATTTCGTTTTCATACAGATCTATTGAAAATGCGCTATACCTTATTTTTAAGAGATCTTATTTCCCTAAAACCCACATCATCATAACCTCGATTCCAACGTGTGGCAGGTATTTAAAATAGTCAATCTCTTCTATCTCCTCGTCTCGAGTTACGCATGGTTTTCTTTTCTGCTTCCGGCGAATTATATTCCGCTGGGGGTAAGTGCTGTCATGCTGATTCTCTTTGTCGTCTCTAACTTCAAGATGACTTTCACTCCCAGATTCATGTTGATTCTGGCCATGATCAGTATCTATGCAATCTATACTACTCTCAATCTTGATATCTTCGCCGGCGTCCTGACATTCTTCTCGTATCTTCCGGCGGCGCTGATCTTCACGCTGGATAAGGAATATCAGAATGATTTGCTCCTTTCGGTGTCGAAATGGCTGAGTATCATTTTGGGGATAAGTCTCGGAGTGTTCTTTCTCGGGAAGGTCGTGCCGTTGCCCCACACTTCATTTGTAGTGCCGAACAATGACTTTTATGTCCCTTTCGAGAACTATTTCTTTTATCTGAATAACCCCGGCTTTGAAGCTGAGGATGCGGGAATTTTCCGATTCAGCGCAATATTCCTTGAGCCGGGCCATCTCTCGATGATCTGCGCACTGATGCTTTTCGCCAATCGCTATCAGTTTAAGGACCGTCGCTGGCTATGGATTCCGTTGTTGTGTGTGCTGATATCGTTCTCGCTCACCGGCTATGTCATATTAGTGCTTAGTCTTTTCCTTCTGAAAATCCGCAATGTATGGTCGATGATTGCAACGGTAATAGTAGTCGGAGGAGCGTGGCTTTTCGTCACGGAGATATGGAATGAGGGTAACAATCCGGCGAATATTCTGATTGTGCAGCGTCTGGAACCCGATAAGGAGAAGGGAATTAAGGGTAATAACCGCGTGTTTAAGAAGACGGATTCGTTTTATCGGCAATGCGTGAAAGACGGGCGAATCTGGAACGGAGTCGGACTGAAAGAGATGGGCGACAGAATCCGTGGAGCGGGTTTTAAGATCTTTATGCTGCGATATGGCGCTATCAGTACTATCTTCTGTGGACTTATTTATCTGTTGCTTATTGATCCGAAGACTAATAAGAGATATGCTTATTCGTTTCTCTTCATAGTCGTGTTGTTATTCCTTCAGCGCGCATATCCGACTTGGTATTCCTGGCTTTTCTTCTATACTGTCGGAATCGGCGTCATGCGCAATGAGCCTTTCTTCACCCCTTATCAGTTGAGAAAGATTCAGGAGAAGGAGGCAAGAAAGAGACTCCACGAACATGAGTCAACGAATCGAATGAGAGTGCAGAACGGCTGACCTCAGGAATGCATAACGGCTAAATAAACTGATTTCCAACATGGCTACCGACAACGGACGAATAGTAAAGAATACGCTTCTGCTCTATTTCCGGATGATACTGCTGACCATTATAAATATCTATACGGTCAGAGTAGTTCTGGAAGCTCTCGGCGTGGAAAACTATGGTATTTTCAGCGTCATCGGGAGCGCCGTCTATATGCTCGGGTTTCTGCAGGCCACACTTAGTTCGGCTACTCAGAGATACTTTGCTTATCAGCTTGCTCAGAAGGATGTAGAGGGCTATAGACGGCTCTTTTCGCAGGTGATGATAGTGTTTCTCTTCATCTCGGTCCTGATTCTGATCGGAGGGGGGGCCGCGGGACCATTCGTAGTATTTGATTTTCTCAATATCCCTGCGGAAAGGGAAATAGCGGCTCTTTGGGTTTATTATTCTTCACTTGGGAGCTTTCTGCTGCTGATTCTGACCATTCCCTTTACGGCCTCGATGATCTCTCATGAGAAGATGAACGGGTTTGCTTATCTGAGTCTCTTCGACGGAGTCTTAAAATTAGGTATTGCCTACGCCGTGATGCTAACGACGTGGGATCACCTTATCTTTTATGCAATTCTCTCTTTTTTTCAGAGTCTCGTCACTTTCGGATTCTACGCTGTATATTGCCGCAGAAATTTCGAGGGGGTAAGATTCGGGTGGTGCTGGGAAACGAGTCTGGTCAAGGAATTGCTCGGATATACGGGATGGAATCTCTTCGGATCTGTATCGGCTGTCCTGGCAACATCCGGTCAAGGCATTTTGCTCAATCTCTTCTTTGGTCCGATAATCAATGCGGCTAAGGGGATAGCCGACAGAATATCTTCAGTGATTCAATCCTTCTCTTCCAACTTCTATCTTGCGGTATCGCCTCAGATTATCAAGAGCTATGCATCGGGTAATCGCGACCGGATGAATGAACTCGTGATCTCCAGTTCGAAATTCTCTTTCTATCTATTGCTCTTGCCGGCGTTTCCGCTGATTATCTGTATGCCCGAACTTCTCAATGTATGGCTGGGCGCTGACAAGGTAGATTATGAAATGATTGTCTTCAGCCGGCTGACGCTCGTCTATGCACTGGTGGCATGCCTGGAGCAGCCTATCACTCAGATGATACGCGCAACGGGGAGGATTCGGAATTATCAGATAATCGTAGGAATCTTTACGCTGCTGTTTCTTCCTTTGGCCGCTCTCGTGCTTTGGCTAGGCGCTCCGGCTCAAAGCACGATGGTAGTCCTGATACTGATTACGGCTTTCGTGCAGGTTGTCCGGGTAGTCATTGCGAGGAAGCAGATGGATTTTCCGGTAGGACTCTACTTGAAATTAACCTTACTGCCGATCTCAGTTGTATCGCTGGTGCTCATTTTGACAGGGGTTCTACTCCTGCAATGGCATACATCAAGTCTGCTATTGCATATCGCCAAAGGATGTCTGACTCTTTTGGCAGCCGTTTGCTTCATATTTATCATCGGTATGAGTCGCAATGAGCGTAAGGGGATAATTGCCAAACTCACAGCAAGATTTCGACATACGAATTAAAAATAAAACTCAGAATAAAACTCAACCAGACCGGTCAGCTCCGCTCTTACGGGGGCCGGTTTCCACTGCAAAAATAAAGACCTTAAATTATGCATATCATATTACTCTCAGGAGGTTCGGGCACACGTCTGTGGCCTCTGAGCAACGATGCCCGTTCGAAGCAGTTTCTGCGATTGCTTCCGGGAGTTGATTCGCTACAACCTGAATCGATGATTCAGCGCGTTGTGCGCCAATTGAAAGAATCCGGTCTTGACGCTGATATGACTGTAGCTACGTCGCTTTCTCAGCAGGATTCGGTAATTTCCCAGCTTGGAAGGGATGTAAACATTGTGACTGAACCGACACGACGCAATACGTTTCCCGCGATATGCCTTGCCTGCGAATATCTTTCGAAAGAGAAAGGCTTCGGACCGGACGAGACGGTCGTAGTAATGCCTTGTGACCCCTTTACCGAACCGGGTTATTTCGAGGCTATCAAGGAGATGGCGGCGGCAGTAGAACGAAGTGCGGCGGAGCTGATGGTGATGGGTATCACCCCTACCTATCCTTCAGGCAAGTATGGCTATGTCGTGCCCGACGGAGAGGAGGATGGAGTGATCCGCGTGAAACGTTTCACGGAGAAACCGGATGTGGCTACCGCTGAGCAGCTGATCAAAGAGGGTGCGAAATGGAATGGCGGAGTGTTTGCGTTCCGACTCGGATATATGACTGATATATCCGAGCGATTTGTGAACGCTGCGAGTTTTGCCGATATCCGCAACCGTTATGAGGATTTTCCGAAGATAAGTTTTGACTATGAAGTGGCTGAGAAAGCAGAGTCGATAGGCATGATTCCCTTTACGGGAGAATGGAAAGACCTCGGGACGTGGAATACTCTGACGGATGAATTGAAGATTCAGGCTTATGGCGATGTGACTCTCGACGGCACGGGGAAAAATACCCATGTATTCAACGAACTTGGCATTCCTATGATGTGTATAGGTACGGAGAATCTCGTCGTGGCGGCTTCGCCCGATGGTATCCTTATCACGGAGAAATGCAAGAGTGAGAACATCAAGCAGTATGCAGAGATACTAAAGACGCGCCCGATGTTTGAAGAACGTCGTTGGGGCTTCTATCGCGTGATAGACCATACGGAGAGTCCGGATGGATTCTGCTCGCTTACGAAGCGACTTACAATCAATCCGGGGTGCTCGATCAGTTATCAGCGTCATTTCTGCCGCAATGAGGTATGGACTTTCGTAGAAGGTGAAGGAATTTTCGTGCTCGATGGGAAGCGGCGTCCTGTGAAAGAGGGTGATACGGTCGTGATTCCGCTTGGCAGTAAGCATAGTCTTAAGGCGATAAGTAGTCTTACTTTTATAGAAGTGCAGACCGGCTCCAATCTGATTGAGGAGGATATCGAACGATTCGACTACGATTGGGAGGAGTAAATATCAATTATCATGAGAAAATTCTGTTATGGCGCTCTGAGCGTGGGTATCATAGTATGCTTTATCATGTCGATGACTTCTAAGGCGGATGAGCACTCGGGCAGCGACGTCGTGAAGGCATGGTCGGATACACCGAGAAAGCAGGAGGGTAAGAAGATGGTCGTGGCCTATGTATCGTCGGCTTTCGAGGATATGCCCGATCCGACGCTGATGACGCATATCTATTATGCCTTCGGCAACGTAGCAGCATCCTATGATTCCGTAGAGATAATGAATCCCGAGAAGTTTAGGCGTGTGGCAGCGCTGAAAGAGCAAAATCCGGATCTGAAGGTATGTCTGTCGATTCAGACTCTGAAACGCGACGGGTTTGTAAAAATGACTTCTTCTGACTCTCTTCGTGCCTCGTTTGTGGGACATTGCAAACGGATTGTCGACGAGTATAATCTTGACGGCATTGATCTTGATTGGGAATTTCCGGCTACGAATGCGGGTATGGCTGAAGGGGGGCATCCCGATGATCCGCGTAATTACTCATATCTTGCCCGCGATCTTAAGGAGATGCTCGGTCGGGATAAGCAGATCTCGTTCTATTCAAGCAATACGGCCCAGTATAATGATTTGGGGATGATGGAGCCGTATGTAGATTATGTGATGGTCTCGGGGTATAATCTCGGCACTCCCCCATCGCAGCATCAGAGCAATCTCTATCCGAGTAGGACGTGTGGATCGTGGTCGGTGTCGGAAAGTGTGAAAGCTCATGTGAATAAAGGGATTCCAAAGGAGAAGATTCTGATAGGTATTCCCTTCTATGCCCGGACGTCGAAGGATTATCAGAAAGAGCAGGGATTGCAGGATAATTATGTGGCCTGGCGTCAGTTTGACCGTTTCCTGGCGGCTTACAATCCGAATAAAGCAAAATGGGATAAGACGGCTAAAGCCCCTTATTTTGCAGATAAGAACGGGAAAATCCTTGCAGCTTTTGACAACGAGCGTTCCATTGCCGAAAAAGGTAAATATATTGAAAAGGAGGGACTGGCGGGAGCGTTTTACTGGCATTACGATTCGGAAGCCGGAAATCATTCACTCGCCCGAGCTGTCAGCAGTGCTTGTAAGAAGTAAGGATACAATGAAGAGTTGGTTAAACCCCTACTCTTCATTGTATCCTTTAAATTTTTTGAAAACACTATTTGCTTATCTTTCGGAAATATAGGGTGCGGAAATATTGGAGGATAAGGGGCAAAGTGCCGAGGATGCCGAGAGATTTGCGATTGCGACTGATCTCGCCTAAGGGGAATCTGACCCAACGGAAACAGGATTGCGAAGCCGGGAATTTTTCCGGCTTGTTTTTTATTATATCTTTGATGAACGCAGCGTTGGCTATAAGGGAGCGAATCTTACGGGTCATTGTAGCGCGGTCTTTGCGAGGAGATATATTCTCTCCCGACCATCTCCAGCGGACTTCCGCCTCTGTCGGAGTTACAATACCCTCTGAAGCAGCCACTGCCATCTTGAGCCACGTGATAAAGTCGGAGCCCCATGCAAGGTCATAATTCTCAAAACCTCCGACTTCCTCGTAGATATGCCGCGGAAAAATGAATTCTACAACGTAGCTGATAATCTTGCCTGTAAGTTTAAGATGCAGATATTCTTCGGCTGAAATGCGGGGGGGATATTTAGCGGGAGTATCAATCACTCCGTCGTCAGCGTCAATTACCTTTATATTGAAATGAGTGATAGCATTGTCTCTGATACCGGGGGGGAGATTCAGGAAAGTTTCCACGCATTGGGGCGACATCTCATCATCGTCGCTGAAGAGCCAAAGATATGGTTCGTCCTGAGTCATTCGGACACATCTCTCCCACTGCGCTACAAGATCCCGGCCTCCGATATTTTCCTCAAAGCGCTGATATGTAAGCGGAATCTTATCTTCATATTCTTTTACAATCGCAGCTATCGGATGCGGGCTACAGTCATCGCCGATGTAGACATGAAAACGACGGTCGGTCTGCGCGGCTAAAGAGTCAAGTGTACGTCGCAGAAACGTATCCTTGTATGCGGGAATCACTATGGCTATCCGGGGTTCTGTCATTTTTTAGTCACAGATTTATAAAATTCAGAAACATGCGCGGCGTTGGCTTCATTGGTATAGAGGCATCGGGCCGTCAGATATGCAGAGTCGGTCATTTCAGCAGATTCATCGTAATCGGAGGTCACAATATGCCGCATACAATTTCGCAGACTATCCACATCATCAAACCGCAGACCTATCTCCATGCCTGAGATTCTGCGTCCCTGCTCGAATTGCTCATGCAGGCCTTTACGGTCGCGTGCTATAACGGGACAACGGTTGAAGGCCGCCTCAGCCATGATTCTGCCGAAGGCTTCTGAATGACTTGCGACCACCAAGGCACGAGCGTGTTGCATAAGGTCGGCAACATCATTGCGCGGACCAAGCCATTTCACACATTGGCTGATACCCAACTTATCCGCCTTATTCCGAAGATGCTTCTCGTATTGCCGGGAGTTGGCCGCTCCAACGAGCTTAAGAGGATGTTTGCTACGTATGTAGGGGTCAAGACCTGCATACGCTTCCAGGATATCATCGATACCTTTGGCAGCATAGAGTCCGCCGACATAGAGCAGATAGTCGTCTTTCTCAGGGGACGGAGCAGGCATTTCCGGATAATCTTCTTTTGAATAGATACCGTTGTAGATGACTTCCGAACGTTCGGCAGGTAGGGAATGAAATCGGCTGATATCTTCGGATACTGCGATGTTATTCTGTCGGGGATATCGGAGCATACGCCTGACGTGCCACATCGGGAAACCGGTATCTCGGTAGCCATATTCGCGGAAATGACTGATATGAGGGAGTCCGAGCCTTCGGGCCACGACAAATCCGACGTCAGTCACTGAGGAATTGCTATGAATAAGGTCAGGCTGTACTTCGTTGGCCACCCACTTTCCTATCTCTCTGTAAGCTCGACGATTTGCAATCATCTCCTTAATCTTGCGAGGGATAAATTTCAGCATCGACATCGGCGAACCAATCGTATAGGGCCATGCCTGCCGGAAATAGATAATCTTATAATCAAACCCCTCCTCTTCGAGCCGACGAGAGAGTTCGCCGGCAGTCGGGAGCAACACACAGACGTTATGCCCCAAGCGTCGGAGTCCACGCAACATATTGAGACCCGAGATATTGGCTCCGCCTTGCATGGATGATGAATGAAAGATAAGGAGTATTTTCATTTCTGATACTGGCTTAAGGGAATCTCTGTAGTGGGAATACGGGTGATTGAATGATTGTTTGAGTGATTCAACGGGGACTCCGCAGGGAATCGAGTGTGAATCTCAGGGGGAAGGCAACGAGTACCTGCCATAGCCTTGCGACCATTCCTTTTTCATGGAAAAGACGATAGAATGCTCGGAGATTGAGTCGATTTACCCATTGGGGATAGTAATGCATCCGGTCAGCCGTCTGATGAAGAAAACCACCGCAGGTGAAGGCTATTCCTTTAAAGCCGGAATCGCGCAAATCTATAACAAAACGTTCTTGCAAAGGGGAGCCCATCCCTACAATAACGAAAGATGGATTGAGCTCTATAATTTCGGATATGGCAGCCCGCCGTTCTGCTTCAGTGGAAAAATATCCATTGCGATAACCTGCAATCTTCATTTTTGGATAAGAGTGACGAATCTGTCGGATGGTAGCCTCAATCTCGTCCTGCTTCGCACCGATGAAATAGATCGTTTCATCGCTAAGGGAATCGGTCGTGGGGGTATCTTTACTCATACTACCCGAATCTACGTGAGAGCGGGGAGCCTTCATGTCAGCTACTGCGGGAAGTATGTCTCCGTTGAGCCGGGCAAAAAGGTCGACTGCCATACCGGCCATGTCAAAGCTTAGACGCGGTATTCTTCGTTGCCATAGAAGTCGAATCCACCAGCACATCGTCATGCCATCGACAAAGAGTCCGTCGAGTTCTGCATAAAGCGTCTCATTCCTTTTCACTATATGATAAGAATATGGATTTACGCAGGTGTAGACCTTTCCTTTGCCGGTAAAGACCGACTCGGGATAGGCAACGGCCGAACGTTCTATTTTATCTACAAACTCTTTGGTGGTCATCAATGGTAAGATAGGAAGAGTTAAGTATAGGGTATTATTGCTAATTTTAGCCACTTGTAGTCAAGATTCCGGAAAGCTCATTTCCAGCCGATCTTACGTCATATCCGGCTCTGCCGATCTTCTGAATAGCTTCTTCTGACATTGAGGAATTACGCTTAATTCCATCTGATATCATAAGAATTTCGTCAGCCCAGACCTTCGCTCCGGCCTCAAGCGGAAGAAAGCATACATTGCCCGTAAGATTGACATCTTTCGTCACCACATCTGATACGACAGCGGTCAATCCATTGGATTGCTCCTCCACAAGCGTAAGTGGGAAACCCTCATATTTAGAAGGCATTACGATAAGATCGATTGCAGAAAGATAGTCGGCGGGCGCATCCACACTCCCTGCAAAGACCACTTTATCCGTTATCCCCAGATCTGAAGCGTAGGTCTTCATATCTTCCATCAGTTCCCCTTCACCTAATAAAACGAGTCTAAACTGCTTATTATTATTCAGGACTTCCCGGAAAACATCCAGCAGAAAACGATGATTCTTCACATCCAGAAAATTTCCGACGTGTCCGAGGAGCGTTTCGCCATGGGGAGCTAATTGAGAGCGCATGATTTTCCGCGTCTCGGGATTGAAACGGAATTTTTCAGTGTCGACACCATTCCGGATTAATTCGAAGGATCGATTTCCATATAGCCACTTTCCGGCTTCTTCACCACATGCGATCCGACAATTGCATAGAGCATGGAATAGAGGTCGGGCACACGTATCTATCTTCTTCATCCGGCAGGACGTGCTATGGCTGTGTGCCGCGCGGATTCTGACACCGGCTAACCGGGCTGCTATCATCTCAAGAACCATCGTGGCAGAATTGCCATGAACGTGGATGATGTCGTAGCCGCGCGCAACACGTGCGAGTCGCGCGACGTAGCACCATGGGGAGGATAGTTTGCGCGGAATGACGTATAACCTCGCCCCCATCTCGTCCAATTGCCTACGATACAACTCTGAAGGCTGATTAATTGCGACGTATCCTATTTGAAATCTATCCTTATCAATTCCATGCATCAGATTGAATATGACATTTGGAATTCCGCTTTTTTCAGTAGGGACTGTGCAGACCTCTAATATCCTCAGTCGCTGATTGCTAACATCTGTCTTATCGCTCATTGAAGTGCGCTTTTGAGTTTTGCAAAAGAATCGTCGCGCAGGGTTTTAAGCTTAGCGTCGACACTCACCCAATCGATCGGGCGATCAGCCACTGCATAGAACTCTTCAACAGTATTACGCGAAGTAAGCAGTCGATCTGAAAGTCCTACCTGCCGCAGGAGAGATTCGATACGTGTTGTACGCGTAGGGTCGCCTACGTAGATCACGAACGGGCGATGATAGAGTAGTGAGAAGACAGTGCCATGGAATGAATCCGTGAGTACCATCTCAGCTGTAGCCAGCCGGCGAACCCAGTCTTCCGGTCGCTCCGGATAGTCCATCCGAAACCCCTTAGGGCGTCGCACACTGCCTATCGAACGGATAGGCAGTCCTCTGCGATCGGCAATGATCTTGGCAATTTCATAGAATCCGGGATCGTCGATAAGTTTGTAGGCGACGACTTCACCGGAGGGAGTAAGAGGACCGGTCAGTTCGGGATAATCGGGGAAAAGCAACACAGGATCAATCACCTGTTCCGCCTCATGATCAAATTTATTGCGACATATATCTACGGCCGAATCTTCACGAAGTAATATGCAGTGGAAGTGTCCGAGCGCCGCACGGATTTCAGTATCGCTAATTGCGGGGGATCCTTCCCATGAGTTCTGGCCTATGCTCGTGGCATACGTGACGCGGCGTGTCTTGTCGTCGCCGAAAGTCAGGAAGAAAGCAGGGAGAAGGTCTTTGGCAATATTCGGATTCCAGGTTTGATCTGACCCTACAAGGTAGCAGTCGGACTCGGGGGGATTATTGCGCAGTTCGTCGACATTCCGGTAAGTTATCAGGCTGAGATTTTTAAAGAATCTCTTTCGGAAGGCATTGAAACGCCGGCGTTTTAATCCGAATACTATACGCTGTGAAATAGAGGGCGCATAGGGAAGCCGGAGGTCAATAAATTCCGCCTGATGGCCGAGTGTTTCTACGGCACGATAGGTGGCATAGGCCTGCATCGTCGCACCGTAATTAT
Source organism: Bacteroides sp. (assembly GCA_014801585.1). Lineage (GTDB taxonomy): Bacteria > Bacteroidota > Bacteroidia > Bacteroidales > Muribaculaceae > Lepagella. Next base: position 20,901 of record JAAVDX010000016.1, read on the forward strand.
CCTCCCAATGATATGTCAATATGCTTACTTTCATCCGTTTATTCATTATTCATTTCGTGTAGGAGTCTGCGATTCTGCCATTTGCGCACAAATTCCGCCAGTCTGAAACTCAGCAAGCGATAAGCTGCAAAAGGCCACCAGAAGACACCGGCACTGCGCAGATCACCGGCATAGATTTTCATCAGAGCCGGATATTTCAGGTTGCGGAGTCCGCGAGCGAGCCAAAGCCGTTCGGGAAAATATCTTTTGATTGACCGGCCGTTGAATATTCTGCTGTTGGGGATAAGGGCTTTTTCTGCATCGATGGGTTCGATATGAATGCCTGCATCTTTGAGGAATTCCATCCCTTTTTCAGAATGAATCAGCACCGACGAAAGTCCATCCCGATGCTGACCGGGAAAGTCGCGGTCGCCCCAGAGATCGCCGATAGTCATGTCGCTTTTTCGAGAAGGGAACGCCATGCGACAGTTGTAGCAACTGAGACGGTCGGTCAGTTCGCAGGCGAAACCGTCGGTCACGAGGTTGCGGCCTTCATCGGCCGTAGCCACGATTTTGCCCTCTGAAGTTATATATTTCAGATTGTAGCGGTAGCCTGTCGGACGCCATCCTTCCTCTTTATTTCTGAAACTTTCGATCGATGCGACGTCTCGCTTCTCTTCTACATAGCGCTTGATAAGCAACGGGGATGATACACCCCCGCAAATGATATCAACCATAAGCAGGCGTTCCTGCAACTGCTTAGGGACGTAACTTAGAAGTGCCGCCACATGACACGGCAGTCCGCAGAAAAGCACCGGGCGTCCCTTGCGGAGTTCAACAGTTATCTCCTTGTATATAAACTCCGGTTGAGAGGCAGTATATTTCGATCCTTGCATCCGAGCTATCTCTTCCGGGCGATCGGTCAGGATATATCGGCAATCAAGCCCCTCCATCACAACGCCTGCCACGCAACCTCCATCGCGAATCAACTTGAGGGCCAGGGCACCAAAGATACCGGCCGTCGCACCGCGACGTCTGACTATTTCATCCTCTGCCCAGGCAGCAAAAGTGTGCTTGGGACGTTTCAGACAGCCGTAGGAAATACCGTTGACAATCGGACACACACGCTCACACATTCCACATTCCACACACGCATCCTTCAGGACCCGGATACCGAAATGGCCGTCGGGATATACCTTCTTCTCAATTGCACCTTTCGGGCACGCATTGAGACATCCCATGCAGCCGGTGCAGGTAGTATGAGTGGCGAGTGTCGGCATATGTGCGTACTGATTTAAAGGTTTTCGAGATATTCCTTATATCTGCCGATGATTACATCTTTGGATAGTTTGGCCTCGACAGTATTTTTTACGGCCTGACGCATTGCCGCATATTCCTCTGCAGAGTTGTTGATAGCCCTTTGCATAGCATCAGCGAGAGCCTCCGGATCGGCAGCACGGAAGAAGTAAGAGTCACCATTCCCTGTGAGGAATTCATGAAAAGTAGGGAGATCGCTTACGATAATCGGCATATCGTAGTTGAGCGCCACAGTCATAGCGCCACTCTGTGCGATATCCTGATAGGGCATCACAAAATAATGGCACTCATTAAAATAGTCGGCCACTTTGTCGGTGGGTATGCGTCGGATATCAAGATAAAATAGTGAGGGATTCTTTATTTTTGGTGAATATACCTTATTCCATACGCCATCGGGGCAGTAACCGCAGATATACACTTTGAAACCCCTTACTCCGCGTTGCCAAAGCAGATCAACAGCCTCAAGAAGAACATCCAACCGCTTGTATTTGACGATATTACCAAAGAAGAGGAATTTTACTTTATCGGAGGGATTATGTGCCGGAGGGTTGCTATCGACAGATTCTGAGGAGGAAGATGAGGCACCTTCGGGAGCAGAATTTTTTCCTCCATAGTCCTTCAGCATAAGTGGGGCATAAAGTACGTTGGCATCCGGCTGCACGTCGGTCAGCGCATTCATCTGATTGATAGAGAAGGTCTGGAAATTCCGAAAATTGCGGAGGATATAGCGCATTGTGCGGCGTGCGAGAGGGGCGTATCGGGCACCTTTGGGAACCGTCACATTATGAGTGGCGATGACTACCTTTTCTATCGGCAGATATTTCTTTATCAGTGGAAATAGGAAGAGCAGATCACTTATATCGAAATAATACAGATCATAGTCGCGCAGATCGGGATTGCTAATGATTGATTTCATAACTCGATAATGTGAGGGCGTGAAGAAGCGACCCTGATCGGAGAGCAAAGTGAAGTCGACATCGGTCTGCGACCGCACATATCTTTCATCATCATTCTTATTACCCGGAGTAGTAAGAATGACCCAATCAATATCGAAGTATGACATTAGCGACGGCACGACCGGCAGATCTACATCCAGAAAATAGCCGGCGGTCAGCCAGAAAATTCGTTTTCTGCTCATGATTGCAAAGATAATAAATTTTTCTAACTCGCGCAACATCCCTTCCGTAAATATACATAGCCGGTCTTCCCGAAATATTTCGGGAAGACCGGCGGATATCGTAAGGACTGCTTGATGAAAATATATGTCTCAAGCGGTCAGATTAGCCGGGAGGATAGGCATCGCACCCTGCTGAGTGCAGACAAAGGCGGAGGTTTCTACAGCGTTTTTGTGGGCTTCCTCCACAGATTTGCCTTTAAGGATACTACTTATGAAAGCTGCCGTAAAACTATCGCCTGCTCCTACCGTATCCGCTACCTCTACCTTGGGAGTAGGCTGAAAACTCACGTGTCCCGGAGTGAAGACGTAGCTACCGTTGACTCCGCACGTCAGAATGAGCATTTTCAGATTGTATTTGCCGAGAAGAATCCAGCATTTATCCTGAAGGTCAATTCCGGGATAACCGAATAGCCGGCTGACAGTCACCAACTCTTCATCGTTGATTTTTAAGACATTGCAACGCTCCATTGAATTGCGAAGAATTTCCTCATTGTAGAAACCCTGACGAAGGTTGACGTCGAATACGATGAGTTGTTCGGGATCATTCTGAGGCATAGCGTCGAGGAAATGATTGATTGTCTTGCGCGAGACGACATTACGCTGAGCCAGCGAACCGAAGCAGACGGCCTTAGTGTGCGAAGCAAGTTCGTCGAGCTGTGCTGTGAAGGGAATATTATCCCATGCAACATTCTCTTTTATATCATACTGCGGTATGCCGGCCTGATCGATCTCCACCTGTACGGTGCCGGTAGGATAATCAACGACGGGCACTATATGATTCAACCGCTTATTATCGAAATTAGCGATTATCTCATGACCGAGCGTATCATCACCGACCGCACTTACCACGCAACTCGGCAAACCGAACTGCGAAACATGATATGCAAAATTCGCCGGGGCTCCTCCGATTTTCTTTCCTTCCGGAAGGATGTCCCACAGGGCTTCACCCATTCCTACTACTAATGTATTTTCTTTATTCATGGTAATTTATTATTTCTGAGATTGAGACTCCCATATGAGTCAATTTTATCAGGCTTTTTTGATTTTAAAGATATAGAATGTCAGATATAGGGCACCGATTATCATCACTCCTATTGCGCCGTGCTGTCCTCCGACCATATCACTGGCGTAGCCCATTGCAAGAGGGAAAATAGTGCCCCCGAATAGCCCCATAATCATAAGACCGGAAACTTCGTTGCGTTCGGCCGGTGAATGATTCAGAGCCTGAGCAAAGACTACTGAGAATACATTGGAGTTGCCGAATCCGATCAACGCTATGCAGACATAGATAGCTGTCAAGCTGCTGACAGAGAAGAGTCCGATGAGCGCTGCAAGCATCAGGAGAACCGAGATGGCAAAGAATCCCTTCACTGAAAAGCGACTCAGAGCCCAGGATCCGATCAGACAGCCTGCTGTGCGGAAAATAAAATAGAGACTTGTGGCAAATCCAGCCTCCTCGAGAGTCATGCCGTGGCGATCAATAAGGATTCTGGGCGCAGTAGTATTAGTGCCGACGTCGATACCGACATGACACATTATTCCAAGGAAGCAAAGCAGAATGAAAGGTTTGCAAAGTAGTCTGACACATTCCATCACACCCGACACCTTATCAGCTTTTTCCTCCTCAATCGGAGTTGCTCCCAGCATCGCCACTGCCAACACCGAAATTATGGCATAGATCGGGAAAAGAATCTTCCAGCCTAATCCGAAGGTAGGAATCAGCGCTATAGCTCCCCACATCGCGATATAAGGCGCGAGGAACGAAGCAATAGCCTTTACAAACTGTCCGAAGGTAAGAGTAGAAGCAAGTTTGGAAGGAGCGATAAGATTGCTCACGAGAGGATTAAGAGAGGTCTGCATGATTGCATTGCCGATGCCGAGCAGAGAGAAAGCGACAAGCATCACACCGAAAGAATTACCGAAGAGAGGAACGAGCAGCGAGATAAACGTCACGACCAACGAGAGGAGTACGGTCTTCTTTCTTCCGATCTTATTCATCACCAGTCCTGTAGGAACCGAGAAAATCAAAAACCAGAAGAATACTAACGAAGGGAAAATATTGGCTTGTGCATCCGATAGATGAAGATCTTTCTGTACATAATTCGATGCAATCCCCACAAGGTCAACGAAGCCCATTGCGAAAAAACAGAGCATTACGGGGATCAATTGCAGAAGGGTTGATTTCTTATTAGTCATTGGATAAATTCAGTTAATGAAATTTTAGAGTATTTTTACTCATTATATCCGGATCTTTCACAACTTGATGGGATAGACATTCAGATTCTCCACCTTTACGACACCGTTGGCAGAGCTGAGTGTCATAGTAGTGTAAGGCTTGGTGGGGAATACGAGATTTGTCATTGAGAAATGACCATCGGCCGAAAAGGCTTCGATACTTGAGCGGTCAACGAAGATTCTTACCTTGTAGTGTCCGGTTCCGTTGTATGCCGGAGCAGTTGTCACGCAAGGGAAATACTCAGAAAAATCAGTAAGTCCGGAATTTCTGCGATCCATTGAAAAGGTATCGTCGGCAGCGTTGAGAGTCATCACTACATTCTCACCTTCCGCATTGGAAAGCACGATTTCAAGATTCGAATCTTTCTTAAGGTCGGCTTCGAACTCAATCTCACAAATTCCATCGTTAGCCGTAGGAAGTGAAAAGCGTTTTGCGCCTTTTCCCACTTTACCCGGGTGAAAATGTTTCGGAGTTCCGCGGAGAAGATCCACCTCCTTAGCGGGTACAGATGCCAGATAGGTCTGCCCATCGTTAAATTCAAACAGACTCACCTCACGAGGAAGAGTATTAGCCGAACGGAACTGCATAGTGGGCACGTCATTGGCATATTCCCAGTTTGACATCCACCCGATCATAATGGCTCTATCATCGGGTGCATTACTGAATGAGACGGCAGCGTAATGGTCTTTGCCATAATCCATCCATTTGGTAACTTCGGCCGGAGAGTCAGCAATAAATTTGGAGCCGTCGAAGTCACCGACGAAATATTGTGTAGCCGAACCTCCGAAGGGACCTCCCGGATTTATATTACATATCAGAACCCACTTCTCTTTATCTGTTCCCTCAACGGGGAGACGCAAAAGGTCAGGACATTCCCAAACTCCGGTCTGCGAACCATATCCATTGCCGAATTTGCTTTGGAGAGACCATTCTTTCAGATCCGGAGAAGTGAAAATCAGCATCTCATGATCGAGAGCAGAAGCAAGCAACAATACCCAGCGGCCGTTCTCCGCATCCCAAAACATATTGGGATCGCGACTTTCTCTCTCATAGGCTATCACCGGATTCCCGGGATAGCGTTCATAGGTCATGCCATCGTCGGAGCTATGAGCAAGACTCTGAACCTGAGAAGCACCGGCCGAAGTGAAGAGGGCGACCACGGCATCCTTACCGAATCCGGCAGTATTATTCTTATCGACTACTGCCGAACCACTGAATACCGCTCCCAACGCATCACCATAAAGCACCGGATTCTGCGAGTTCCAATGCACCAGATCATTAGACGTACTATGACCCCACGACATATTTTCCCACTTTGATCCGTAGGGATTCCATTGATAGGAAAGATGCCAAACGCCGTCTTTAAAGAACATTCCGTTGGGATCATTCATCCAGCCATAATCGGGAGTGTGATGAAAGGCGGGACGATATTTCTCCCTATTGGATATATCGAATTCATCCGCAATCTTTATCTCGTCAATCCATAGCGACGGCTGTGCCTCTCCGGCAACGATGCCTTTATCCGGAGTGCGAACATCGAGCAGGATATCATTGCCATTGCGACCGTCCAGCAACAATGGCACGTAATAGTCGACTCTGCTTTCAGCCAGATTGATGTTGAGAGTTTCATCAAGTCGTCCGTCGCTCAACACTCTAATATGAGCCGGAGCTACATTCTCCTGTACGGGCAGAAGAATATATTTACCATCGGTGGACATGGCCTTAACCAAGGTGTTGGTTGCAGAGAGGTTTTCCACTTTCAGCGATGCCCCGCTAACAGCAGAGGCCGTTGCAAACGAACCAATCAGCAATCCACCGACAATAATGGTCTGTTTCATGTTATGAAGATTTTAAGTTTTTTAGAAGTATGTTGACTGCTGCAAATTTAGTCAGCTTCTTCTGATTATATATATAATATATGTAACGCACGTTGAAAGAAATGTATCCATGTAACATTTGTTGTATATTTTGTAACTTCCTTATAGCCAACTATTGCATGACACAAAAAATTTACCTATTTTTGCAGTGTGTCATACTGAAAGAAGAAAGACATATGCCTTAAAATCTCTCTCAACCTATCAAATCTGACATCTGTTTATATGCCTAAATATAATCTACGGAGGTTGCTAATCCGTGTAATATCCTCCCCCTCCCTCCTATCTTTTCCTGCGTTGATTACGATGATGATTATGATCATCCTACCGGCGTGCTCGCGCGAAGAGAAATATCAAATTGGAGTCTCACAGTGTAGCTATGACGACTGGCGACTTAAACTCAATGACGAAATAATGCGGGAAGCCTTGCTTTTCGATGATCTTGACGTCGAGATAGTCTCAGCCTATGACGATCCACACCGACAGGAGAACGATATCCGGAATTTCATAGCAAAAGGAGTCGATGTTATTATCGCCTCACCTCAAAACAGCTCTGACCTTAACGGGGTTCTCGAAGAGGCCCGTCGGAAAGGGATAAAAGTTATAGTATTCGACCGCAAACCAAGCGAGAAGTGCTACGACGTCTTCGTAGGTGCCGACAATCGTCAGCTTGGGCTATCGGCAGGCAATTATCTGCTGAGCAGGCTTAAAGGTAAAGGTAAATTTCTGGAAATTGAGGGAACCGTCTCCTCCTCCCCTGCACTTGGCCGACATGAAGGGTTTCAGCAGGCGCTTGCGAAGTCGGAGGGTGCAGTGTGTGTAGGTCGTGCTTCGGGAGACTGGACTACCAAACGAGCGGAAGCAATTGCAGACTCGCTCCTTCGTATACATCCGGATGTTGATGCAGTCTATGCCCATAATGACCGCATGGCACTCGGCGTCAGGAGAGCAGCGGATAAGCTGGGGTTGACTAATCTGCTGATTGCCGGCACGGATGCCGTGCCGGAAGGGGGAATCAAAGCCGTCGCTGATGGTAAAATAGATGCCACATTCATGTATCCCACTGTAGGCAAGGAACTTGTAGATCTCGGGCATTCAGCGGCACTCGGTAAAAAATTGCAGAATCAACTCATTATCTCCTCTGCGTTGCCAGTAGATTCCTCTAATGCTGAGATTCTGCTACAGCTTGCCAAATCTATTGACGATGAGAAAGGAAAAATATCGTTTCTTCAAGATCGTGTAGATCGCTATACCACACGCCACAATGAGCAAAAGATTCTCCTGATCGTTATCGGTATTGCAGCTTTCCTCTTAGGAGCCGTGATATTCTTTCTGTTACGCCTAATATGGCAACGCCACCGTCATCAGATCGAACTCAGAGCTCGCTACCAGGAAATTGAACAACAGCATCAAGATCTCGCCAAGTTGAATGCTCGCCTTCAGGAAGCCACTCAATCCAAGCTCCTGTTTTTTACTAATGTCTCCCATGATCTGCGCACACCATTGACTCTTGTCTCCGAACCGGTCAACATGCTGCTTAAAGCCGATAATCTCACTGAACAGCAGCACACTCTGCTTCGGCTTGCAGATAAGAATATAAGAATCCTCAACAGACTAATTGATCAGATTCTTGATTTCAGAAAATTTGAAAATGGGAAAATGAGCCTGAATCTTCAAGAAATCAACTTATGCGATACTCTCTCAGAATGGAGCGATTCATTCAAAATGCTGGCTTTCAGAAAGGATATTCATTATGAGCTCACATTTGGAGAGATAAAGACCCTTACGGCAGCCGTGGATCCCGAAAAGCTGGAGCGTATCTACTTCAATCTAATGTCGAACGCTTTCAAATTCACTCCGAATAATGGTGAAATCAAGGCTAAAGTAACGACAACAGAAGAAGCATTGACGCTTACGATAGCAGACTCAGGAAAAGGGATAGAAGCCGAAGAAATCAGCAGGATATTCGACCGCTTCTATCAGGCAGAGAATATAAAGCCCGGAGGTTCGGGAATCGGACTTGCCGTAGTGAAAGCGTTTGTCGAACTCCATGGAGGAAGCATCAGCGTAGACTCACGCCCGGGGAAGGGCTCAGTTTTCAGAGTTACTATTCCGATCATTCATATTGCAGAATCTGAAGCACCGGCAACCAAGAATCAGTCTGATACCCGATTATCTAACACTGCCCCTGCCCCATCCTCCAAACCACTCCCGACTAAGGAAGATATCAGTGCCGAACTCGCAAATATCGAAGATGAAAGCGACACTATTGTTGAATTGAATCCCGACCTTCCCACACTTCTTATCATTGACGATATGAGAGATTTACGAACCTTGCTACGTGTCGGAATGGGCTCAGACTATAACATCATAGAGGCTCCCAATGGAGAACATGGTATCAGGCTTGCTACAAAATATCGCCCGGATCTAATTATCTGCGACCTGATGATGCCCGGCATCGGGGGCAGGGAATGTTGTCGCCAAATCAAAAATGAGGAATCTACATCCCACATACCGATAATCATGCTTACGGCCTGCGAACTCGACGAAGAACATTGTGAGAGTCTCAATGCTGGAGTCGATATTTACATGACCAAACCATTTGATATAAATCTCCTTCTGGCTCAATGTCGGTCACTGATAGCTAATCGTAACAGAGTATCATCAGTCGTTAAGAATTCTGATGTGCTTTCAATAGCTTCAGCCTCATTGCCTGCGACATTATCTCCAACGTCAGATACTCGGGAGCGTGGGAAGGGCCAGCGCAAAGTAATAGCCCACACAGCCGATGGAGTAGAGAATGAATTCTACAGCCGTTTTCTTGAGATTATAAATGCCGAAATCAACAATCCCGACCTCAGTATCGAAGAGATAGGGAATCGCTTAGGGCTCAGCCGAGTTCACTTCTATCGCAAAATCAAAAGTATCACGGGGTATTCACCAGTAGAGATACTCAGAACGCAGCGTCTGAAATTCGCACATCGACGTCTGACATCGGAAGAATGTACGATAGCCGAAGTCGCCTACAGTGCAGGCTTCTCTTCCCCAAGTTATTTTTCCAAATGCTTCAAAGAACAATATGGCGAGCTCCCGCTCGATCTTCAGAAGCGTACTTCGAAAAACAATTAATCGGACAAAAGAATCCGCCTGCCATTAGAGGTAGCTCGTGGCAGGCGGATTTTTTACTCGCTTGAAATCAGTGAAGATTCAAACGATGAAGTAAGAGGCTAAGTATTCAGAAGGATTATCAATAGTAGTTTTTATTCTGCTCATATAGACCGGGGACGTAATACATCTGATTATAGGGAATGGGATAGAACTCGTTTTTGTTGGGAGTATAGTGAGCATCTTCGTAATACTGACCATACTTCACACCCTCATATTCAGAGTTCATCTCCTTCTTGAAATATGCGTTGAGCACAGTAGAAGCAATGCCCCAACGACGCAGATCGAAGTAGCGGCTACTCTCCATAGCCATTTCAAGACGCCGCTCCCAGCGCAGGCGAACACGAGCCTTTTCCTTACTACTGAAATCAGCAGATGAATAGAGACTTATCTCACAATAATCCTTAGCATAAGCGATATGCTTATCGATAGAATTGGCAGCACGCTGACGGATTTCATTGATGATTGAGCGAGCCTCCTCAGTGCGACCAAGTTCGATAAGAGCTTCAGCACGCATAAGCATCACGTCGGTGTAGCGGAATACATAATCATTCATAGCAAAGGCCTGCCAGGAACCCTCGAATGTCTCTCCGGCGCTACGCTGAGGCACCTCTTTAAGCGACGTATAGTAGCCATAGGTATTAGGAGTACGGGAGTTCATCATTGTCATAGTGTAGTCGCTCTCATATTTATACGGGAAACCGGGCATCCCTACAGTGTGGAACAATCTCGGATCCCATTTTTGGGCATTGACCTCACCATTGAGAGGATATGCGTCAGCGCTGTCGTAATCATCAAACATAGGCAGACCATTGCGTGTCTTAAAAGCATTGACGAGGTTCTGAGAAGGCTTGTGGAAATCCCAGCCACACGACCACATACCCCAACAACCATTGAGAGTATTTGACCAATTTGCGCGACCAAAGCGTGTATTATCATCAGTGTATTGAGAGGTCTGCACGGCGAATACGGATTCCGAACTGTTCTTATACTCCGGCAGGAAGATATCGCCGTAATCAGCGAGATAATCATATCGGGAGTTACGGACAACCTCTGTAAATTCCACTACTTTCTTCATATACTCTTCATTGATGAAATCAATGCCATCGGAAGCTTCATATCCGTCGCCCCAGGCAATTGTCAGATAGCATTTTGCGAGATAAGCTGCCGCGGCTATCTTATTGGCACGACCGCCACCATCGGGCGCTTCCTCCGGGAGAGCGTCGTAAGCGAGTTGGAACTCATTGATTACCTTATCGAAGAGCTCCTCGTAAGTGAATTGAGTATTCGAAGTTTGCTCCTGTAGGTTGTTGCGAAAAACATTCTCATCAATCCAGGGAATCTGACGGAACATAGTAAGGAGCTTAAAATAGCTGTGACCGCGCAAGAAATGGACCTCACCGACACGTCTTTTAGCCGTCTCCTCACCTAACTCTTCGACACCATGCTCTTCAAGGGCTACCAAAGCACGATTGCAACGTGAGACATTGCAGTATAGCCGATACCACAACTCATCCAATTCACCGGGAGTAGAAGTTAGAGTCGACCATATCTCCATGGGATGATAACCGGTATCGGTCGTTCCGCCACCACCTTTCACACAGTCATCGGAAGAAAGATCGCCATATGGCCAGAGATTAAAAGGATAGCTAAACCAGCAGTCGCCGAGCGACGCATAGGCCGAGTTTACCATTTTGTCGGGCTCGGAGTAGGCCAAATCACCATCGATGACGCCCGTCGGTGGGACGTCGATGAAATCATTGCAGGAGGCAAGGCCAAAGGTTGCTATTCCGAGAAGAAATATCTTTATTGCTTTCATGATTTATAGTTTTAGGATTGATTAGAATTCTACCTGTAAGCCAAATGATACGGAGGTAGGTATGGGATAAGCCCAGTTGGGATTCTCAGGATCGGTACAGGTGAGACTGCTGCTCTTTATTGTCAGAAGATTCTGAGCTGCCACATAGAATCGTGCGCGGGTCATCAAGAGTTTTTTCAGAACACTATAGGGGAGCGAATAGCCGATCTGAAGCTGACGAAGTTTGGCATACGAACCATTCTCTACGAAATAAGATGATGTGCGGCCTTCATCGCTACGATTGTTTGTGGATAGCATCGGAATCAATGAACCTGTGTTGACATCAGGCAACCATGCGTCAAGAACACGCACACCTTTGTTGCTTCCGGCATCGGTCACACTCCAGAAGTCATTCTGGAATTTCTGATTGTTGTAGACATCCTGTCCGAGCACACCTTGCCAGAACATCTGAAAGTCGAAGTTTTTATAACTGAGCTCTACGTTCAGACCGAACGAAAGATCCGGAACGGGATTGAAAATCCAAGTCTGATCATCGGGAGTGATATGTCCGTCACCATTGAGATCCTTATATTTCATACCACCGAGGCGTGCGTTATCCTGACCGGACGCATCCACCTGCTCCTGATTTTGGAAAATCCCATCGAATACATAACCCACGATTGAGCCATAAGGCTGCTTTGCTTCTACGAGGTTCTGAGTAGTGGTGTGAGGATATGAACCGGTAGTAGTAGAGGGAAGGTAAGTTACCTTATTGCGGAAGAAATCCATATTCAGCGATGCGCGATAACCAAGGCCACAAGAGAGTTCGTCTCTCCAACCGATCTGGAATTCCATACCCCAGTTGCGCAGCGACGGACCATTCAACCAAGAAGAGCCGCCCTCACCCATGGCTCCGAGATAAGCCGGAATGATGAGCATATCCTTGACATCCTTTATATAGAAATCGAGAGTTCCGATAAGGCGATTGCGGAGAAAGCCATAGTCGAGCCCAAAGTTTGTCTGCTCAGTAGTTTCCCATTTAAGATTGGGATTTGCCGTCTGGCTTGCATAATATCCGGAGGGGAAGATTCCGCTCTGCTGCAGAAGAAGATCGTAGGCAGTAGAAGTGACTCTGTCATTGCCGTAATCAGCGATATATAGAGCGTAGCGGGCAGTGTTGGAGATAGCCTGATTACCGGTTCGTCCCCATGAGAGACGGAGCTTGAGTTCATCCAACCAGTCAGCGCGTCTGAAATGTTCAGAAATACGATATCCGAGTGTAGCTGCCGGGAAAGTGCCGTAGCGATTGTTGGAACCGAAGCGTGAGGAGCCATCGCGACGGATAGTGAATGATGCAAGAAGAAGTTCCTTCCAGTTGTAGTCGATCTTACCGAAGAAAGACATCAGAGCGTAAGCTGATTTATTGCCGGTGGCACGCTCCACACCGGACGAGGCATCAGGATACATATAGTCCGGGGTCTCAATGGTATAATTTTCATTATAGGCAGCAAAATCAATTCGGCTCTGACGGAACATCTCCATACCGGCGAGCACCATGAAATTGTGATCGTCCTTAATCTTGAAATTATAATTAGCCGTGTTGCTCCATGTCCATTTCGAATCGTTAGCCTGAGAAAGAGTCGTGGAGTTAGTATCGTTGTTGACGATATCACTGTGGAAAGTATAATTGTAAGAGTGGATAAAAGCGGCATCATAGTCGATACCGAAATTTGAACGAAGCACGAGACCTTTGATCGGAGTTATATCAACGTAGGCATTACCGAAAATTCGCCATACGTTGAGAGCATTATCCTTATTAAAGGCAAGTTCACGAAGAGGATTCTGACGATCGGCCATACTTCCAACAGGACCTGCGTAAGTTGTGCCGTCGGTCTCGAAGAGCGGGATGATAGAAGGCATCTTAAGCGCGTTTTCCAAAGGCTGACAATCAACCTGATCAGTGTAGGTCAGAGTGAAGTTCTCACCTACAGTCAGAACCGGTGAGATCTTAAACGAAGAATTTACTCGAGCCGAAATATTCTCGAAATTAGTATATTTCAGAATACCCTCGTTCTTCTTATATCCCAAAGAGAACAGAACGTTAGACTTCTCAGTAGCGGAAGAGACGGAAGCGTCGTAACTCTGCATGAAGCCGGTACGTGAGATTTCATCAAGCCAGTCAGTATCGGACATCAGCATAGTCTTCTTCGAATTGATATAGCCGTCGTAAAGACCATTTACCATATAATGGTTATAGTTGCCGGAGCGATAATCATAGACAGATATAGGGAAACCTGAAGTTGCGTTCAGATTAAGGCCATAACTTGATGCATACGCCGCCGGATCAAGGCCATCATTAAGGGCAGCCTGTGCCATAGCAGTAGCGTAACCGGAAGAGTTGAGGAGCTTCATCTTCGACTGACCGGAATAAAACTGAGCTGTCAGATTGGCAGACAGCGAAACATTGACCTTCTTATCACCTGCGGATTTACCCTTCTTAGTCGTAATGATAATCACACCATTTGCGGCCCGCGAACCATAGATTGAAGCCGAAGCAGCATCTTTCAGCACTTGCATACTCTCGATATCATTCATATTTAGAGAGTTGAGAGAGGCTGTAGTCGGCACGCCGTCAATGACAAAAAGAGGATCCTGCGAAGCATTAAACGAACCGATACCGCGGATTCTCACGGCGCCCGTGCCGGAAGGTGAACCTGTAGCAGTCACAGTCATTCCCGGCACCTTACCTTGAAGCGCACGCATCGGATCAGTATCAGCCGAGGTCTCGAAATTCTTGGAATTGACAACAGAAACTGCCCCTGTGAGGTCGGCTTTTTTCATTGTCTGATAACCTACGACCACCAATTCATCGAGCAACTCCTGATTCTCATTCAATGTAACAGTCATTTCCGATTGAGCAGGAAGAGTCTGTGTCTGATAGCCAACGTAGGAGAATACGATACTTGCACCTTGCTCAACGGTCAATTGGAAAGCACCATCGATATCGGTGGTAGTACCATTGTTAGGATTGTTGGCGGCAATAACAGTTGCCCCGATAAGAGGTTCGTCGTCGACAGAAGAGAGCACAGTCCCACGCACTGTCATCTGCTGAGCATGCGCTGTGACGATACCGATTAAGGCGAGCATCACACTAAGGATAGCCTTTTTCATGTTAGTTTGATTTTATGGTTAATTGTTGTTTAAATTCTTATATTAGCTCGAGAGCTTTTCCGACGGCAAAATTAATATAACCCTAATAGTCAATCTAAAAAATATGTTGTAACATATACAAATTATGTCACATCGTAACATTTTTTATATCTGTTACAACATTTTTTGCATCTGATTCTGCTGAAACCGGGAAATTTATTATATTTGCACTATGAAGTCGTCAACACCATATTATATTTCTGCTATTGTATTAGCACTCTCCGGAGGATTTCTGCCGGCCACTGCTGATTATGATCCGCGCCCTACTCCGCGCGATCGATCACAGGCTCTGACTACGGAAGATCTGATTACATGGCCGCGTGACTGCGACACTCTTCCGGCGGGCGTGTGTGATGTAATTAAACTCTCTATTCCCGGAGATATCCCGGGCAAAATATTTCTCAACGTCGCTCCCGGCACTGATGAATTACATACGGTGCGTCTGCGCAGACTCCATAGTCAGGAAACGGCAGAGCCGATTCCTGCGGATTTTGAAGAAACAGGTAATATTGGAGATTTGAAAAATTTGGAGGAGTCGGATGATCTTGAGGGATTGGATGATCCGGATGAATCAGAGGAGTCGAACATTTCCTATTATCAGGAAGAGATAATGCTGACTCCGGAACTTTCGCGCGATCATCGCAGCATGCTCTTCTTTATCGACAGAAATCTTGCCGAGGGTCGTTGGCAATTAGATATACCGGAGGGTCTCTTTGAGATTCGGCCGGAATATATTGAGGTGAATCAGATGCCATTTTCTCCCGACTCACTCTCCTCACTCACTCTTGCCGGAGCCTGGCATAAAGCGGGAGGGTCATGGAGTTCTGTTCCGCTTTTTTCTATTCACGATGATGATGGAGTCGACGGAAAAATACCCTCTTGCGGTTCGGCTCACATTCCGGATCGCAATGGATATTTCACGATCCTCTACCCTCTTCTGCAGAGTCTCGGTGTGCGCGGCAACGTCTCCATGGAGGGTTGGCGTTGTGGCATGACAGCAGACCCGCCACGCCTGAATGAGAACGGCCAAATCATGCTTCGACTTGAGAAAGAAGCAGGATGGGAGATGCAGGCACATTCAATGGAGGTGCTCGGAGATCGAAATAACAACTGGCTTGTCGACGGCATAGACTCCCCTCTTGCTCAGAAAATTCTGACAGAAGCTAATGGTCGAGGAGAAGGAAATACGATAACGAGCATCTACGATGACTCCACCGGAGTCCAATACTATCCATCTGCGGATGGTACACACTGGGACTCCGTCAGCACTCCCCGAAAGATAAAACCCTACGCACTTGAATATCCCTCCGGGCGACCTATAATGTATATAAAAGAGCACGATGTAGATTATCATTGGGGCGAATGGTTTAGGTTGGCCAAGGAGTGGGGATTCAAGGCTCAGTCGTGGGTTCAGCACAACAGTATCACCTCCCACGATTATGCTCGCCTGATTCTGCAATATGGGCCGAACGGATTCAGCGATATGGTGCCTCCACATCAGTATAATCTCCCTCCTCTGCGCTCTACGGCCACACGTATGCTCCTCGAAGGCCAGTCGGCACCGGGCTATATTGGGGAATCAAGCGACGACAACACTTATGATCCTAAACAATACCGATGGTTTTGCGACTATATCGACCGTTGCGTTGCCGACGGAGGTTGGATGGTACTCGGGTTGCATGCCTACCGCAAATGCTGGAAGAATTCGCTGCCGGGGGCGCTGGTATCCGAAGGAGGCGACTATCCCGACGAATGGGTAGATCCGCTCGCCGGGATGGATTACCTTCACGATGATCTTGCCACTCCCCCCACACGACTTGGCATCAAAGACTGGAGCGAATGGTATCCGTGTCCCGGAACCAGACTGGATATGGTACGCGATATTATCCTCTACTGCCTTGAGCATGGGATGGAAAACGTCACGAGTAGCGAAGGATTCGAACGGATGGGCAACCGCCGGGCAGCCGGCTACTTCAACGACGGTGTGCGCTGCGGCTACGACCGCTTCATGCTGCGCGACGACCGGGACCGATACCCCCATTATCTGGAGTCGGCGACAGGAGAGGAGTTTTATTACGCCCCCCTCTGCAACGAACGTCTAACCCGCGAATTTACCATAACCAAGCCGGATATCATCACGGGAGTAACTACGACGCTCTATCGCGGACCGGTCAGATATTTCGACATGTGGGGCCGGGAAATCAGCGGTCGCGACCTGCGCTCCGGCGTATATATCCGTCTTGATGCCTCAGGGGCACAGAAAATAGTCAGATAAAATGTAGTACCAACGAAATTATCTCGGGGATTAATCAATCTGAGACTTGCATATACGAAAAAAAATTGCTAACTTTGCATCGGATATTTGACAACCGAAACCAGTTCCGAAATGAGCCAGTCGAAACACATATCCCGCATCAACGGATTCGGGCAACAGATCCGACGCTGCAAGCGCCGGACGCTTTCCCGAGGAGGCATGATAGGGTCCGACTCGAAGTCGGGCTACTCAATTTGCGGGATGGATTGCGCTGAGTTGCGTAGTTTCAGATTTACTTTCGGAATCGGATATGAAATATAAGTGTGTGGCCGCGTGGGCATAAGCCTGCGCGGCCACACACTTTTACTATAACTGTTTTACAGGTTTTATTAACAAATCAATGAAAGTAGGTATCGTTATGGGCTCCGTTTCCGACCGAAAGGTTATGGAAGGCGCCTCAGAGATTCTCCGTGAATTCGGAGTAGAACATGAAGTGAAGATTCTCTCCGCCCACCGTACTCCCGCGGCACTCGAAGAATGGGTCAGCGGTCTGCGACAGCGCGGCTTCGCAGCCGTCATCGCTGCAGCCGGCGGAGCAGCCCACCTTGCAGGTGTATGTGCGGCCTTCACAACTCTTCCCGTAATCGGAGTTCCTATCAAGGGGCGCTCTACCGAAGGGCTTGACTCACTGCTCTCAATGGTGCAGATGCCGAGCGGAATTCCCGTAGCATGTGTGGCTATAGACGGCGCTAAGAATGCAGCACTTCTGGCTATCGAGATGATGGCCATCACCAATGAAGAGCTAAAACTCAAACTCGATAACTTCCGTGAAATGCAGGCCGCTATGGTCCTCGCCAACAACGAAGCCTAACGCCATATAATCTCAACAATGACTGATTCCAAAAATAGAATATTCGTCGAAAAGACCGATGCCTATCGCATAGAGGCCGACAGCCTGCGTCGCGAACTCAACAGCAATCTCGGTCTTGATATCAAATCGCTCCGTCTTATAGCAGTCTACGATCTTTTCGGATTCTCGGACTTGCTGCTTGAGAAGGCAGCCTATCGCGTCTTTGGCGAACCGGCTACAGATCGTGTCGGCTACGCTCCGGAATTTAATGCTGAATATGAGGGTCGCCCCTATCTGGCAATGGAATTTCTCCCCGGTCAGTTCGACCAGCGGGCAGCATCCGCAGAGGAGTGCGTAAAACTACTCGAACCCTCTGCCGACGTGGAAATACGTTCGGGCCGACTGATGATCTTCGACGATTCCGTCACAGAGGAAGATCTTGAGAAGATCTCACATTATTGTATCAACCCCGTAGAATCGCGCCGTAAGGATATGTCGCGCCTCGCACCTGCCGAGAAGGCTACGGCTTCGGAAGTGGAGGTACTGAAGGGTTTCCGCGAGATCACTCCGGAGGCCGCAAAGACTTACTGCAAGGAGAAGGGATTGGCAATGAATGCCGACGACCTTATGGAGGTTGTCAGCTACTTCAAGGCTGAAGGCCGCGACCCCAATGAGACAGAACTGCGTATCCTCGACACTTACTGGAGCGACCATTGCCGCCACACGACATTCACAACGAATCTTACAGATATTCAAGTAGAAGAATCCATTATCTCCGAAGATATCAAGGCAGCTGTAGAAGAATGGCACCGAATCCGCCGCGAGATGGGACGCGAGAACAAAAGTCTCTGCCTTATGGATCTGGCTACTATCGGAGCACGATATCTGCGTCATAAAGGGATGCTCGACGATATGGAGCAGAGCGAGGAGAATAACGCTTGTTCAGTATTCGTAGACGTTGATGTCGACGGTGAGACCGAGCGCTGGCTTCTTCAGTTTAAGAATGAGACCCACAACCACCCGACCGAGATCGAACCTTTCGGCGGTGCTTCGACCTGTCTCGGCGGCGCCATCCGCGACCCGTTGAGCGGCCGAAGCTATGTATATCAGGCTATGCGCGTGACCGGCGCCGGCAATATCTGGCAGCCCGTAAGCGAGACTATGGCCGGGAAACTTGCTCAGCGTGTGATCTCTCTTCGTGCGGCAGCAGGCTACAGTTCTTATGGCAACCAGATCGGTCTTGCGACAACCCACGTCCGCGAAATCTATCATCCGGGCTACGTGGCCAAGCGTCTTGAAGTAGGTGCTGTGGTAGGAGCCGTGAAGGCTTCCGACGTTCGTCGCGAACGTCCCGTGCCGGGCGACATCATTCTGATGTTCGGAGGCCGCACAGGTCGCGACGGTATCGGAGGTGCTACCGGTTCGAGTAAGGAGCATACGACTTCCTCGCTCGAGGAGTGCGGATCGGAGGTGCAGAAGGGCAACGCTCCCGAGGAGCGTAAGATCGCCCGACTTTTCCGTCGACCGGAAGTGACGCGTCTTATCAAGAAATCCAACGACTTCGGTGCGGGTGGTGTCAGCGTGGCTATCGGTGAGCTCACCGACGGGCTCGACATCTATCTCGACCGCGTCCCGACTAAATATTCCGGTCTTAACCCGACTGAAATCGCCATCTCTGAATCGCAGGAGCGCATGAGCGTGGTGATCGATCCGAAAGACCGTGAAGAATTTGAAAAGTATTGCGCAGAAGAAAATCTTCAGGCCACTCACGTGGCTGACGTGACCGACACGGCTTGCATGCGCATGTATTATAAAGGTGAACTCGCAGCTGATCTGAGCCGCGAATTTATCGACTCCGCAGGTGCGCCTCACTATGCCAAGGCGGTAGTAGAAGCCGTGGAGGATAAGAATCCTTTCGAGCGCAAGCCGGAAGGCAATAATCTTAAGGAGAAGTTTGAGGCTACTTTGGCTCTGCCTAACGTCACTTCTCAGAAGGGTCTGATCGAGATGTTCGACTCTTCAATCGGTGCGTCGACGGTGCTCATGCCGTTCGGTGGCCGTCGCCAGGCCACTGAGGCTCAGGTGAGCGTGCAGAAACTCCCCGTGGGCAATCATCTTACCCATACCGCCTCACTGATGGCTTTCGGTTTTAATCCCGAAATCTCGTCATGGAGCCCCTATCACGGTGCGGCTTACGCAGTGGTGGACGCAGTGGCAAAAGCTGTGGCAGCCGGTCAGAAACACTCTACGATGCGCTTCTCCTATCAGGAGTATTTTCAGAAGATGAATTCCGAGAAGGCATGGGGTCTGCCCTTGGCTGCTCTGCTCGGCGCTTTGCGCATGCAGATCGAACTCGGTCTCCCCTCGATCGGCGGTAAGGACTCGATGAGTGGCACGTTTGCCGACATCAACGTGCCTCCGACGCTTATCGCATTCGGAGTGGGCACTCTTGACGCACGCAACGTGATCTCGCCTGAGTTCAAGGAGGCCGGCAATCATCTTTATCTCCTTCGCCACACTCCGCGCAAGGATTATTTCCCGCAGACGGATAAGCTGGCGGCCAATTTCCGCGCTCTCGAAGAGGAGATTGAGAAGAAGAATGTGGTCAGCGCCTATGCAATCGGTGCGGGTGGCGTGGCCGAAGCTCTTTCGAAGATGAGTTTCGGCAATCTTGTGGGAGCTGAGGTGAAGATTGATGAGGCCGACCTCTTCAACCTCCTTCCGGGCTCGATACTCGTAGAATCGAAGGAAACAATCGAGAATCCCGTTTTCGAGGAAATCGGCACTACAATCGAAGCTCCCGAACTCCGCGTAAATGGCGAGTCGCTTGCTATCGAAGCCCTTGAAAAGGCTAACCGCGATAAATTCACCGAGGTGTACCCCGACCGCTCGGGCATCGAAGGCGAGGCCCCGAACGCCACGGGCCCGAAATTCACGGGCAAATGGCCCGGTACGCCTACCGATCATCCCAAGGTATTCCTCCCCCTCTTCCCCGGCACCAACTGCGACTACGATATGATCAAGGCCTTCTCGAAGGAGGGTTGCGAGACGTCTTTCTGCGTGTTCCGAAATCTGACGGCCGCCGATATCGATGCCTCGGTGGAGGAGATGGTGAAGGGAATCGACGATTGCCACATTCTGGCTCTCTCGGGCGGTTTCTCGCAGGGCGACGAACCCGACGGCAGCGGTAAGTTTATCGCTTCCGTGCTGATGAACGAGAAGATCAAGGCGGCAGTAGAACGTCTGCTTGCCCGCAAGGGTCTCATCATCGGTATCTGCAATGGTTTCCAGGCTCTCGTGAAGAGCGGACTCCTCCCCTACGGTCGCATAGGCGATCTTTCGGCTGAGTCACCCACGCTCTTCCACAACGATATCAACCGTCATATCTCGCAGATCGTCACTACGCGCATCGCTACGCTGGCTTCGCCCTGGCTCGACGGTTTTGAAATCGGTCAGCTCCATTCGATCGCGGCATCTCACGGCGAGGGTAAATTCACCTGCTCCAAGGAGCTGGCTGAAAAACTTCTGGCAGCCGGTCAGATCGCATTCCAATACACTGACCCCGAGGGCCACGCCACTATGACCTCACCTTACAACCCCAACGGCTCGACCTATGCGATCGAAGGCATCATCTCCCCCGACGGTCTTATCATCGGCAAGATGGGCCACTCCGAGCGCTACGCCGAAGGCCTGATGAAGAATATCCACGGCGACCGCCATCAGAATCTCTTCGCCAACGCCGTCCGTTACTTCAAAGGTGAGTAATCGGGATGTCATACTTGTCGGCGACACGCGCTGACTCTTCCCGGCAAACCCGGGACCGCAATCATAAAAAAATTCAATAACAACAAAATAAAACAACAAACTAAGATGAAACAAGGAGAAATGCTTTACGAAGGCAAAGCAAAACAGGTATTTGCAACTGATGAACCCGATAAAGTAATCATCCACTACAAAGACGCTGCCACAGCGTTCAACGGAGAGAAGAAGGCCGATATCGACAATAAGGGCCGTCTCAACAACGAAATCTCCACTATCATCTTCAATCGTCTCAAAGAGGCCGGTATCCCCACTCACCACATCGAGACTCTCAACGATCGCGACCAGCTCTGCTATAAGGTGGACATCGTGCCTCTGGAAGTGATCGTCCGCAACGTCATCGCAGGTTCGATGGCCAAGCGTCTCGGCATTGAGGAAGGCACACCGGCCCCTCACACTATCTTCGAAATCTGCTACAAAGCTGACGAACTCGGTGATCCGCTGATCAACGACCATCACGCTGTAGCTCTCGGTGCAGCTACCTACGAGGAACTTCAGGACATCTACGACATGACCGCACGCATCAACAAGGTGCTTCAGGACATGTTCGCAGAGATCGGTATCCGTCTGATCGACTTCAAGATCGAATTCGGTAAGACTGCCGACGGCAAGATCGTGCTCGCTGACGAAATCAGCCCCGATACATGTCGTCTCTGGGATGCTGAGACCAACAAGAAACTTGACAAGGACCGTTTCCGTCGCGACCTCGGCAACGTAATCGAGGCCTACGAGGAGATTGACGGACGCCTCAAGAATCTCAAGAAATAATCACAAGAATCTTACTCAGGCCGGATACGGGGGAGCGGAGTCAGTAAGACTCCACTTCTCCTCTCCGCCTGTCTATTCTAAGAATCAATGGCAAAATCATACGAAGAATCAGGAGTGAATCTCGAAGCAGGCTACGAAGTAGTCAGCCGAATCAAGAAGCACGTGAAATCGACCGATCGTCCCGGCGTAATGGGTAACATCGGGGCTTTCGGTGGCATGTTCGATCTGGGTTCGCTCGGCTATGAGCATCCAATCCTGGTCAGCGGTACCGACGGAGTCGGCACCAAACTTAAAATTGCATTCGCCTCGGGACGTCATGACACAATCGGTATCGACGCAGTCGCAATGTGTGTCAACGATGTGCTCGCACAGGGAGCTCAGCCCCTCATTTTCCTCGACTACGTGGCCGTAGGAAAGAATCATCCCGAAGTTGTGGAAGCTATCGTGGCCGGAGTAGCCGAAGGGTGTCGTCAGGCAGGTTGCGCACTCGTAGGCGGAGAGACTGCCGAAATGCCGGGGATGTACGACGAGGATGAATATGATATCGCCGGTTTTACGGTAGGCGCCGTAGAGAAGTCGAAACTCATCGACTGCTCAAAGGTCAGCGTGGGCGACGTGCTCATCGGTCTCCCCTCATCGGGAGTTCATTCCAATGGATTCAGCCTTGTCCGCAAGATTATCTCCGACAATTCATTCGCATATTCCGACACACTGCCCGAGACAGGGCGTACTACCCTCGGAGAAATACTCCTCACTCCGACCCGCATCTACGTGAAGCCCGTCCTCGCGCTCCTCAAAGAGGTTGACGTCCATGGTTTGGCCCACATCACCGGTGGCGGTTTTGATGAAAATATCCCCCGCATCCTAAAAGAGGGTCAGGGCGTAGAAGTCAAGGAAGGCACATGGGAGATTCTTCCCGTCTTCAGAATGTTGGAGAAATATGGCAATGTCCCCCATCGCGAAATGTTCAACATCTTCAATATGGGTATCGGCATGGTGATCGCTGTAGCTCCCTCAGATGTTGAGAAAGCTGTGGAGACACTTCGAGCACAGGGAGAAGACCCGAAGATTATCGGCACAATCGTAGCAGGCGAGGGTGTCACAATTCTTTAATCTATAGAAATGAAAGCATTAATAAGCGTATCAGATAAGCGTGGTATCGTAGAATTTGCCACAGCTCTCAATAATCTCGGCTGGGAAATCATTGCTACAGGAGGCACAATGAAAACTCTCCGTGAGGCAGGCCGGCCGATCATCAACATCAGCGATGTCACTGGGTTTCCGGAAATCTGCGACGGTCGCGTGAAGACACTTCATCCGAAGGTACACGGTGGTCTGCTCGGCCGCCGCGACCTTCCTGATCACATGGCACAGCTCAAGGAGAATGATATCGAGACTATCGACATGGTCTGCGTCAACCTTTATCCCTTCGAGGCTACGATCGCCAAGGAAGGTGTGACGATGGAAGATGCAGTGGAGAATATTGACATAGGCGGTCCGTCAATGCTGCGCTCAGCTGCGAAGAATTTCCGTGATGTGACCGTGGTATGCGATCCGGATGATTACGAAAAGGTACTTGAGGAGATCCACGAACTCGGTAATACTACCCCGGAGACACGCCTTCAGCTCTCGGCAAAGGCTTATACCCACACGGCAGAATACGATTCACATATCGCAACCTACATGCGCCGTCAGGCCGGACTTGAAGAGAAACTTTTCCTCAACTTCGACATAGTGCAGAGCCTGCGCTACGGTGAGAATCCCCATCAGAAGGCAGCTTTCTACCGCGCAGATAAGGAAGTGCCCTATTCAGTGGCATTTGCACGTCAGCTGGGTGGTAAGGAACTCTCTTATAATAATATCCAAGATGCCAACGCGGCTCTCAACATCGTGCGCGAGTTTGAAGAACCGTTCTGTGTAGGCCTGAAACACATGAACCCATGCGGCGCAGCCGTGGGGCACGACCTCAAAGAGGCATGGCTTCACGCTTACGAGGCGGATAAAGTCAGCATCTATGGTGGCATCGTAGCTATGAACCGTCCGCTTACAGCTGAGGTAGCGGCTCTCATGAAACCGATCTTCCTCGAGATCGTAATGGCGCCGGAGTTTACTCCCGAAGCACTTGAGGTGCTCGCATCGAAGAAGAATCTGCGCCTGCTCGAGGTGAAGATGGACAATTCAAAGACAGCATCCAAGCAGTATGTAGGTGTCAACGGCGGTCTGCTCGTGCAGGATGCCGACGTTGAGATCAAACCGGTAGAGGCTTCCATGTGTGTCACAGAGCGCAAGCCCACCGAGAAGGAACTTAAGGATATGGACTTCGGCTGGAAGATCGTGAAACACGTGAAATCCAATGCTATCTGCGTGGTGAAGAATGGTATGACACTCGGAGTGGGTGCAGGTCAGATGAACCGCGTAGGTTCTGCCGAAATTGCACTTCGGGAAGCCCGCGATGCCGGAGTCAAGGAGGGTCTTGTATTGGCTTCCGACGGTTTCCTTCCATTTGACGACACAGTGGAACTGGCTTCGCGCTTCGGAGTGACTGCCATCGTACAGCCCGGTGGTTCGATCCGCGATGAAGACGCTATCAAGAAGGCCAACGAAAAAGGCATTACGATGCTCTTCACCGGCATGCGCCATTTCAAACATTAATTGTCTATCCCCTCTATATTAAATTCTCTCCTCATATCTATATAGTATGGCTAAAGATAAGAAAGTATTGGTAGTAGGTAGCGGCGGTCGCGAACATGCGATCGTCGACGCCCTCTCCCGTTCGGAAAGAGTGGAGAAAATCTACTGCGCACCGGGCAATGCAGGCATCGCCCTGCAGGCAGAATGTGTCGACATAAAGGCCGACGACGTGAAGGGATTGACAGAATTTGCCAAGACCAACGGTATCGACCTTACTGTAGTAGGTCCGGAAGTGGCACTTGCCGCCGGCATCGCCGACGAATTCCAGAAGTCCGACCTTAAAATTTTCGGTCCGACTCAGAAAGCTGCCCGCATAGAGAGTAGCAAGGAGTTTGCGAAGAAGATCATGGAGAAATATCATATCCCCACAGGATCTTACCGCACCTTCACCGATTTCAACGAAGCACTTGACTACGTAAAAGAAGGTCCGCTCCCGACAGTCATCAAGTATGACGGGCTGGCAGCCGGCAAGGGAGTTGTCGTGGCACTCACATATGAAGAGGCCGAAATGGCTTTGAGCGATATGCTACTCGACGCATCATTCGGCGAAGGGAAAGTGATAATCGAGGAATTCCTTGAGGGTCCGGAATTCTCCTTCATGTGTGTCGTAAGCGGAGAAAGAGTATATCCTCTCGCTATCGCTCAGGACCACAAACGAGCATTCGACGGCGACAAGGGGCCGAACACCGGGGGCATGGGAGCCTACTCACCAGTGCCGTTCATTTCAGAAGAGGTGCGCGATGAAGCCCTTATCAAAGTGATGATTCCCGCAGCCAAAGGCCTTGTGAAGGAGGGTTGTCCCTTCGTCGGAGTACTCTATGGCGGACTGATTCTGACGAATCAGGGTCCGAAGGTAATCGAGTTCAATGCCCGCTTCGGAGATCCCGAAACTGAGGTTGTACTCCCTCGCCTCGAATCAGATATCTACGACCTCTTTGAGGCAGCCGTAGAAGGATGGGACTGCGCAACCAGATGGAATCCGGAGGCTTGTCTCGGTATAGTACTTGCTTCGGAGGGCTATCCCGGCAGCTACGTCAAAGGGTCTGAAATCAAGGGTTTGGAAAAGACCGAAGGTCATGTCTATCATATGGGTACACGCCTTGATGAGGATGGCAAACTGCTTACGGCAGGAGGCCGCGTACTGATGGTGACCGGTATGGGTCATGACCTTCAGGCAGCCCACAAAGCAGCTCTGAAGAATGTGGAAGCTATCGAATGTCCGACACTTTTCCATAGAAGCGACATCGGACATCAGGCACTCAAAAACTAAATCAATGAAAAAGCGTCCTATCGAAACCGATTCATTCGATTTCGATAGGCCACTTAAATTTCTATAGGTAAATGATAATCAGCGGTAAAGAATTAGCAAAAGAGGTAAAAGAGAATATCGCCCGCAAGGTTGCAAGTTATAAGATTGAATATGGACGCGAACCAAATCTCTGCGTAATTCTCGTAGGTGACGATCCGGCATCGGCCGGATATGTCCGCTCGAAAGGGAAGGCGGCTGAGGCCGTAGGATTCTCTCACACAGAGATCAATCTCCCGGCCGACATAACAGAGCATCAGCTCATCGACCGGATCAAAGAACTCAACGACGACGACAGTGTTGACGGTATCCTCGTGCAGTTGCCTCTGCCGAAACATATCCGCAAACACCGTATCATAGAAGCGATCGATCCCAACAAGGATGTCGACGGCTTCCATGCCAAGAATGTCGATGCCCTCTGGCATCGTATTCCCGGTATCCGCGCCTGCACACCGAAAGGGATTATCAAGCTTCTCGACAAGGCGGGAGTGGAAATCGCCGGCAAGCATGCAGTAGTGATCGGACGTTCGAACATAGTCGGATTCCCGGTAGCAAAACTCCTTCTTGACCGCAATGCCACCGTCACCATCGCACATTCCCACACAGAGGATTTGGGCCAGATCACTCGTCAGGCCGATATATTGGTAGTGGCGATCGGTCAGCCGAAACTCATCAAGGGCGATATGGTGAAAGAGGGAGCGGCAGTCATTGACGTCGGAATCTCACGCGATCCGGAGACCGGTAAGATCTGCGGCGACGTAGACTTCGACGAAGTCGAACCCAAGGCCGGAGTGATAACCCCGGTACCGGGTGGTGTAGGTCCGATGACCATCGCATGCCTGATGGAGAACACCCTCGACTGCTACACCCGCAAAATGCAGTGGTAATGCCGCAAGGCGCTTTAAACAACAATAACACGTTATGATCGAAAGATATGGAAGAGACGTCATGCGCGACGTCTGGACTGAAGAAAATAAATTCCGCGCATACCTCAAGGTAGAACTCCTCTCAGCAGAAGCATGGAGAGAATTAGGTGTTGTGCCCCCGGAGGATATCGAAAAACTTTGGGCGAACGCTACTTTTAACATCGACCGCATCAAGGAGATCGAACTCCAGACGCGCCATGACATCGTAGCCTTCACGCGCACGGTGTCGGAATCGCTCGGTGACGAACGCAAGTGGGTTCACTACGGTCTGACATCTACCGATGTGGTAGACACAGCCAACGGCTACCTCTTCACACAGGCCAACGCCATCATCCGCGACGACCTGAAACGCTTCGAAGAGATGCTTAAGAAACAGGCTCTCCGCTTCAAATACACTCCTTGCATCGGACGTACACACGGCATTCATGCCGACATCACATCGTTTGGCCTTAAGTGGGTGCTCTGGCTTGAAGAGATGCGTCGCAATATCAAACGCTTCGACGAAGCGGCACGCGGCGTAGAAGTCGGTAAGATTTCCGGTGCAGTCGGTAACTTCGCCAACATTCCTCCCTTCGTACAAGACTACGTCTGCGAACACCTCGGCATTGAGAGCTCAAAGGTTTCGACTCAGGTGATTCAGCGCGACCGCCACGCATATTATATGGCCACTATCGCCCTCATCGGAGCGTCACTCGAACAGATGGCCCTGGAGGTCCGCAATCTTCAGCGTACCGAGGTGCATGAGGTAGAAGAATCCTTCGGCAAGGGACAGAAGGGTTCGAGCGCAATGCCCCACAAGCGCAATCCGGTGTCGAGCGAGAACATTTGCGGCTGCGCCCGCGTGCTCCGCGGCTATATGGCCACAGCATACGAGAACGTTGCCCTCTGGCACGAGCGCGACATCTCTCACTCCGCCACTGAGCGAATCATCATGCCCGACGCCACTATCCTTCTCGACTACATGCTCAACCGCATGATGGGCATCCTGGAGAACTTAGTGGTGTTTGAAGAGCGCATGAAGCAGAACATCTATATGACCAACGGCGTAATCTTTGCTCAGCGCGTCATGAACGCACTTATCGACAAGGGATTCGTTCGTGAAAAGGCTTACGACACTGTGCAGCCTATCGCAATGCGTGCAATGGCCGAAGGTGCGGCTTATCAGGATCTTCTCCGTCAGGACCCCACAGTCAGCAGCATGCTGACCGATGAGGAACTCGAGAACTGCTTTACGCTCGACTATTACATGAAGAACGTCGACCATATCTATAAGCGTAACGGCCTTGAGTAAGGCTCATTTCCTCAACAACAGCTAACAATCTAATTAACACCAAAATAAAATGTCCGAACGTTTAGTCGTAATTGGCTCCCAATGGGGCGACGAAGGTAAGGGTAAAATCACCGATTACTTCGCTTGCCGTGCCGACATGGTCGTGCGCTATCAGGGGGGCAACAACGCCGGTCACACTGTGGCCTTCGACGGCAACAAATATTCTCTCCAGAGCATTCCCTCGGGTGTGTTCAATCCCAAGACGGTCAATGTGATGGCCAACGGTATGGTGGTCAATCCGGAGTCGGTGGTTGCCGAACTTCAGAAACTCCACGATCGTGGAATCACTGATTATCAGCTCTTCATTTCTGACCGTGCGGCTATGGTAATGCCCTGGCACGCTGATCTTGACGGTGCCTACGAGGCCAAGAAGGGTTCGGCGCTTATCGGCACGACAAAGAAGGGTATCGGCCCCACTTACAGCGATAAGTATGCCCGCACAGGTCTGCGCATCGGCGACCTCCTCGAACCGGAATATTTCGCCGAGCGTCTTCGCGCCGCTATCGACGTGAAGAATATGGAACTCCGTATGCTCGGCCTTAAGGAATATGATTTCCAAGAGGTCTACGACCGCTATATGGAATTGGCCAAGATTATCGGTCCGATGATCACGGATACATCCGCTCTCATCAATTCCTACATCAAGATGCCCGACAAGAAGATTCTCTTTGAGGGCGCTCAGGGAATGATGCTCTGCTGCGACCATGGCACGTATCCTTTCGTCACTTCATCCAGCCCCTCTTCAGCAGGTGTATGCGTAGGCGCAGGCGTCGCTCCGAAATGGGTCGACAACGTGCTTGGCGTAGCCAAATCTTACTGCACCCGCGTAGGTGAAGGCCCCTTCCCCACCGAGCTCTTCGACGAACGCGCACATGAAATCCGTGAGCGTGGACATGAGTATGGCACAGTCACCGGTCGTCCGCGCCGTGTGGGTTGGTTTGACGCTGTTGTGGCTCGCTACACAGGTCAGCTCGCAGGCATCGACTACTGGGCTCTCATGCTCTTCGACGTACTGTCGGGTCTTGACAAGGTAATGATCTGCACCGGCTACGAACTCGATGGCGAAATAATCACCGCTCCTCCATCCACAATTTCCCGCCTTGCCCGCTGCAAGCCTGTACTGATCGAGATGGAAGGGTGGAAAGAGGATATCACCAAAGCCAAGACAATCGAGGAACTCCCCGAAGCCGCCAAGGCATATATCCGCAAGATCGAAGAACTGACAGGTATCCCCGTGGGTATCGTCTCAGTAGGACCGGATCGCACACAAACAATCACAATCGCCGAGAAACTTCGCGAATTCTGATTCTCATCGCTCTCTCCTCATATCCCTTAATAACGAGTAACTCCTTAAAAGAAAATATATCTAATTTTCAAGAGTTGCTTGATAACTTATTACTTTCAGAAATAAAGTTATGTCATTCGCACAAGAAAGAATCAGCCAGGAAGGCCTGACGTTTGACGACGTACTGCTCGTCCCGGCATATTCGGAAGTCACTCCCAACATGGTGAACCTCGGCTCCCGATTCTCGCGCAATATCGCGCTGAACATCCCCTTCGTATCGGCCGCTATGGACACAGTGACAGAGTCAGATCTCGCTATCGCCATGGCACGCGAAGGCGGAATCGGCGTTATCCATAAAAATATGTCGATTGCAGCTCAGGCTGCGGAAGTCCGCAAGGTGAAGAGAGCCGAGAGCGGCATGATATATGACCCCGTCACAATTTCAGGCGCTCAGACCGTAGGAGACGCGCTCGCCCTCATGGAAGAGAACCATATCGGCGGTATCCCCGTAGTGGATGAAGATAATCATCTCGTAGGAATCGTGACCAACCGCGATCTTCGATTCCAGACCGACATGTCGCTCCCCATCTCGGAAGTGATGACAAAAGACAACCTTGTCACCACCAACAATCCCAACCTTTCGGAAGCATCTCAGATTCTACTCCGTCATAAGATCGAGAAACTTCCGGTGGTAGATTCCGACAATAAACTGATCGGACTGATCACTTACCGCGACATCACTAAGATCCAGGATTATCCTAATGCCTGCAAGGACTCCAAGGGACGCCTGAGAGTGGCAGCCGGCGTAGGCGTCACAAGCGATACGATACTTCGCGTCGATGCACTCGTAGAGGCCGGAGCGGACGCTGTAGTAATCGACACGGCCCATGGTCATTCCGCCAACGTCGTGAATACCCTTAAAGCCGTAAAAGCTAAATATCCTCAGCTCGACGTAGTGGTCGGCAACATCGCTACGGCAGAGGCGGCCGCATATCTGATTGAGGCCGGAGCCGACGGTATTAAGGTCGGTATCGGTCCGGGTTCTATCTGCACGACGCGAATTGTAGCCGGTGTAGGTGTGCCCCAGCTTTCAGCTATCTACGACGCATCGCAGGTAGCACACGCACATGGAGTGCCTGTGATCGCTGACGGCGGTCTGCGCTACTCAGGCGATGTCGTGAAGGCACTTGCAGCAGGTGGCGATGCCGTGATGATGGGATCGATGCTTGCCGGCGTGGAGGAATCTCCCGGCGAGACGATTATCTATAATGGCCGTAAATTCAAATCCTATCGAGGCATGGGCTCCATCTCCGCTATGAAAGCAGGTTCTAAAGACCGCTACTTCCAGAGCGAGAAGACCGATAGCAACAAATTTGTGCCTGAAGGTATTGAGGCTCGTGTTCCCTATAAAGGTACTCTGAGCGAGACAGTATATCAGTTGATCGGTGGACTGCGCTCAGGCATGGGATATTGCGGAGCGGCAGATATCGATGCTCTCCACGGCGCCAAATTTGTGAGAATCACTTCAGCAGGTGTGATCGAGAATCACCCCCACGACGTGACTATTACCAAAGAGGCGCCCAACTATTCTCGTTAAGTAAATTCTCTGTGAGGAGATTCCCCGGATGCTGATGAATTCGGGGAAACCTCCTCCCTCCATATTTTACACTACATGGAAAAAATTCTAATTCTGGATTTCGGCAGCCAGTACACTCAGCTGATCGCACGCCGCGTGCGCGAGCTGAACGTCTACTGCGAAATTCATCCTTACAATAAGGCGCCGGAGATCGATGCCGACGTGAAGGGGGTAATCCTTTCCGGTAGTCCCTGCTCCGTGCGCGACGACGACGCTCCGCGTCCCGACCTCTCCGCGTTCAAGGGGAAACTTCCTCTGCTTGGAGTGTGCTACGGCGCTCAGTTGCTCGCCATAGAAGGTGGCGGCGAAGTAGAAGGTGCTCCCTCACGCGAGTATGGCCGCGCCATGCTGACTGTGGTTGCTCCGGAAGATCCTCTGATGGAAGGTCTCCCCTCGCCGACTCAGGTATGGATGTCGCATGGCGACACTATCACCAATATCCCCGCCAATTACGAGGTGATTGGTTCGACGGACAATGTCCGCGTGGCAGCTTATCATATCGGTGGGGAGATGACGTGGGGTATTCAGTTCCATCCGGAAGTATTCCACTCCACGGATGGTCCGCGTCTGCTCGAAAACTTCGTAATGAAAATCTGCGGATGCTCCGGCACATGGAGCCCGGCTTCTTTCATCGATTCCACTGTGGAGGAGCTACGCAAGAAACTTGGCGACGACAAGGTAATTCTCGGACTCTCGGGCGGTGTGGATTCCACTGTGGCTGCCGTATTGCTCAATAAGGCTATCGGCCATAACCTGCAGTGTATCTTCGTCAACAACGGTCTGCTCCGCGCCAATGAGTTTGAGGATGTACTTGCTCAGTATAAGGGTATGGGGCTTAACGTAGTAGGCGTAGACGCATCGGAACGCTTCTACGCAGATCTTGCAGGGGTGACTGATCCTGAACAGAAGCGCAAAGTTATCGGCCGCGACTTCATCGAAGTCTTCAACGAGGAAGCTCAGAAATTTGAGGGCGCGAAATGGCTTGCACAGGGCACTATCTATCCCGACGTGATTGAGTCGGTATCCGTGAAGGGTCCGTCGGCAACCATCAAGTCTCACCACAACGTAGGAGGTCTGCCTGAGAAGATGCATCTGAGTATCGTCGAACCGCTGCGCCTGCTCTTTAAGGATGAAGTGCGCCGTGTGGGCAAGGCTCTCGGCATCGATCAGGCGCTCCTCGGACGCCATCCTTTCCCGGGTCCGGGTCTTGGCATCCGTATTCTCGGAGAGGTGACAGCCGATAAGGTAAAAGTGCTTCAGCAGGCCGATAAGATCTTCATCGACAATCTGCGTGAAGCCGGTCTTTACGATCAGGTATGGCAGGCGGGAGTCATGTTGCTCCCCGTGCAGAGCGTAGGTGTAATGGGCGACGAACGCACCTACGAGCGTTGCTGCGCACTGCGAGCGGTAGTTTCTACCGATGGCATGACGGCCGACTGGGTGCATCTGCCATATGAATTCCTTGCCAAGGTGAGCAACGAGATTATCAACAAGGTACGCGGCATCAATCGCGTAGTCTACGACATCTCCTCAAAACCGCCGGCAACTATCGAGTGGGAATAATCATCCCCCACACAACCGGATAATCAAGAAACATAGCTGAAAGTTGCTCTTAGAATTAAGAATTTCATTAATTTTAAGAGCAACTTTTTTCTTCCGATACTTATATACGTATAATTATATATAGTCAGCATACGAGCGAGACCGTATGCTGACATTACATCAGAGAATAACAAATCTCGTACGAAGCACAACTAAGCGTCCTCTGTGTCATCGTGAGCGCAAGCCCCACTTCCGATAAAGACTCAGCGAGGCCTCTGCACCTCTGCGTGAGATCCCCCCTCTGGCCCGTAAAAATGTAGGGTGTGATCGCCACGCGTTATTCACTACTTGATACACTACTTGCGGTCAGCGCCACATGGCATATTTACGGCGTCGGAGAAGGTAGGAAGGGTCGGACTCATGCAGATAAGCTTCGCGTTCGAATGAGATCTGACGGTAGGCATTCCCTCTCTTCGTCAATCGGTAGAGCCATTCCATCACGTAGAGGATATAGAAGAATATATAACCCAACTCCTTCATCTGTGCAGTGTGGATTTTCTCATGATTCATCACACGCTTCGGCAAGACCCTCCTCTCCCCTCTGACAAACAATATGCCAAAGAGATTTATGGCAACAAAACCCTTGAAGGGTATAATTCGATTAAATACAATCTTCATCCTGTGATACTCTCGATTTATCTTTATAGTCAATATCAAACCGGAATAGTGATTTCGAAGAGTGCCTCCACAGCTGAATCAGATACTTGCAAAGAGGGTCACGAGTAATGGCACGCATAGTTCAAGCACCACTCCATGCATTATGGCGATAGGGAGCATCGCNTGNCCNGANNNGCGTACNATCATNGGNAGGTTCACATCCATNGAGGTNACNCCNGCGGCTGCNGTGGGNGCNAATTTNCCGAATACTTTCGCAAACCANGGNNCNCCNATNAGAGCCGCCANNTCNCTGACGATNTTCACCATCAAGGCGAGCATACTGAGTTTGGTAGCCGCATCCATTCCTATGTCAGGACTTTTTATCTCTGATATGAGCACTGAAGATAATGAATAGTATCCGAGTCCGCTACCCATGGCGAGATAGTCGCTGATGCTCCACCCACCTGCTATCACACCTGCTATTGCCGAAAAGAGAAGAGTGCCTACAATTGTACCAATCGGAAGAAGCAACGACCGGAGAGAGAGATTTTCCTTAATCTTCAGCCAGTTTCCCTCCGCACCGAGCACAAGACCGGTCTGAATCACAAGTGCATACAATAGCCACTCACTTAGTTCGGCGGGTATATACGACTGTATCGGCGTGATGTAGACCCCTATAAGAACCCCGGCTGCAAAAATCAAGGCTACAATAAGACTTCCTTTCATTTCTTTCTGTTTTTACCGATTATATACATCAACCCCCATGCAGCGAGAACGCTTCCTGCCACGCCCATTAGCGCTACAAACAGAGCCGTGACGCCCATACGTCCGAAATCGCTGATAATTTCCTTATTTGAACCGAGAGAGATGCCGAATACAAAAATCAGCATCCACACGGTCACGGTAGCTGTCTTTCCCAGATGGTGCAAAGCCCGAACCTTTCGCAACATTAACCCGACGGCGATGCTTATAAGAAGAATTAGAATGATCGTCATAACCGAAAATTAGTAAGATCTTTGGATGAGACTATAATTCGTTTCGCTCCAACATAGATTACAAAATTAATATATCTTCCCCATTGCCATAATTTGTGCGGATGCCCCCGCAGAGCGGGATTTTACATTAGGCCTGTATCAATCAATGCTATCGCGTTGATTGGTGCGGGTATAAAGAAATAAGAATACATATATCGATAGAGCCCTGCGTCAGCACGGGCTTCCCCCANCGAACTGCTACCCGCGTCAAACTATAGAATATTCCTTCTCCGTGGGAAGCCCATGCTGACGCAGGGCTCTGTGGATACGTTTAGGCCGTACCGGAATACCCGCACCGATGGTCGCTACCGCGTCCATCGATACGGGCCTAATATAATCCACCGCTACGCGGCGGGTCCGGTCCACAAGGGTTTCAGAGACCGAGCCATATTTGCAATATAACGAGCCATATTTGCAATATAAACTGATTCGTAACATCTGCTTATTTATCCTGATAACTTTATCTACATAAATAACTGATTATCGAAGATAATTGTTCTACGCAAATAATTGCCCGAAATGCACCGAAAAATCATTTCATACCGGTTCAAAATAAAGAATNCATCCGATTAATTTGGATCAAGCACAAAACGCTGTTAAAGTGATAAGAAATTTNAGCTGTTCAGACTCAGCGAGCCCTCTGCACCTCTGCGTGAGATTAAGTATGCCACAGGGCTGCCTGAGGTTGGCAGTAGTGCGGNAGAACATTACTCTATGCTTGATATTAGAGACTTGTTCACTCTGCTATGTGGTGCATTCAATCAGCCTCAATATCGGATTGATAAACAACTAAATATCATCCTTGATGAGAAAAAATGAGGAGGATGATGGCTCAAAAGCAACTGCGTAATAAACTTTTTGACGGAATATAGTTTAGATTTAACACGACTTTGCCNACTAAGGGGATNTCANGCAGAGGTGCAGAGGTTTATNCGGGNCACACTGAAAAAAAACGAAAAGCCGAGTCGGAATGACTCGGCTTTTTGAGGTTGCCTTGGAAGGACTCGAACCCTCACTAAAGGTGCCAGAAACCTGCGTGCTACCATTACACCACAAGGCAATATTTTTGTTTGTCGGCCGGGATTCTTAGTGGCTTTCACCTCTCTTGTTCCCTTTTGACACTGCAAAATTAGTGCTTTTTTTTGAATCTGCCAAATTTTTTAGCAACTTTTTTTCATCTTTTTTGTCACTTTTTTCTTTTCTCTTTGATTGTCAGCAAAATATTTTTTCGCTGACAATTCAAAGAGGAAACAAACAATGAGCCTATCCCCTCTTTACCTCTCCTAAAAGATAATATCTTTTATTTAAAGAGATTTTTGATGGAGCCTAAAGAGGATAGCATCGATGAGGCTTCGTAGGGCATATAGACGATCTTGTTGTCTTTGCCGGAGGTCATCGACTGCAGAGCCTCGATGTATTTCATGGCGAGCATATAGGCTGCCGGATCTGTAGTGGAGATATCTGCGGCCGATACCTCTCCCCCTTCACCATTCACTGCGCCGGAATTGCTCGCTACAGCCTCGGCAACTCTGCGGATAGCATCTGCCTCCGCCTTGGCATTGAGAATAATCGCTTCCGCCTCACCCTCTGCCCGAAGAATCTGAGCCTGCTTGTGAGCCTCGGCCTCATTGATGCGCGAAGCCTTTTCACCTTCGGAACGGAGGATGCGCGACTGCTTCTCACCTTCGGCATTGAGAATCTCGGCTCGGCGGTTGCGTTCGGCCTGCATCTGCTTCTCCATCGCTACCCGCACACTCTCGGGAGGAGTGATATCCTGAAGTTCTACTCTATTTACCTTTACTCCCCATTTGTTGGTGGCATCGTCAAGGATTGACTGTAGTTTGGTATTTATAGTATCGCGCGAAGTAAGGGTTTCATCGAGTTCGAGTTCGCCGATCACGTTGCGCAGAGAGGTCTGGGTCAGTTTTTCGATAGCGTTGGGGAGATTGTCGATCTCATAGACGGCCTTCTTCGGGTCAGTGATCTGAAAATAGAGAAGGGCGTTGATCTCGGTAGTCACATTGTCGCGCGTGATCACCTGCTGCGAAGGGAAATCATAGACCTGTTCGCGGAGGTCGATAATTTTGGTGGTGGTTGTGCGCACAAAGTGGCGCCCCATCGAAGACTCGGCCTTGCGGGTATAGATCAATTTCGGACGGTCGATGAAAGGGATGATGAAGTTAAGGCCCGGAGCAAGCACACTGTGGAAGCGCCCGAGACGTTCGATTACACGGGTTTCGGACTGAGGCACGACCTTCACTCCGGCCGAGATGACGACAATCGCGAGGATGACGAGGAGAGCAAGGATAATTAATGTAGTCATAAATAGAAAAAATAAGTAGAGAAATATAGTATAGGATTATTTGACCGGCGTAACAGTCAGGATAATGCTGTCGTAGGCAAGCACCTTTACTTCTGTACCTGCCGGGATAGAGATTTTTTCTTCGGCAGCGCGAACCTGCCAGTTGTCGCCGTCGATACGCACGCGACCCAGCCGGCCGGGCGCGACTTCCTCGATGAGGAAGCCGCGTCGGCCGATGAGTGCGTCCATACCAGTGGCAATGGGGCGGGAGTTGCGCATATAGACCCGTTTTAGCCAAGGGAGCAGGGCGATATAGGCTAAGAGGCATACGGCCACAAGGGACGTGCCCTGCCATACCACGCTCAGATCAGCTATAGAGCAGATCATTGCGGCCAAGGCTCCGAGGGCCACACAGAGAGCCCAGACGGACTGGCTGAAAAGTTCGGTTACGAAGAAAATGATGGCTATAATCAGCCAGAGCGACCATAGCGACATATATTAACGTACAAAAAGGAGTTCGCGATATTTCGGAAGAGGCCAGATCTCGTTGTCGACCATCAGTTCGAGATCGTCGATGCTCTTGCGGATTGTCTCCATCAGCGGGAAGACATTGTCGTGATAGGCTATGGCCTTTGAGCGCTCATCGGTAAGATGGTTGGCATGGCGGCGGGCGCTGATCATTAGTTCAACGTTGCTCTTGATAGAGGCCATATTGTCGGCAATCTGTTCGATGAGCGACATGTCCTGACGAGCGATCTTATCGGCTTTGTCGCCCTTGAAGAGCTGCTTGATTTTGTAGACATTGTCGAGAAGCAGGCTCTGATAGCGGGTAGCCGCGGGGATGACATGATTGATGGCAAGATCACCGAGAACGCGCGATTCGATCTGAATCTTCTTGGTGTACATCTCCCATTTCACTTCATTTCGGGCTTCGAGTTCCTTCTGAGTGAAGACACCGGTGCGGGCGAACATTTCCACAGTCTCGGGACGCTGATAGGCATCAAACATCAAAGGAGCAGATGTCTCGACGTCGAGTCCGCGGCGTTTTGCCTCCTCTTTCCATTCGTCGCTATAGCCATTGCCGTCGAAATGGATACGACGACTTTCGCGAATGAGGCGACGAGTCTCCTCAAGAATAGCGTGATTGCGCTCTTCTCCTTTGGCCATGCGGACATCCACAGCGTCGGCAAACTGATTGAGTTCGTCGGCTACGGCAGCATTAAGAGCGATGAGAGCAGCGGCACAGTTGGCACTCGAACCGACGGCACGATATTCGAAACGGTTGCCGGTAAAGGCGAAGGGAGAGGTACGGTTGCGGTCGGTATTGTCGACACGGAGTTCGGGAATCTGATTGAGTTCAACCGACATCTTACCCTTACCTTCGAGGATGATCTCGTCGGTAGCAGCACTCTCGATATCATCAAGAATCTTACTCAACTGTGAGCCGAGGAACATCGAGATGATAGCCGGAGGCGCTTCGTTGGCTCCGAGACGATGCTGATTGGTAGCGGATATGATAGTGGCTTTCATCAATCCGTTGTGCTTATTGACGGCAGACATGACGTTGGCCACGAAGGCTACGAACTGCAGATTCTGCTCGGGGGTCTTGCCGGGAGCAAAAAGGAGGGTTCCGCGGTCGGTGCCGAGACTCCAATTGTTGTGCTTACCGGAACCGTTGATGCCGGCAAAGGGTTTTTCATGAAGCAACACACGGAAATTGTGACGGCGAGCGACTTCAGCCATAAGCGACATCAGAAGGAGGTTGTGGTCGTTGGCGAGGTTGGCTTCCTCATAGATCGGAGCGAGTTCGAACTGATTGGGGGCCACCTCATTATGACGGGTTTTGGCGGGGATGCCGAGTTTGTGACATTCAATCTCAAGGTCGAGCATGAAAGCCTCCACGCGAGCAGGGATAGCACCGAAATAATGNTCTTCAAGCTGCTGATTCTTTGCAGACTCNTGGCCCATCAGTGTGCGACCGGTCATCACAAGGTCNGGACGAGCTGCATATAGGGCTTCGTCGACAAGGAAATACTCCTGTTCCCATCCGAGGAAACTATTGACATGCTTCACTTCGGGATCGAAATAGCGAGCTACGCGAGTNGCGGCCTTGTCTACAGCGTTGAGAGCCTTCAGAAGAGGGGTTTTATAGTCGAGAGATTCACCGGTGTAGGAGATGAAGATAGTCGGGATACANAGAGTGCCGTCGATAATGAATGCGGGGGATGAGATATCCCATGCAGAGTAGCCACGCGCCTCGAANGTGTTGCGNATACCACCGTTNGGGAAGGAGCTGGCATCGGGTTCCTGCTGCACNAGGAGTTTGCCGGAGAATTCCTCTACTACACCGCCCTTTCCGTCGTGGTCGATGAAGGCATCGTGTTTTTCNGCTGTGCCGTCGGTGAGGGGATGAAACCAGTGGGTGTAGTGGCGCGCACCGCTTTCGATGGCCCAGCGCTTCATNCCTTCCGCTACGCTNTCGGCNAGTTCGAGAGACAGGGGCTTTTTATTGTCGATTGCATCGACAAGGGCTTTATAGGTCTTCATGGGAAGATATTCGAACATCTTCTGACGGTTGAAGACCTGTTTGGCATAGTATTTGTCGACGCGCTCTTCNGGNACGTTGACTTTTACCGGTTTGCGGCTGGAGGCCACTTCTACACTTTTGAATCTGAGATCTGACATGTTATATGTTGTTTTTTCTTGGATGGGTTTAAATATTTTCGGACGCGNCTCCGGACCGGGACTTTACCTCGGGGTNCGGAGACGCTGATTAGTGTGGATTCTGANAGAAATTTTTCAGGCGAGAGATGGCTTCGAGAGTCTTTTCGTGGGTGTTGAAGCCTGTGAAGCGGATCCACCCTTCTCCACATCTGCCGAAGCCACTACCGGGGGTTGANGATATCTGAACTTCGCTGAGNAGTTTGCTGAAGAGTTGCCAGGAATCCGGGCTACTTACTTCTATCTCATTACCGACGGGTAAGGGAGAGGCCCAGACGTAGGGGGAATTTTCTCCACCTACTACCTGCCAACCTTTTTCNAGGAGTGCTTCACGGAGGAGACGGGCGTTGCGCATATAGTAGGAGATGTGGTCGCGGATTGCTTCGCGTCCTTCCGGCGTGTATAGAGCTGCGGCAGCTTTCTGGACGATGTAGCCGACACCGTTGAATTTGGTTGACTGNCGNCGATTCCACATTTTATTAAGCGACGCAGGGGAACCNTCNGGATANCTNAAATCAAGGGTACGAGGCACGACGGTATATCCACAGCGGACACCGGTGAAACCGGCAGTCTTGGAGAAACTGCGGATTTCAATCGCTACTTTCTCGGCTCCCGGGATNTCGTAAACAGAGCGGACAGTATGCGGATCTGTGACATAAGCCTCATAGGCTGAATCGAAAATGATCAGCGCCTTCCGAGCCAAGGCATAATCCACCCACTTCTTCAGATCCTCGCGCTTCATAGAGGCTCCGGTAGGATTATTGGGATAGCANAGATATATGACATCGACACTCTCATTGGGCAATTCCGGCAGAAAATTATTCTCCGGAGTACATTCGAGATAGANCAGATTACTCCAGCGACCATTTTCGGGTCGGCCGCCGCGTCCGNCCAGCACNTTGGCATCGACATAGACGGGATAGCCNGGTTCGGCCACCGCGATCTTTACGTCGGGACCGAAGAGATCGGTCAGATTGCCGAGATCGCTCTTCGCNCCGTCGGATATGAAGATATCGTCTGCCCCTATATGATTGAGCGAACGAGAGTGATAATCACCCTCGGCTATAGCCTCTCGAAGGAAAAGGTAACCCTGTTCAGGACCATAACCGTGGAAGGTGGCCGACTCTCCCATCTCTTTTGACGCAGANCAGAGAGCATCGACAACTATTCCGGGGAGTGGAAGAGAGACGTCGCCTATGTCCATGCGAATCACCTCCTTGNCNGGATGANCCGTCTTATATTCGTTTAATTTTCTTGCCACCTCCGAGAAGAGATACGACTCTGGAAGGATAGCATANTTTTCATTAGCCTGAAACATTTNTACAAAGCATTAATTGCGGGTAAGCGTTAGACATTAGTTTGGCGGAAATATACGCCTTCGGCGACGGTAGNNGCNGGCCCGGTCATGAAGANATGGCCGGTTGTCTCGTCCCATNGGATTTCGAGCACACCACCCCGAAGAATTACTTTGGCCCGACGGGCGAGTCGGCCGGAAAGGATTCCGGCTACTACAGTGGCGCAGGCGCCGGTGCCACAGGCGAGNGTCTCCCCCGTACCGCGCTCCCATACTCTCATCTCCACTTCATCTGAAGAGATCACACGGGCAAATTCAACGTTGGTTTTTTCCGGCCATGCAGGATGAACTTCGAAAGTAGGCCCGGCTTGGAGGATATGCCAATCGCGGGGAGATTCCTCTAAGAATATCACACCATGGGGATTTCCCATGCTGACGGCAATTGCCTCATATGTGGAGCCACTATAAGTCATTTCGACAGTTGGGGCTCCGGAGGGCAGNTTTCCGGANGCNTTGACAGGGATTGAAAGGGCTTCCAATTGCGGGACTCCCATATCGACAGTCACACTTTCGAACTCACCTTCGGGACTGAAATTGAGCCGGAGAATTTTNATTCCNGCGAGAGTCTCGAGGGATATTTCGNGCTTGTCGGTNAGACGGCGTTCGTAGACAAATTTTGCAACGCAGCGCGANGCGTTGCCGCACATCTGCGCCTCCGANCCGTCGGCGTTGAACATCCTCATACGGAAATCGGCCACTTCGGAGGGCATTATGAGCACAAGGCCGTCNCCCCCGACACCGAAATGGCGGTCAGAGATTTCGCGAGCAAGANCCGGAATGTCATTGGGGACAGTTGTCATGGCATCGACGTAGACGTAATCATTGCCGGCACCATGCATCTTTACAAACTGTATATCGCTTTTCGAGTGAGTCATTTGCGATTACTTTTAAAATGCAAATATAATAAAAAATTCGCTATGAAGCATAAGGACTTGATATCTTTATGNCCTAAGGTCATACCTTTTTCAATCAAAGGTCAGACGCGGTCGTCGATCTTTCCTTCGTAGAAGCGAATATAGGCGCGGTTGACGAGACGGTTGCCACCGGGGGTGGGATAATTGCCGGTGAAGTACCAGTCGCCGGGATGATCGGGAATAGCTTCGTGGAGATTCTGAACC
This sequence comes from Bacteroides sp., assembly GCA_014801585.1. GTDB lineage: Bacteria > Bacteroidota > Bacteroidia > Bacteroidales > Muribaculaceae > Lepagella. Next base: position 63,250 of record JAAVDX010000016.1, read on the forward strand.
GTCTGNTAGACGATCTTCACNTTGGCGCGGATCTCCCGGGGGGTCAGCAATTCGGCTATTTTNTCGGAAATCTCTTCATCGGTAAAAGGCGCGTAGATCCTCTTGACATAGTTGGANACTTTCTCTTTCGGGAGGGAATCCTGCGCTTTGCAGAGGTCATATACCTCACGGGCCACATTCTCCATTCCGCGCTCCCGGAGCAGAGCCATCGCGGCCTTAAAGGCGATNAATTCTCCCATGCGGGACATGTCGATNCCATAGCAGTCGGGNTATCTGACCTGTGGNGANCTCGANACNACCACAATCCGCGAAGGATTCAGGCGGTCGAGTATGCGCAGAATCGACTGACGCAGAGTTGTGCCGCGCACNATACTATCGTCGATAACGATCAGATTGTCGCCCTCACGTATCGAACCGTAGGTGATGTCATAGACATGGGTGGCGAGATCGTCGCGCGATGCGCCTTCAGCNATAAACGTGCGAAGCTTNATATCCTTAATNGCNATCTTTTCGCTTCGGATTTTCTTACGCATTATATCTTCGAGACGATCGGAAGTCAGACGGCCGTGATCTGCGAGGTCTCTGATCTGCTCCATTTTCAATCTGTCGAGATATTTCTCCAGACCNTGAATNAGNCCNTANAANGCNACNTCGGCAGTGTTGGGGATGAAGGAGAATACGGAGTTNTCGATATCATAGTCGAGAGTGCGGAGGACAGGCTGAGTAAGCATTAACCCCAAGCGCTTGCGTTCCTGATAGATATCCTCATCCGAACCGCGCGAGAAATAGATGCGTTCGAAACTGCAACGGGCGTTGGCTCGGGCNGGAANAATCTGCTCGAGCCGNCTTGACGAATCGCGATCGACAATCAGGGCCTCTCCGGGCATCAATTCCTTAACCTCCGATGCCGGAAGATTGAATACGGTCTGAATCACAGGGCGTTCGCTGGCCACAACCACNACCTCATCATCACGATAATAGAATGCCGGGCGAATTCCNTTGGGGTCNCGCATGGCATACATATCTCCATTGCCTATGATTCCGCATATGACATAGCCTCCATCCCAGATCGGAGANCAACGACGNAGGACGTTGGCTACGTTAAGATCGCGGGCGATAGANCGGGANAGTTCGAGGGNGCGTTGGCCATTCTCATAATGAAGAGAATAAAGCCGNTCGTTCTCGCGATCGAGCGCATGACCNAGTTGCTCNAGAAGGAGGAATGTATCGGCATAAAGACGCGGATGNTGACCTGTAGACGTGATTGATTCGAAGATTTCATCGACGTTGGTCATATTNAAATTGCCGCAAAGGAGCATGTTGCGCGAACTCCAGTTGTTGCGCCTCATGAAGGGGTGGACGTAGTTGATGCCCGACCGACCGGTGGTGCTGTAACGGAGATGCCCCATATAGNCCTCTCCCATGAAAGGAGCATAATCCTCTTCCCCACCCTCNTTCAGATAATCGGCTATCTGATGACCGACAGCTTCGAAAATTGTGTTNATNGCGTCGCTTCCCTGTGCACGTTCGCGATAGATGTATTCCCGGCCGGGAGGGGTATCGAGACGGACACAGCCGATGCCGGCCGCTTCCTGTCCGCGATTGTGCTCCTTTTCCATGAGCAGGTAGAGCTTGTCAAGCGCATATCGGGAGGTGCCGTATTTCTCCTTATAATATGAGAGNGGTTTCAGNAGGCGGATCATTGCTACGCCACACTCATGTTTGATTAATTCCAACTTCTGAAAAAGTTTAAAGTGTAAGTATATATGTATGTTTCANTTTGGNGCCTGTCCNATTAAAGAGAGANNGTTGACCGGCGATNGCTTTTCATTTCNTCCNACCTTCNGCTTTNGCAATAGCNGCTTTGACGAAGGAGAGGAAGAGCGGATTGGGATGCAACACGGTTGACTGATATTCGGGATGGTACTGAGTGCCAACCATCCATGTCTGCGACGGAACCTCCACCACTTCTACCAGTCCGGTCTTAGGATTCCGGCCCACGCAACGCAGACCGGCCTCTTCAAGCACATTCCGATAGGATTCGTTAAACTCAAATCTGTGACGATGGCGCTCGCTGATCAAAGTAGTGCCATACGCCTTTGCGGCTATTGAATCCTCGGCGAGTTCGCAGTCGTAGGCTCCGAGACGCATTGTCCCGCCGAGATTGGAGATATTCTTTTGCTCCTCCATGAGGTCGATTACATTGTGGGGAGTGGCGGGATCCATCTCGGTGGAATTGGCATTCTCGAGGCCAGCCACGTTGCGGGCGTATTCGATCACCATACATTGCATTCCGAGGCAGATACCGAATGTCGGGATGTCATGCTCACGCGCCCATTTAAGAGCGACAAATTTACCCTCTATTCCACGCTGACCGAATCCGGGGGCAATAAGAATTCCCGAGAGTCCTGACAGTGATTCGTCGGCATTCTCGGGAGTAAGATTTTCGCTGCTTATGTATTTGAGATTGAGGCGATGGTCGGCATAAGTGGCGGAGTGCATGAGAGCTTCGCTGATTGACTTGTAGGCGTCCTGCAGTTCGACATATTTTCCTACCAGTCCGATAGTAACCGTCTTTTCAGCATGCTGCAGGCGATGGAGGAAGTCGAGCCATGCGGAGTGATCGGGCAGGCGGCGGAAGGGTGCGTCGGTCATGCGAATCACGAGTTCGTCAAGGCCCTGCTCGTGCATGATCATCGGCACCTGATAGATGGTCGGTGCGTCGACGCTCTGAATGACGGCTTCGGGACTGACGTTGCAGAACTGGGCGACTTTTCTTCTCATCGGGGCCGGAATGTCTTTCTCCGTGCGGAGGATGAGGATGTCGGGCTGGATACCGATAGCCTGCAACTGTTTTACGGAATGTTGGGTGGGNTTGGTCTTAAGTTCTTTGGCNGCTTTCAGGTAGGGCACATAGGTGAGATGAATACTGAGGGCATTCTTTCCGAGTTCCCANTTCAGCTGTCGCATTGCCTCAAGGAAGGGGGTTGATTCGATATCGCCGACAGTGCCTCCGATTTCGGTGATGACAAAGTCAAATTTTCCGTCGCCGCTAAGGCTTTTTACGTTGTGTTTGATTTCGTCGGTGATATGGGGGATAATCTGCACCGTTTTACCCAGGTAGTCGCCGCGTCGTTCCTTTTCTATTACCGACTTATAGATTCTGCCGGTAGTGATGTTATTGTAGCGGGTAGTGTGGATATCGGTGAATCGTTCGTAGTGACCGAGGTCGAGGTCNGCTTCATGGCCATCGACGGTGACGTAACATTCGCCGTGCTCATAGGGGTTGAGAGTTCCGGGATCGATGTTGATGTAGGGATCGAACTTCTGGATGGTGACTGAGTAACCTCTCGAGAGAAGCAATCTTGCGAGAGAAGACGAGATGATACCTTTACCTAAGGAGGATACAACTCCGCCTGTTACGAAAATATACTTTGTTTCCACGTCTTATTTTAGAATTTAAAATAATACGGGATGCAAAGTTAAATAATNNA
>JAAVDX010000016.1:66749-107136 GCA_014801585.1 Bacteroides sp.
AAAANCAAATTTTTAGCCAAAAATCGTAAAAATACTTTAAAGAATCCATACAAAAAACTCTGACCTATCAAAAAAAACCGACCTCACAAAACCAAAGAGCTCACNACCAAAAGGTGCCTTCAGCGTGTGTAAATGTCTCACGTAATTGGATTAAATTTAAATAGGGTTTACGCGGATCCGGCATGAGGCTTCGCTCCTATCGCCGTAGGCTCGCGGATTTATGTGGATTTTTTTATATTTCTCATACCAGTCGCCTATTGTGGAAGCAGGCAGGCNCAGACCAAACTCTCTGAAGCGGTTGATTTGACGGTGNAACGGNAGATGATACAGGTACTTTCCAAGTATGATGTCAGCAAGCAACGAGGCTCCAGCCATGCCATGTTCAATNGGAGTCGGAGGNAGTGGAGCAATCCTTATCGTTNTCTCCTCGGCATTTCTGTCCGTATCCTCACGACTTATTACTTTATGCCGGATGGTCCGCTGCACATAGATTTGTATTAAGAATTTGATTAGTTACATTGTTAATTTATTTTGTTTCCGGAATGAATATGTTCTGATATTTGNAAAGAACTTATTGATAACTCTATAGGAATTAATCCTCTCTCAATAAATGGGACCGCAACAAATTCTTGATTTAACACTATATTATTAAGTCGTTTTATCATTTCTGACGAGATTTTGTCTTGATATTTTTTTGTAATCCAAAACCTCACTTTAATGACACGATTTCTCGTCACGGAATATGTCATTAATAACCTAATAGCCGATTTTAATTTTAAGTATGCTAGTTGTTCCAACATAGGTGAAGGAATCGCATTCAAAATTTCTTCTCTAAGTAGTACGCAAATTTGAGTTTGTGCCTTTATTATGCTGTGGATTTCATTGATAGACAAATTAGCTTCTTGTTCCATAAAATTTACATCAAGGGATGGAGCGAAATAATAAACATTGTACTGTCGTTGTGATTTACATAACACACTGTCATTGGCATTCTGTATGTAACTAAACTCTGGGATCAAGCCAGATTGTGCTATCGCATGCGAAATGGATATCAATACAAAAAAGATTAATATAATTGGGCATCTCATAATTCTAAATAAAGTATAATATTTATGTAAATTCAAGAATGTAATTATTCAACCAAAAGCTAAGCACTGCCTTTAGCGATTGTTGGCAGACACCTCTTTCGAACTCTTTCCCTCGGATACCATACCGCAAATTCCTTGCGGCCAATGGTAATCTACTTATTATCCTTAAGGATTTCTAGTGGATACCGTCCACAGTCTGTATTCAGATTGGTAAAACGTCTCTCAAACATATCGTATGGGGGATCCTGGTCTATATATAGAATCACACCGAAACTCTTCACCTGATACGGGCGAAGATATCCATATCCACGTACAGATTCCGAATAGTGAGTAAGGATCCCCGGAAGATAGACAATATCGTTCACACTTATATATCTATATCTTTCTTTGGCCTTTATAATCAATAATAAATCAGCCCTTTTGAAGAGTCTATATACACATATCTATTGCCAAAAAATGAAGGACCAATTAGACCATCAATATCTTTGACAGACCAATTAAGAATATTAATAGGAATATTTTTGCAACTTAGTTCGCCAACAGAACATTTAGTTGCAAATATTCCCTTTCCTGCTTTTTTCCCATTTAAATGATATGTAGTTTTTATCCAGAAATTGGTGTTTTTAATCCAATTGGCAACTTTGGGGTGACTTCCGAATAACGATATATAGTTACCGCTTCCTAAATCAAAATTTAATCTAGTCATTATTGTACCTGTTGTCTGCTTTTCATCTTTGATCTCTAGTGAAGCTTCAATGATTGGCCTTGGCAGTAACTCTACAATTCTGAAAGTATTTTTATCTTGTAAGTTAGCCTCATCTCGTGACACAAAGTCCATTGTAAGCTTTTTAAAATTAAGACAAATTAACGATCCCTGCGTCTCATCTTTATGTTCATAGTGTAGCAAATGAATAGGCAAAAGTAAATGCTTAAAATCTTTGAGAACAATTATCTTGTCATCGTAATAAAAATCGCCCAGTTTAATTCTTCCTCTATGAACACTTTGAACAGCATAATCCTTCCGATACGATTTGGCATGAGTGAATTCTACTGAGTCTGGCTCGAAAGCAGCGGTTTTACTGATTTCATTAAAAAATGCCTCATTACACATTATGTACCTGCAACCTGTCTCCAAAAGGATACTATCAACGTGAGTTTCATTCATTTGACCATTAAAATAGAAATGCCCATCTCTTTTATATAATTTATAGTGAGATTGAGCCTGAATATTAAGTACACAAAGAATGATGTTTAAAAAGAGCAGAATTATATTTTTAGCATATTTATTAATCATGATTCAATCATTTAGCACATCAATCTGATAAGAGACATGGAATATAAGATGTATGTAATGCTATTATGCGTTATCTTTATTTATATTAAAGAGATATTATACACCTAAATTCAAAATTCAAGGATTAATTACATAATTGAGTTATGCAATTATAAATAGATTATTTTATTAGTTATTAATATTTTCTACTATTGTCTTTCCATAATTTAGGCTATGATTATAGGCTTAAAATCTATCTAATCATCAATTCACTTGGTATTCTATTATCCCTACTTTTCTTTACTTGAATTTCATATTGTAACAATACTGATTTCAAGTTTTTCTTAGATTTAGTTGAAATAATAACAACTCCACCCAGTCGAGGTTTAAAGTATTTCGTAATAGCTGGGTCTTTTACGATTTCTACTTTTTCAATGTCATCTTTTAGAATACTGTCAATATTTTGAACTTCAATGCCATCGACCAAGTATACTGGCAGGTTAATAGAATCACATTCTAATGTTTCCAATCGAATGCCAGAATCAGCTTCTTGCGCCAGAATATTCAAACACAAGAGTAGCATCGATACGATTATTAATAGTTTTCTCATAACGGGATTGATTAATCACTTAATACTAACGCATAAATTCTTAAAATAGTATAATTTATGACAAAAAAGGTATTAATTTATGGATAACTTCAACGATATGATATCGATTCAGAAATATAGTAACCCTCGAAAAGTTACTACATTGACTCATAGAAGATCTTTTAGAGGAGGGTAAGTAGGAGGGTGTCGGAGATCATGAGGGCTGAGTCGGTGATGCAGAGACGGGAGTCGGGAGTCAGTCGGAGTTGGTCGTGGTCAATTGCCGGTCGGGCTTTGAGCAGGAGTGTACGGAGAGCCTCAGAGCCGAAACGGGTTTCATAGAGGTTCAGATCAAGTCCCTTTTTCATTCGCAGACCCAACATCAGCATCTCTTCTCGTCGCTCTTCCGGAGTGAGATGCTCCCGCTCTATCGGATAGTCGACGGAATCAGGACGTCCTTCGCTCCAATCACTCCAATGCGAGATGTAGCTTTTCAGATCGGCCGGGTTGGCCTTTCGCAGTGATTCCCCATCGAAGCTATGGGCCGACGGACCGATGCCTACGTAGGCCCTTCCGGTCCAATAACCGGAATTATGACGCGATTCGTAGCCGGGTCGGGCATAGTTGGAAGTCTCATAACGATCGTAACCCGCTTCCTCTAAGGTGGCAACAATCGTATCAAACATTTCAGCTGCTTCCTCCTCCCCTATCTGGGCAATCTTACCAGAGTCACGAAGATAGGTAAGTGCAGTTCCGGGTTCGTACATCAGGGAATATACGGATATGTGTTCGGGAGAGAGGGCTGTCAGCATTACCAGATCCTGACGCAAATCAGAAAGCGTCTGATTCGGCAAACCGAAGATAAGGTCGGCACTTACATTATTAAACTCCGACGTAAGCAATTCCAAAGCCCTGCGGGCCTCCTCACCGCTATGCCGGCGTCCGATACTTCTCAGCGAGCTATCGGAAAAGGTCTGCACTCCAAGACTTACTCTGTTGACTCCTGATTGCTTCCAATAATCCACCGCTTCCGGATTCACATCTTCGGGATTCGCCTCAAGGGTAATCTCGCAATCGGGAGCGATGCGGTCGGCACCTATCAGATTCTTAATAGCGATAAGCAGACCTGCAAAAATCTCAACGGGGATAAGCGAAGGGGTGCCACCACCGAAATAGATCGACACGACATCGCAGCCTTCCCATTCGGAACGCCGCGAGCCTAATTCGTTGAGAAAGGAGGTAGTCAGCGCCTGCCAGTCAGCAATGCGCGCTCCGCCACTATAGAAATCGCAATAGATACATTTATTATTGCAATAGGGCACATGAAAATAGAGAGAAATCGGATTATTCACAAAAAAATAACGTGAAGCAGAAAAATTTATTAAAAAATTTTCTTATGGTTGTGAATTTTTTAATAAATTTGTAGCGAGCAACAAAGCCGTGGCGAGAGACAGTCGCGGAAGCTGCAGTAAAAAAATCTTGGCGTATGGAGAAAACAGACCGAACCGACGATCGTAACAAGGAGGGGCGCACAACCCCGGCGGTGGATTATAACAAATTAGTCGAGGAGCGCGCTCAGCACGTTTTCGACGTGATGCAGTCGCGCAGTTCCGCGGAAGATATGGTGCGCCTGCGCGATGCTTTCGAGTTTGCCAAGGAGGCTCATGCTCCTCAGAAACGCCGCAGCGGTGAGCCTTATATTCTTCATCCCATAGCAGTAGCCGATATCGCGGCTTCGGAAATCAATCTTGACGTCAATTCGGTAATTGCAGCATTTCTCCATGACGTCGTGGAGGACACACCTCATTCAATCGACGAAATTCAGCAGCGATATGGCGACGACGTAGCGTTTCTTGTGCGTGCCCTTACGAAGCAGAAGAAGGAGAAGTATGAGATGTCGAAACAGCTCGACAATTTCAAACAGATGCTTAATTCTGTGCAGTATGATATCCGCGCTCTGCTTGTCAAGCTCTCCGACCGCCTTCACAATATGCGCACATTATCTTCGATGCGCACCGATAAACAGATGAAGATAGCCGGCGAAACCGACTATTTCTATGCTCCACTGGCTACGCGTCTCGGCCTCTACGACGTAAAGACCGAATTGGAGAATCTATCGCTGCGTTTCAGATGTCCGCAGGAATATGCCGAACTTGAGCGCCGCATTAAGGATGACGAACTTGCCAATCGGGAGAAACTACGCATATTTATTGATGAAATCTCCGTACTGCTCTCTTCCAACGGGATTAAAGCGCGAGTATTCTACGATTACAGGCGCCCATATTCGCTTTGGCGGAAGATGCACAAATATGGCGATGATTTCGATCATCTGAAGTATCGGCATTTTGTGGAGATCGTATTTAAGGAGCAGGAGGGTGTCTCGGAGAAGGAGACTGTACTGCGCATATATTCCTTGCTCACAGATCGTTTCAAGGAGAAACCCGGAGGAATCTCGAACTATATCGACTCTCCGAAAGAGAATGGGTATCAGAGTTTCCATCTCAAGCTTCTTGCCGACTACGGTCGCTGGGAGGAGGTGCACATCTGCAGCGAACGAATGGTGCGTAATTCAAGATTCGGATGTCTGTCGGATCGTTCGGAGGGTAATATACGCCGATGGATCAATAAATTCCGTGGCGTGCTTAAGGATATCGCTCAGCATGGGCAGGATGGCACTAACTTCATTGAGAATGTCGTGGCTTCTTTCTATAACGACGATATCATGACCTTCACGCCGGAGGGGAAACCGATTATCATGCCTCAGAAAGCCACTCCAATAGATTTTGCTTACGAGATCCATTCCGAACTTGGACGACATGCCAAATATTGCCGTATCAATGGCCGGTTAGCATCTATCAAGCAGCCTCTGCATCGTGGAGATATAGTGGAAATATTCACCGATCCGGAGTGTCATCCCGAGGAGGACTGGCTTGACCATTCGGTGAGCTATAAGGCCCGGAGAGCCATCACCTCCTATCTTTCGAAGCAGAAAAAACCGGAGTTTGAACGTTGCGATCATTGCCACCCGATTCCGGGAGAGGAGGTGATCGGTTTTAAGAATCCTGACGGGACTATCACCGTGCATAAACGCGACTGCAGCGTGGCTATCAGGCTGGCATCACAACAAGGGGACAATATCGTGGCCGTCAATTATCGTCCGGATGAGACTAAGTATCCTATTGAACTGATCATCACATGCATCGATCGGCCTCATATGATTATAGACATTATGGACTGCATTAGTAATCAGCTCTCTCTGAGTGTGGAAAGTCTGAATACTGCTACTACCGATTCGATCGTCACGCTGAAAATCAGATTGGGTGTGCATGACTACACGGAAATCCAGACTATCACGGCGGCGATCAAGGCAATACCGGATGTGGAGGAGGTCAGAGCGATTACCTTGAATTAGGTCGATGACACCGGGATACGGGATTAATCTTTAATTGAAAGGGAATTGATGTCGACGAGGTTGTGGAGGATTGCGAAGATTGTCAGTCCGGCGGGGGAATGTATGCCGAGTTTTGAGGATATGTTGCGGCGGTAGGTAGTGACCGTGTGCACTGAAAGACAGAGGCGGTCCGCTATTTCCTTATTGGAGAGTCCCTCAGCCACACATCGGATTACGTCGAGTTCCCGCTCTGTCATCTCGGCCAACGCTTCATCGGATTCCTTATTTTCAGTGATTGAATCAGGTCGGGAGGTCCGCATTTTCAGTTGCATGCTGCGTTCGAGATTTTCCACTGCCGGCATAAAAATCCGGTCTTCCACTTCGCAGTGAGAGCAGAGATCCTCATGGCACATCATGATATCGTTAAGCGCCGAGGCAAGAATCATCGTATCTTTATGATGATAATGGCGAATGAAGACCTCTTTCAATTCCGAAAGTTTGTCGGCCATGCTCGTATGACTTCCGGAATAGTCAGAGATACGGAAGTCATCTACGGTCTCGCCGTTGAGGAGTCGATCCACGTAGGAGAATATGCGATCGTTCTCATAGGTCATGTGGCGGCGCACCTCTGCGACGTAATCATCAAAAAATCGGAGAAGCAGGATATCGACATCCTCAATCGAGGATGAATTGAGCGAATCGATCAGTTTATGGCGGATCGAAGGAAGGAGGAAATCGAGGAAATATGTGTGGGCCTTACGCAGATATTCCATCATTGACGTCAGGGAGACGGGATAGATAGAATAGTCGCGACCGTCGATAAGATTACATACTGCAAGAAACGAACGATAATCTACAGAGTCATCCTCACATACCTGAATCACAGTCTTGTCGCCAAAACCGAAGGCTATACCAAAGCGCGAGGCCACCATCAGCAGCTGATTGTTGGCATCTATCAGCGACCGCATACGGTCGTCGGGAGAGAATGAGGGTTTCGGGTTATTCATATCGTCGTAGTCAGATAATTGTATACAATATTGGAATCTCTGCAAAGTTACTGCATCTGCTAAATATAGGCTATACTCATTTTTAGGGTATTTTTCTATGAAATGCCATAGAGAACAACGGTATTTTATATCCGGATCTCCCGCGCAATACTCAAAAATAGGAGTATCATATAAAGCAGGAGCGGGTTATAACCCTTGGGCAAGGTAGGGATTGCTGCGACTTTGGCGCTTTATTGCATCCGGATCGACGGATTGCTCTTTCAGACATTCCTCACACCAATGGCCGCCGCGCAATACGGACCATGCTGACAATCTGAATCTATGGCCCTCGGCACACCCCCATTCTAACGGGCGGTAGATATCTCCGATAGTGTAATCATCAGAAATCAATCGACCTCCGCGAAATTCGGCCGCTTCCTGCAGAGCCTTTGAATCGAGTTGGGCAATCTGAAGTGCTTCGTCGTAGCCATGCATCATGGTCAGAGCCATGTTGGAGGGTTCACGAAGATCGGCGGCCTGCCAGTCGGGCAGCCTGTCGTAGGCCTCACGGCTGCCCCAGGCCGCACGGATACGCAGTTCGTCATTGTCAGCTATCCATCGAAGCGGACCGAGCACTTTAGTTTGAGCCACCTTTTTCATAATTGCCTTGATAAGGAACGCGGGAGCAAGAGGAGCAAGCCGATAATAGAAAGGCAATCTTTGGCGGAGCTCGGCCATATACTCCTTAAAGGTCAATTCGCTGCGAAAGGGGAACATTTCGGCAAGTTCATCTGAATCCTCATACCATACACCGTGGAAATTGCGCGTTGCGAACCAATTGTAGTCGAACACTCGCTTCGGTCCGGGGGTACCAACTGCCGCCATCGTCATACACATGAAGTCGTAGTTGCCTTTGCGATAGGAGGAGCCGCCTCCTATATTCCAGAAGTTTCTCCAGAATCTATCGGGAGTAGACTTTCTACAGATTTCAGCCATCAGACGACCGGAATCTTCTGCCGTGACCCATTCCAGAACACCTTGCTGAGGGACATGGAAAGATATGGGATCAGAAGCCTTAGTCAGAAGACCGCTATGCATAATTGCAGTCTGTCGTAACGAGACCCAATATCGCAGACCGGATTCTGCCAACATGCGCTCGGCCATTACCTTTGACAGGGCATAGTTGTCGAATACGGCTATACGCATAGGGTCGCCTACGCGGGCCCAATGGAAAGGCTGATGACGCCAGCCGTATTGCGAAACCGACCCTACATAGACAAACCTTATTTCCTCTCCTCTTTCCTGCCTGCGAAGGGCGGCTTCTATAACGTTACGAGTGCCTTCGATATTGACTTTCAGAGTCTGCTCGGGATGCCAGTCAGCGGCCGGACTTACAAGGCCGCCGCAATGAAGGACAATATCGGCATCACCGACACCCTTTGCCACTGCTTCAGAATCCAACAGGTCACCCCATACCACATTTACCCCCTGCTTCTCAAACGGGGCAAGTATTCGGTGATTGCGCTTAGAGGGGCGTGCAAGCACAGTAATTCTGAAATTCTCCTCCTTCATCTGAGGGGAGAGAAGGGCGTAAAGGGTCTGCCGACCCATTACGCCCGTAGCTCCTGTCAGAAATATTTTTCTCATTTTTTGGGTTTGGATTCGCAGTAGACACAACGGTATTCACCTTCGTGAACTGCATCCGGACGGAACATGCTCTCTACGCCGACCTCCATATTAGAGATACAACGCGGATTGCGACATACGTACTTGCCACGAATGGTGCCCTCGGGGATAAGCCGAGTAGATTTCGAAGGATCGTCTTTCCATTCGAGGAGTTTGAGGATTAGGGCCTTGCGCACGTTTTTTCCATTTTCCACCTGACGGAAGTAAGCGGCACGCGGATCATCGTCGACGTCGACCGTAATTTCATTCACGCGCGGCAGGGGATGAAGAATACGCATTTCGGGTTTGGCCGTAGCGAGTTTCGAACTGTCGAGGATGAAGCAATCCTTTACGCGATCGAATTCGTCTTCGTCGAGGAAGCGCTCTTTCTGCACGCGGGTCATATAGAGCACATCAAGTTCGGGCATCACCTCTTCGAGAGTAGTCACCTCCTTGAAGGGGATACCGTTGGCCTCGCAGACCTCCTTCTTCATATAGTCGGGGAGCTGAAGCTGCTCGGGAGCGATAAGCACAACTTTCACACCTTCGTAGCGAGAGAGGGCCTTGATGAGCGAGTGGACGGTGCGTCCGAATTTCAGGTCACCGCAAAAACCGATGGTCAGATTATCAAACCGACCGATCTCACGCTTGATTGTGAGCAGGTCAGTGAGGGTCTGGGTTGGATGGGCATGCGAACCGTCGCCGGCATTGATGACGGGGATTCGACTATTCATAGCAGATACAAGAGCCGCGCCCTCTTCGAAATGACGCATGGCTATGACGTCGGCAAAACAATTTATTACCTTTGTCGTGTCGGCACAAGTCTCCCCTTTGCTCACACTGCTGTTCTGAGCATCGGAGAAGCCGAGTACGTTGCCTCCGAGTTCCATCATGGCAGCCGTAAAGGAGAGGCGCGTACGGGTAGAGGGTTCGTAGAAAAGTGTAGCCAGTTTCTTACCCTTGCATGCTTCGGCATATTTCTCGCGATTGTCGATGATGTCGAGAGCGAGATCAATAATCTCTTCCGTCTCTTCGCGGGTGAGATCTGTAGGATCTATGAGATGTTTCATTGTCGTAAGTATTATTGAGCGTGAATCAATGGGATCAGTTCATCCAGCTTTCATCCGAGGGGTTTGACATGAATTTCTTCAGGCGCACCTCATCTTCAGGTTTGATATATCCCTTCTCTACAGCTACGTCAACGAGAGTATTGAAGTTGGAAAGGGAATGATTCTCCACTTCTGCAGCGGCCAGACGGTCAAGACCTTTCTTCATGCCATAGGTGAAAATACTGATGACGCCGAGTACGTCAGCTCCATGACGACGAAGAGCGTCGACAACTTCTATACAGCTGCCGGCCGTTGAGATAAGATCTTCGATCACTACGACTTTCTGACCCTTTTCCAGACGACCCTCTATCTGATTACCGCGTCCATGGTCTTTAGCACTTCCACGCACATAGCCCATCGGCATTCCGAGTTTGTGGGCTGCGATAGCCGCATGAGCGATTCCGGCGGTAGATGTACCCATCAGCACCTCGGCTTCTGGATAGAGTTCCTTCACCTTGTCGGCAATGGCCTGCTCTACTACCTCGCGGGCTTCGGGAGCAGTAAGGATGAGACGGTTGTCGCAATAAATAGGACTCTTGATTCCGCTGGCCCAGGTGAATGGCTGGTCGGGACGTAGAAATACGGCTTGTATTTTGAGAAGCTCTTCAGCTACTTTCTTTTCTGTTGACATTGTCTTTATATAATCTTAAAGATTGCAATTTGTGAATTGGGAATGAGAAAAAGAGAATCAGTCGGCGAAATCTGCGATACATCTGCGCCATGCGGCCACGGGATCCTCGGCGGCTGTAATGGGGCGACCTACAACGATGAAGTCGCTACCGATCTCGCGGGCGCGGGCAGGAGTAGTGATACGCTTCTGATCGTCGGTCTTTGAGTCGGCAAAGCGAATGCCGGGAGTGACTGTCATGAAGTCGCTGCCGCATGCTTCTTTGACCAGACCGCCTTCGAGCGGAGAACAGACTACGCCGTCAAGCCCCGCTTCCTTGGCATTTTTCGCATAGTGTGCGATGCAATCATTGATGCTGCCTTCGATAAGGAGCTGCTCATTCATCGCCTCCTGAGAAGTGGAAGTCAGCTGCGTCACCGCAATAAGCAGAGGACGAGTACCGTCCTCGCGGGTCAGACCTTCGATAGCTGCGGCCATCATCTCCTTTCCGCCGGCTGCGTGAACATTCGTCATATCCACATCGAGTGCGGACAGCACTTTCATGGCTTTCTTCACAGTGTTGGGGATATCATGGAGCTTAAGGTCGAGGAAAATCTTATGGCCACGACGCTTCAGTTCTTTAACAATCTCATTGCCTGCGGCATAATAGAGTTCCATACCGATTTTTACCATCGGCTTACGGGATTCCCCGGCAAATTTGTCGAGAAATTCGAGAGTAGCCTCTTTTGATGCAAAATCGCAGGCTATGATTACGTCTCTTTTCATCTTTTTATCTTAGTTTCTTCTCTTGACTTTCAAGAGATGTAAAAAAAATACTTTTTATTATTTCAGTTGACCTATTCGTCGGATCAGGCCTTTTTCATTTTACCACTCCGATGATTTCGCTGAGCGAATCGATACCGAGACGTTCCATCTCTTCTGGAAGAGCTTCGACTATCTTCTTGCAGGCATAGGGATCGCGCAGATTGGCCGCACCTACCTGAACGGCAGTAGCACCCGCCATCATCATCTCAATCACATCTTTGGCCGAGGATACTCCTCCGCAACCCATCACCGGCACCGAGCAGGCTTTGGCCACCTGATATACCATGCGAACTGCCACGGGAAATACGGCCGGTCCGGAGAATCCTCCCATCACGTTGGCTATGATGGGGCGACGAGTTCGCGTATCGATTCTCATTCCTAGCAACGTATTGATAAGGCATATTCCATCGGCCCCGGCCTCTTCTGCAGCAAGAGCGATGGATGCTATGTCGGTAACGTTGGGTGAGAGTTTCACAAAAAGAGGTTTCGACGTGACGGCTTTGACAGCTTTCGTCACTTCGGCCACACTTTCACACTGTGTGCCGAAACTCATACCACCGCCATGTACATTCGGACAACTCACATTGAGTTCGATTATAGCCACCTGCTCTTCAGCGTCGATCTTCGAGCAACATTCTACATATTCATCGATCGAGAAACCGGAAATATTGGCGATAATGGGCTGATGGAACATTTCACGCATCTTCGGAAGTTCTTCAGCAATCACTGCGTCGATACCGGGATTCTGCAAACCAACGCTATTGATCATTCCGGCCGGACATTCTGCCACTCTCGGCAGAGGATTCCCAAACCGGGGGTCGCGGGTTGTGCCTTTGAAGCTGATTGAACCCAGACAATCTATATCGTAATATTCCGCCATGCCGTAGCCGAAGCCGAAGCATCCGGAAGCAGGCACAACGGGATTCTGAAGGGTCACTCCGGCGAGACTGACCTTTAAATCTTTCTCTTTCATTTTTGCTATTCGTTATTTCCAGATCAGTTCTTCGGTGGTGAAAACAGGACCGTCCTTGCAGATGCGTTTTGCTCCATCTTTTGTGGTAAGGCTGCAGCACATGCAGGCACCGAATCCACAGGCCATTCTCTCGTCGAGACTCAGTTCGCCGGGGATTGCAACATTGAGTCCGAGGGCTTTTAGCATCGGCATCGGACCGCAAGCATAATAATATGTGTAATCGGAAGCATTCTTCACGGCTTCAACGTCGGTCACAAACCCTTTCACACCATAATCACCCGCCGCGGTAGCCACGTAGGTCTCCTCTGTGACAGCGCGGAATTCTTCTTCCCAGCTTTTATCGGCCGAGGAATTGAAACCCAATACAACTGTAGGTTTCACGCCGGACTTGACGAGTTGCTTTGCAAGCCAGTATAGAGGTGCTATTCCGATTCCGCCACCTATAAGCAATGGTTTTGCTCCGGATTTCTCAACGTTAAAGCCGTTGCCAAGGGGTGCAAGAAGATTCACCTTATGGCCGGGGCGCCACCGGCGCATGGCAGCCGTGCCCTCTCCCACTACGTCGTAGAGCAGTGTGAGCGTTCCCTCACTCCAGTCGCATACCGAGATGGGACGACGGAGGAAATGTCCTTCTACCTCAAGGTTGACAAACTGACCGGGTCGCCTGATCAGATCCGACGGAGCCTCCGACGGAGCCTCCAGAATCATCAGGCAGGTTTTATGATTTAGCGCTTCATTGCGCTTCACTGTGAATATATGCTCGATCATTTTTTGCTGCGCAAAAAAAAGTATTAGGTTATAAGTAATAAGTAATAAGGTGGAATTCGGAAAACGTTCTATTTAAATTTTTACTTTGAACTGTTTATTTGTAGACCTTATTACTTTTTTATAGATCTTTAGGGGTCATGCTTCGGAGCAGATTGTGGCTACAGGCCAGCCTTGCAATTCCATTCCTTCGAAGGGGGTGGAGCGGCCTTTACCCTTGAATTTGGCCGGCTCTACTTTGCGTACTGCATTGAGATCCACCAGAGTCAGCATAGCAGGGTCTCCTTCCGAGATGCCACCGCTTTCGAATCCGGAGAGTCCGAGAATACGCCGGGGGCACAGTGACATCAGTTCTACGACACGTGCAAGATCTGTGCGACCCTGCACAACGAGCCGTGTATACGTAGCAGGGAAGGAACATTCCAGCCCTACGACTCCCATTGCGCTATGCTTTAGATCTTTCATCTTTTCTGACTCGGCATGAGGAGCATGGTCGGTAGCGATGGCATCAATAGTGCCGTCTTTGACTGCCTTCAGAAGTTCGCGACGATCAAAGTCGCTGCGTAATGGAGGATTCATTTTCCATTTGCCGATATTCTCGAGGTCGGAGTCGGAAAACCATAAGTAGTGAGGAGCAGTCTCACAGGTTACAGGCAATCCTTTACGCTTGGCTTGCCTTACGAGTTCTACTCCTTCAGCCGTAGAGATATGGCAGATATGAAGGCGCACGCCGGTGTCTTCAGCCAATTGGATATCGCGTTCTATCTCTTTCCATTCGCTTTCGGAGCAGATACCGGGATGATTATTAAAACGGGCATATTCTCCGTCGTGGATATAGCCACCGCGCAGGAGATCGTTGACTTCACAATGGGCGGCGAGTATTTTACCGGTGTCGGCAATGCGTTTCATGGCAGCCTTCATCACATCGGCAGACTGGACTCCGGAACCGTCGTCGGAATATCCTGCTACGAAATCCTTCAGGGCATCATAATCGACAAGTGTCTCTTCGCCGATACGGTTGCGGGTTATTGTGGCGTAAGGAAGAATCTGTACGTCGTGTTGGGCACGTATGGCGTCGAGCTGTGGCTGAAGATGCTCCGGAGAGTCGGGTGCGGGATTCAGATTGGGCATTGTGCAGACAGTAGTAAATCCGCCGGTCTTCGCTGCTTCCGCCCCACCTTTAATAGTCTCTTTATATTCAAAACCGGGTTCGCGGAAATGGACGTGAAGATCTGTAAGGCCGGGGAGCACTGTAAGTCCGGCGGCATTGACTACTTCCACTTCCTCCTCTTTTCCAATTTCGGATTCTTCGATTGTCGGAGCGATTTTCGCTACCTTTCCGTCGGCTATGAGAAGGTCGCAACGCTCCAACTTTCCATCTTTACCAAATACCTCTCCCCCTTTGATTAGTTTTAACATAGCAGTCACGATTTTAAAGTTTCAACGGCAGGTGTACAACAGTAGTTTCTGTCGGGTAGTAGAGAGGTCAGCCATCGCTTCGTAAAGAAAAAAGAGGCGACCTCCCTTCCCGGGAAGCTGCCTCTCGTAGTTAAAAAATCTTCATGACGATGGTTAGCGAGTCTATATAATGTTGAGACTACTGTCATTGTTTGCCTGATTGTTATGTCTTCAGCCGTCAAAACGGGGGCTAAAGACGAAAAAACTGATTCGATATGCCCTATCTCCGCAAAATTGGAGAAGACGTTAGTCAGGGATAACAACTTCTTATTGACCATCGCTGTTATCATGGGCCATATCCTTTCTTCTGCAAATATAACTAAAAATTCCTTACCGGCAAAATTTTAGTTAATTTTTCTGATTTATTTTAAAAATAATGACTTATTCCTTTTTCGTCAATTCCCAGAACGCTACGGCGGAAGCGGCCGCCACATTGAGCGAATCAACCCCGTGGGCCATTGGAATCTTCACTACGTAGTCGGCATTACGGATAACTCCTGAGGCAAGTCCGTCGCCCTCTGTTCCCATTACTATCGCGAGATGAGGTTGGTCTTTCAGTCGCTGATCCTGCAACATTATGCTGTCGTGACGCAGAGCCATAGCCACCGTCTTGAATCCATATTGCCTGACCTCCTCCACATCACTAATCCATGCCCATGGAATCAGGAACACCGAGCCCATCGATACTCTGATAGACCTGCGACAAAGAGGATCGCAACAGTCGCGAGTAAGCAAGACAGCATCTATACCGAGGGCTGCCGCGCTCCGAAAGATCGCCCCTATATTAGTAGAGTCGCAGACTCCGTCGAGTATTGCTATCCGACGCGCACCGACCACCACTTCCTCCGGATCTCTTTCATCCGGACGCTGCATTACACACAGCACTCCGCGAGTAAGAGCGTATCCCGTCAGATTACCGAGAGTTGACCTATCAGCCGTCATCACTTCAATACCTTCGGATCCTGCAGCGGCATCAGCCATAGCAATCACCTCTGCTGCATCACCCTCGATATGCTTGCGCTCACACATCATTGAGAGCGGTGTCAGACCCGATTCTAAAGCAGTGTGTATCACTTTAGGACTCTCCACGATTATTCTGGCATTTTCCGGATGCAGACGATTGCGCAATTGAGCCTCCGTAAGTCGGGCATAATCTGCAACCCGTTCATCTTTAATGTCTTTAATTTCGGTTATCCGCATATTTTACTCAGATTGTAGATTTTTACGCAAATTTACTACATTTTCTTCATTTCGGCACTATAATTACTTACAAAAATATTTATGCATTGCAAATAATTGATACAGATTTTTAAATTTAAATGTCGTAAAATTATGCTTTACAACATGTTTTTCGCAATATTTTTTGGTCATGTTTAAACTTTTTTGTAATTTTGCAGTCGAACTTTTACACAATAACAGCGTTTTATATACGGTTTGCGTAAAAGAAGCGCCGGGATGCAAACGAGCGGAGCCTATTATAGCAATGCTCAGCATCATATCAATCCCTTCCGGGTTGAGACTCCCGGAGCCGGTCATTGAATAGGCAACCCAGTTTCTCTTTTCAGATTGGTCCGGTTCCCATTAGGAGCTCAATCATCGCTTTTACGCTTCCTCGGAATCTTCGATGAGACAGCGCTCTTCGACGACAGGGTCGAGACCCTATCTTCGTCTTCCATCAAAGAAGAGCGATAAAACTTGTCAGGACTCCAACAATGTTTAACTTTTAAATAAGATATAACCATTTATTCATCCTCTAAAGGCGCGAGAGGTTGGGATAACCCCACATCGGAGATGCTTTTCATCGAGAGGCGGTCTCCGTATCAAAAAAAGCTTCATAATGCCGCGATGGTACGATGCTTTTAAGATTGAAGTTGGTTAAACTTCAGAGGGATCCTACAGAGGATGACACTCGCTATGAAAAAGTTACTTATTATCCTGATGCTGGCAATCGCATCAATCAATGGAGCGTATGCCCGCACCTCAAGCCACTCAAGCAATTACACTGCAAGTGAATTTGAACAGGCTGTAGAACTGATAAAAAAGTACGAGACATTACACACTGCAAAAAACTGGCCGCTGATAGGCTATGGCCATAAGGTGCAACCCGGCGAAAAATATAGCCGTGGCACAACCTTGTCTGAATCGCAGGCCGACGCTCTTCTTCGCAAGGATCTCAAGAAACTCGTAGATCTTTACAAATCCTACGGTAAGGACTCGCTACTCCTCGGAGTGCTCGCATATAATGTCGGACCGGGGCGCGTAAATAAGTCAAGCGTAGTCAACCTTCTAAAGCAAGGCAATCGCGACATTAAGCAGGCATTCGAATCGATGTGCAGATATAAAGGTAAAGTCCACAAGCAGATTCATGCCCGCCGCGTTGAAGAATATAAAGCTCTCTTCCGACATTAATCCTATTTTTTACGATATTTGCCGAAAAATCTTCGTGGATTTTTCGGCTTTTTGTTTGCATATCCCGCGGGATAGTCTTATCTTTGTGGAGCAAACGACCGAGATTCTCCTCAATCCGGAGCTTCGCCGAGATCTCTCCGCCCGCTAAACTGATGAAAATTATGATTTCTCATAACTCTGATTTCCTTCCTCTACGTAGCCGCCTGACGGAATTTCTCCGCCAACGCCATCTGCGCAAGACTCCCGAAAGATACGCAATCCTTGCAAAAGCAGTGGATCTTTCGGCACATTTCGACGTTGACCAGCTATATAACGCCATGGAATCGGAAGGTTATCACGTAAGCCGGGCTACCGTCTACAACACTCTCGAACTCCTCTGCGAAGCCGGAATTCTCAACCGTCATCTCTTCGCTCCGAATCAGGCCCGATATGAAGTCGCTCGGGGCAATCATCTTCATCTGATTTGCCGCCGATGCGGCTCAATACGTGAAATTGATGATCCTGAACTCTCCGCGCGTCTTCTCGCCCGAGAATATCCTGACTTCATCCCGGAATATTCCTCCTCCAGCGTATATGGTCTTTGCGCCAACTGCCGGGCTAAGGAAGAACTGTAATGTGAAGTAATCAGCCCGGAGACACAATGTCAGCAACCTGAAAATCAACCTAAAATCTAAAACTATAAAACATCATGGCAAAAGTAAAACCGTTCAAGGGCGTACGCCCTCCGAAACATCTCGTTGAGCAAGTGGCATCGCGCCCCTACGACGTACTTAACTCAGAAGAGGCTCGCGCTGAAGCACACGGCAATGAGAAATCTCTCTATCACATCATCAAACCCGAAATCGATTTCGAACCGGGCACTGATGAACACGACCCCAAGGTATACGACCGCGCTGTAGAGAATTTCCACAATTTCCAGAAGCAAGGCTGGCTCGTAGAAGATGATAAGGAAAAATATTACATCTATGCCCAGACTATGGACGGGCGCACTCAGTATGGCTTCGTTGTCGCAGCATGGGTCAACGACTACATGGAAGGTCGTATCAAAAAGCATGAACTCACCCGCCGCGACAAGGAAGAGGATCGCATGAAACACGTGCGTATCAACAATGCCAACATCGAACCCGTCTTCTTTGCTTTCCCCGACAATGAGGCTCTTGAGAATATCATCCGCGACGTGACTGCGGGCGAGCCGGAATATGACTTCGTGGCTCCCGATGGATTCGGCCATACTCTCTGGGTGATTGAAGATGACGATATGATCGCTAAGATATCGGAAGAATTCGACAAGATTCCGAATCTCTATATCGCCGACGGCCACCACCGCTCGGCAGCCGCTGCATTGGTAGGCGCAGAGAAGGCTCAGAATAATCCCGACCATAAGGGCGATGAGGAATACAACTACTTTATGGCTGTGGCATTCCCCGCTTCCCATCTCAAGATTATCGACTATAATCGCGTAGTGCGCGACCTCAACGGACTTACCGAGGAGGAATTCCTGCAGCGTCTTGCCGAGAATTTCATCGTAGAAGAAAAGGGCGAAGAGATTTACTCACCCTCCGGTCTTCACAACTTCTCTCTCTATCTGGGAGGCAAGTGGTATTCTCTGACAGCCAAAGAGGGCACATTTAATGATGCTGATCCCATCGGAGTACTCGACGTCACCGTATCTTCCGACCTGATTCTCCGCGACATTCTCGGAATCACTGACCTCCGCTCCGACAAGCGCATTGACTTCGTGGGAGGTATCCGCGGACTCGGAGAATTGAAACAGCGTGTGGATTCAGGCGAGATGAAGATGGCTCTTGCCCTCTATCCCGTCACTATGGATCAGCTTATCAACATCGCTGACACAGGCAATATTATGCCTCCGAAGACCACATGGTTTGAACCGAAACTACGTTCTGGACTCGTAATTCATAAGCTCGACTGATTCTTGCCGGCTTCAGGCCGCTGCTCCTGATAAGATATAGGAGCAGATCATAATCTACCATAAAATTCCGGATGCGAATCGCCCTAAAAGGGTTGTCACCTTTTAAAAGGTTCGCATCCGGAATCCTAATAGCTTTCTACTCTCTCCATCCCGACCTTAAATCACCCCTTCCTCTCCCCGCTTCTAACATTGAAATTAATATGGCTTCACCATTAAAGTCAAATTATATAAAGGCATTAGCCCATTTCGGGGCTTTTATTACCGCTGCCGCCTGGGGATCATCATTTCTGTCGACAAAAGTGCTGATGACTCAAGCCGGATTCTCTCCGATCGAAATGTATGTTTATCGTTTTGCGCTTGCCTATCTTATACTCCTCGTCTTCACTTTCCGGAAATTCTTCGCCAATGATTGGCGAGATGAACTTCAGCTTGCACTTTGCGGAATATGTGCCGGTTCGCTCTATTTTATCACTGAGAACTACGCACTGAAATACACTTCAACCGGAAACGTTTCTCTCTTAGCCTCTATATCTCCGCTATTTACGGCAGCGATTATGGCTCTCGTATTCCGACAGAAAGTAAAACCGGCTGTAATCATCGGTTCGGTAATAGCGTTCTGCGGCGTCACATGCGTGATTTTCAGCGACGGCAGTGGATTCCATATCAATCCGAAAGGCGACCTCCTGGCTATCTGCGCCTCCCTTTCATGGGCCATCTATGCCCTTGCTGCCAAGCGGCTTATTCCGATATATTCCGGAATGTTTATCACCCGGAAGCTATTTTTTTATGGGGTAGTCTCCGCTCTTCCGCTACTATTTTGGCAACACGCCGTTTCTGACACTCCTTATCATCTGCACCTCCTCTTCTCCTTATCCCATCCTGAGTATATCCTGAATTTCCTATTCCTTGCAATATTCTGTTCGCTTCTCGCATACATAGTTTGGAATGGAGCCATGGGGGTGCTGGGACCGATTGTCACAAACAATTATCTGTATTTCCAGCCCCTCGTAACGATTGTGGCAGCCTATTTTGTGCTTGGCGAACCGATTTACCCACTGACCTACGTCGGCTGCACTCTTATTATCGGAGGTCTCATTCTGGCAGATAAGCTTAAGATAGGGAAAGAATAAGATTATCACTATAGGTCTATTGGATAATTTACAATCGTATTCGTAACATGACTCTCTACTCCATGCGGATGATAAGATTCCGCTTAGAGGTCAGCAAAAGTATATAATCAAGTGGGTATCAACTACGACGACATACCACTATCGGAAAAAGTGAGCGACATTCTTCAGCAAGATTTCTTCATAATGGAGAAAATTCCTGCTGCTATGGCGCGCACTGTTAAGAATCCGGTAAAATTCTCAGCCTATACCTCCGTATTTCTGACACGTGGAAACGCCACAATCGACATGAATCTCATACGCCACGAGGTCTCGGCTCCGGCGATTATTAACATATCGTCTGACCGGATAGTAATGCCAATCAATGTGACGGATGATTTCGAGGCTTCTTTCATGGTGTTTTCCAAGCACATGATTGATTCCGTCTCCACGACCATCAAAGACCTATCAATCTTTTCGCTGACGGGGACTCATCCCGTGATCCGCATAAATCCTTCCGACCTTCCCGCTTTTCAACGCTATTACAGTGATATGAAAAGAATCTATCAGGACAGCACGAATCACTACAAATACCAGACATTCCTCTTCACTACAGTAGCGTTCTTCTACTCCAGTATAGTAAAGTATTACGAGCGTCTGAGTATCACCCGATGCGAAACTACGCAGAACCGAATTGCCGACCGCTTTATCCGGCTTGTGCAGCAACACTACCGTCGTGAACGATTCCTCGACTTCTATGCCGACGAACTGGAAATAACCCCCAAACATCTCTCACGGACGATAAAGGCACAGACCGGAATGTCAGCCGTAGAATGGATCAACCGTCATGTAATTCTCGAAGCCAAAGTAATGCTGAGATCTTCCAACCTAAATATCCAGCAGATTTCCGACGAGCTACACTTCCCCTCTCAATCCTTCTTCGGCAAATACTTCAAAAAAGCGACCGGTCTATCCCCAAAAGAATACCGCGCCTCTCTACCGGGAAACGCGGATTCCGTTTAGAAATGAGCAATTATAAATAAGTAATAACAACAGCTTCTAAAATTGAACCTGCAAACATTAAATTACTTACTTCCTATTACTTATTACTTACTACTTATTACTTCTTTTAATCTCTGCCAAAAGGCAGAGATTAAAAGTCGAGCCATCTCAGCAATTTTTCGGAGAATTCCTCATTCATCTCACGCGGATAGCGTACTTCCGCAAAAACCTGCGCAAGATTCTGCTTAGCGTTTTCCTCTACAAACTTCTGATTGGCCGGATACTCCTCCTTAGTCTTGAAAAGTTCGAGAATTTCTTCATCGGAATCTTCCCGGTATGTCTCTTCATGGACGAAGGCATTCAGCGGGAGTCGCTCCGTCTCAACACCCTCTTCTGCAGGCCACCCGATTGCAAGGCATGCCACAGGCATCACCAACTTTGGCAACTTAAGCAGCCGTGAGATTTCAGGCGCATTATATATAGCGGTGCCGAGATAACACGTGCCAAGACCCTTCAGCTCGGCAATCGTTGTGATCTGCTGCGCGAGAATCATTGCGTCAGCAAAAGCCGAGGTAAATGAGAGGAAGTTATCATAGCCGGCATCGGCATTTCTAAGTTCACACCAGCGGGTGAATCTCGCAAAATCCGCACATATTGTGAGCAACACCGGAGCTTTCGATGCAGGCTGATTAAAATGAAGAGCCGACAACTCATCTCTCTCTTTCTTTCCACGAGTGACAACCACAGAGTAGAGTTGCATATTTCCACAAGTCGGAGCTTTCGACGCTTCAAGCAGAATACTATCAAGCAGTTGAGATTCTACTTCCCTATCCTCAAACCGACGAATAGAACGACGTTTTGAGAAATAATCGTTCACATTTTTATCAACATTGTTTCCCATTTTGGTAAAGATTTATGGATTTCAGAATTAAAAAATTATTTTTTCGGACTTTCATGTGAAGTCCCTACTTATAAGTAAGTATTCACACTATCGACCGAGGAAATATGAAAATATTCGAAAATATTTTTCGATTTCCGACCGCAAATTTACGGATTTTTTTTTAATTTTGTAGTCGCATATCGTCATTAATCTTATGCAGAAGTTGAGTCTTTCCACTTAACTCATACGAAATCAAATTAAAACTCTCCGGAACACCCGGAATAAACACAATAACAACCCGTCGGCATAAAGCCGACCTCTGACAAGAAATGGAACAGCAATATACCTACGATCAGGCCTATCAGGCATCGCTTGAGTACTTCAAGGGTGACGAACTTGCTGCACGCGTCTGGACATCAAAGTATGCTCTCAAGGACTCGGCCGGCAACATCTACGAACTCACTCCGGACGATATGCATCATCGTCTGGCCCGCGAACTTGCTCGCATTGAGAATAAATATCCCGATCCGCTTTCGGAGGAAGAAATTTTCAATGTGCTTAAGGATTTTAAGTATATTGTGCCTCAGGGCAGCCCTATGGCAGGCATCGGCAACAACCATCAGGTAGGTTCGCTATCCAATTGTTTTGTAATCGGACTTGACGGCAAGCCCGACTCTTATGGCGGCATCATTAAAATCGATGAGGAGCAGGTGCAGCTCATGAAGCGTCGCGGCGGTGTAGGCCACGACCTTTCCCACATCCGACCCAAGGGGAGTCCCGTAAAGAATTCAGCTCTTACCTCCACAGGCCTTGTGCCCTTCATGGAGCGCTATTCCAACTCTACACGCGAAGTGGCTCAGGACGGCCGACGCGGAGCGCTAATGCTGACTGTCAGCATCAAGCATCCCGATTCCGAGCATTTTATCGATGCGAAGATGGAGGAAGGAAAGGTGACGGGAGCCAACGTATCGGTGCGTATTGATGATGCGTTTATGCAGGCTGCCGTCGACGGAGTCCCCTACACTCAGCAGTATCCCATTGATTCCGATGCACCGTCATATACCAAAGACATCAACGCTCGCGCACTCTGGAATAAGATCGTGCACAACGCATGGAAGAGTGCCGAACCGGGCGTTCTGTTCTGGGATACGATCACTCGCGAAAGCGTTCCTGACTGCTATGCCGATCTCGGGTTTCAGACTATCTCCACTAATCCCTGCGGCGAAATTCCACTTTGCCCCTACGACAGTTGTCGCCTCGTGGCCGTGAATCTATACAGCTACGTGAAGAATCCCTTCACTCCGGAAGCTGAATTCGACTTCGACCTTTTCCGCAATCACATGCGCTATGCCCAGCGCATAATGGATGACATCATTGATCTGGAAATGGAAAAGATCGACCTTATCATTTCCAAAATCGCATCCGATCCTGAAACGGATGAAGTGAAACAGACAGAGCTCAATCTTTGGAATAAGATACGCGAGAAAACACTCCGCGGGCGTCGCACAGGATGTGGCACAACCGGCGAAGGCGACATGCTCGCAGCTCTCGGAATGCGTTATGGCACTCCTGAGGCTACAGCCTTCTCTGAACGAGTGCATCAGGCATTGGCTCTCGGTTATTATCGCGCAAGCGTAGAGACTGCTAAACATCGCGGTGCGTTTGAGGTGTATGACCCTGAACGAGAAAAAAATAATCCGTTCATTGCCCGCCTGCGCGAGGCCGACCCCGAACTATATGAGGATATGAAGAAATATGGACGCCGCAACATCGCATGCCTTACAATCGCACCTACCGGCACTACTTCTCTGATGACTCAGACCTCTTCGGGCATCGAACCCGTATTCTCCCCCATCTATAAGCGCCGCCGAAAAGTCAATCCCAATGATGAAAACGTTTCGATCGATTTCATCGACGAAGTGGGAGATGCTTTTGAAGAATATGTGGTCTATCACCATAAATTCCTCGAATGGATGCGTATCAATGGCTATGAGCCGAAAAAGAATATGACATCGGAGGAGATGGAAGATCTTCTGAAACTCTCACCTTATTATAAAGCTTCTTCCAACGAAATCGATTGGCTGGAGAAAGTGCGTATGCAGGGCACAGTGCAGAAATGGGTTGACCATTCAATTTCTGTCACTATAAACCTCCCGAATGACGTGACGGAAGAACTCGTAGGCCAGCTCTATGTGGAGGCATGGAAAGCAGGTTGCAAGGGTTGTACCGTCTATCGAGACGGTTCGCGCAATAATGTGCTCGAATCTATGGCGTCCTCTAAGAAGAAAAAGAAGAGCGGAGAGAAGGAAAATGAGCCTGAAAACAAACTTATCCGTAATCCGGAACATCTGCTAAAGCGTCCCGTAGAACTGGAGGCTGACGTAGTAAGATTCCAAAACAATAAGGAGAAATGGATTGCATTTGTCGGATTGGTCGACGGCAAACCCTATGAGATCTTTACCGGTCTGGCTGATGATGATGACGGTATTTTCTGTCCGAAGTCGGTAAATCACGGCAAAATTATCAAAGCTTATGATCCCGACGGCAAAAAGCGCTATGATTTCCAGTTTATCAACAAGCGCGGGTATAAGACAACAATCGAAGGTCTCTCCGAGAAGTTCAATCCGGAATTCTGGAACTATGCGAAACTCATCTCAGGTGTGCTCCGCTATGGTATGCCGATTGATCAGGTGCTGAAACTCGTAAGCGGTCTCGAGCTTGCCGACGCTTCAATCAATACATGGAAAAACGGTGTGGAGCGTGCGCTGAAGAAATACATTCCGAATGGCATGGAAGCACAGGGCGTGAAATGTCCTAATTGCGGAGAGGAGACTCTCATCTATCAGGAAGGCTGCCTTATCTGCACTCATTGCGGCACCTCACGTTGCGGTTAAGCGCCCTGCTCTCATCATTAAAGAACTCAACTAATAGGAAATTAACTAAATTCTATATACATGAAACTTAGACTGCACATCAATTACCACACTTCGTGGGGCGAAGGTCTCTACGTATGCGGTAATATCCCGGCTCTCGGCAACGACGATCCGAAGCAGGCTCTCGAACTGACTCTGACAGGTCCGGATTCGTGGACTCTCGAACTCGACCTTCCGGCAAACACTCCTGAGTTTGACTATTATTTCATCGTGAAGGCTCCCGAAAAGGCTTGGCGCTTTGAATGGGGCAAACCTCATCATTTCGTACCCGGCGACGGAATCGCACTCTACAATATCTTTGATTCCTGGCAGGATCAACCCTCCGACAAGCCCTATTATTCTTCGGCATTTGTCGATGGTATGCTCTCTCGTCCTTATCGCGATGCATCGCTTAAGGCACTTCCGGGTACAATCTGCCTGAAGATATGGGCTCCGATGATTGAGCCGGGTGAGGTGCTTGCCGTGGCCGGCGAACCGGATGTGCTCGGCAATTGGGATCCTCGCAAAGCCATGATCCTCAACGATGCCCACTACCCTCTTTGGGAATGCAATATTCCTCTGAGTGATGTCAAGATTCCGTTTGAATATAAATTCCTCGTGCTCGACAAGGCTACCGGTGCAGTGAAGGGCTGGGAAGAGACTTCCAACCGGATTTTCGGTATCATTCCCTCTTCTCCCGCTGAGCGTATTGTAGTCGACGGCATGAGATTCTCCACTCCCGGAAGGCTCTGGAAGGGTGCCGGCACTGCAATTCCGGTCTTCTCTATCCGCACTGAGGATGACTTCGGCGTTGGAGATTTCATCGACATCAAGAAGATGGTGGACTGGTGTGAGGAGACCGGCCAGAAAGTTCTTCAGCTCCTCCCCGTCAATGACACGACAAAATCCGGCACATGGGTTGATTCTTATCCATACAGCGCCAACTCCACATTCGCGCTTCATCCAATGTATGCGCGTCTGGATGAGGTCGGAGTGCTTGCCGATAAGAAACGTATGGATCATTTCCGCGATCTTGCCAAGCATCTCAACTCTCTCTCCGAGATCGATTACGAAGCTGTCAACAACGCCAAGAATGAATATCTCCGCGAAATCTACGCTCAGGACTGGATCGCAGTATCCGAGAGTGAGGAATTCAAGAAATTCGTCGCCGACAACGACTACTGGCTTAAGCCTTATGCAGCATGGTGTGCGCTTCGCGACGAATATCACACTCCCGACAATACGCTCTGGGGCGAATATGCAGTCTATGATCAGGCAAAGGTAGATCGCTTCATTGCCGAGCATCAGGCTGAAATCAACTACTTCTACTTCGTGCAGTATCATCTTGACCGCCAACTCCGCGAGGTGCGCGATTATGCCCACGCTCATGAGGTAGTGCTGAAGGGCGATATTCCCATCGGTATCGGTCGCCACAGCGTCGACGCATGGCAGAGTCCGCATCTCTTCAACATGGATTGCTCCGCGGGCGCTCCGCCGGATGATTTCTCCGTACTTGGTCAGAACTGGGGCTTCCCTACCTATAACTGGGAGGTAATGGCTCAGGATGGTTTTCAATGGTGGAAATCGCGCTTCCGCAAAATGTCGGATTATTTTGATGCTTATCGTATCGACCATATTCTTGGCTTCTTCCGCATATGGCAGATTCCGTTGGATGCTGTCCATGGTCTACTCGGATATTTCAATCCGGCTCTTCCGTTCTCTCCCGATGAGCTTCGTAATAATTATGACTTCTGGATTGATCCGGAGGTTCAGGCTAATCCCCTTATCCTCGAATGGATGCTCACTGACTTCTTCGGGGATGCTACCGACGAGGCGAAAGAACTCTATCTCGATAATATAGGCCACGGCCGTTATCGCCTTAAGGAACATGTCAACACTCAGGTAAAGGTGCGTCACCACTTTGAGCATCTTGAAAAGAATGAGCGTAACACTCGTATCGAAAACGGCTTGATCGGCCTGATCGATGATGTTCTCTTCATCGAGGATCCCTATCAGAAGGGTCATTATCATCCGCGTATCTCGGCTCAGTTTACTTATCAGTTCCGTAACCTCACGGACTATGAGAAGTGGTGCTTCAATCGTCTTTACAACGACTTCTTCTATCATCGCCACAATGATTTCTGGTATGGCAAGGCAATGTGGAAACTTCCACCCTTGCTCGACTCTACCGGAATGTTGGCCTGTGGGGAAGACCTCGGTATGATTCCCGATTGTGTGCCGGAAGTTATGCACCAGCTCGAAATTCTCTCACTCGAAATCCAGCGTATGCCGAAGGATCCTAAGACAGAGTTTGGCGACACATGGCATTACCCCTACTTCTCCGTCTGCACTACTTCTACGCATGATATGGGTGGTATACGCGCATGGTGGGAATCCGATCCGGCACAGAGCCAGCGTTTCTTCAATAATGTGCTTCATGAGTTTGGCGCATCACCCTATTACGCCGAGCCTTGGATCTGCGACAAGATTCTTTGGCTGCATCTCGCATCTCCCTCTATGCTTTGCGTAATTCCGTTGCAGGACTGGCTGAGTGCCGATGGTGAGCTACGCCGTGAGAATCCACAGGAAGAGCAGATCAACGAGCCTTCCAATCCGACCCACTATTGGCGTTATCGCATGCATCTGACTGTGGAACAACTCCAGAAAGAGCATAACTTCAATGCAGCTCTTCGCGATAAGATTCATCAGTCAGGCCGATAATCTCCTTTGAGAATATATCAATAATAGAAAAGCCTTCGGAGTTTTTGATGCTCCGAAGGCTTTTTTAATCTCTTTAAGTATCTTCTGTAAATAAGTCTGTATTGACCAATGCTCCAAGAAATGCGTTCTTGTCTCTAAAGAGCCGCTTAGAATTTATATCCTATCTTCATGTTGAAGCAGCTGGTTGTTCCGCTGTGGCCCTGAGTCCAGCAATGGCCCAGATAACCGATGCCGCCGTACCAGCGACCGAAATTCAATCCTACCATCGGATTTACGAGTACCGCACCATGATCGGTGTCGTTGGTGTTCAATTCATAGCCTACATCAAACGAGAAGAAGGGATTAAGGCTGCCCATTTTCCCGGATATATCGACCCGGCCGAAGAAGGGAATCAACGGACTGGAATCGAAGTTCCATTTTTCGGTAAGTCCTACTCCAAGGCCCAAAGCGATATTGGGATGTACCTTTCCTGTGAAGCCACCTTGAAAATTGAAGGCAGTGAAGTCATCTCCGGCCTGAATGGGCTGAAATTCCAAGAAGGGAGTGACGGCTGATGCAGAAATTGCTGCTAAGCCAAGAGCGAGGGAAAGTAAAAGTTTCTTCATAGCAATTAAGTTTAAAAAATTTTTATTTGAACTTCCGAAGCCAAGAAGAGACGCTCCGTCCGCTCTGATCAACGATTGTCGTTACGATTATTTAACAATAGGTAATATCTTTTAGTTCATCGGGGCTGTTAAACCTTTTTCGTATGAATGTGTATTATAGTAAACGATGAAGTCGAAAATGGTCGTTCATATGGCCCACTGTTCCGAGTTCGTCCCCCTCTCTACCAGTCCATTTTCTCCCATCCTCCTTCCCTTCGAATATTAACCCTCCCAATTCCATACCACTATGAAAAATTTTACACAGAAAATTTCCGGATTACTTCTCGCAGCATTTATCGGTTCGATGTCTCTGGGAGCAGTATCCTGCGGTCCTTCAAGAGGATATGTCGAACAGGACTTCGGCAATGGTCTTGCCGGAGGTCTATATTATAATGGCGGAACTCCCCATCACGGACATCACGGACATCCCGCTCCTCCTCCAAAACCACCCAAAAGACACAAGCCCAAACCTCCGAAAAAGCATAAGACACCGAAACCTCCCAAACATAAACATCATAAGGATAAGCACCATGACAAACATAAGGGGCATGGTCATCGTAGCCATTGATCTGTAGGCGTAGGGCCATATGTATGTATGGAAAATCCGGCAGAGCAAGCCATGCAGATCATGCACCACCCTACTTTATCTGATTTTAATCGAATGATATACCGAATGTGGTCGCTACGCAATTATGCGTAGCGACCTCGTTTGCTTTCAGAAGTCTGAGTTCCTGATCGGCAAGCAGCGCCACCCAATCTGCACGACGTAGAGCGATATCAAGCTCATGGGTTGAAAACAGGATTGTTTTTCCTGCATCATGTGCTAATCTGCTGAGGAGTTCGACGAGTTCGTAACGCGAAGGAAGATCCAGGAAGGAGGTGGGTTCATCGAGGAGTATTACGGGAGTATCCTGAGCAAGAGCCCGCGCTATCATTACTCGTTGACATTCTCCGTCGCTCATCGTGGCTAACTGTCGGTCGGCATAATCAGTCATACCGACCTTTGCAAGCGAATCGGTAACTATTTCTTCATCGGCCGCTGAAAGACGCCCGATCCAGTCAGTATAAGGTGCTCGCCCCATACCTACGACATCACGGGCCGTAAGATTGGTAATACGCGGTCGCTCCGTATTTACAAACGAGAGTAATTTAGCCCTCTCACCGGATGGGATATCTTTGATTTTTTGGCCTTCAATCATGACCTTCCCTGAAAAGGAATCATTTATTCCGGCAATCGCACGCAAGAGGGTCGATTTGCCACTTCCGTTTCTGCCGATGAGGGCGGTCAACGATGTCGAAGGGAAGTCAAGTGAAGTGGGTCGGATTAAAATTCTATTGCCATATCCGGCTGAAAAATTCTCTAATCTCAGAATATTCGGAAAGATATTCTGATTCGTTTCTTGAGCCATATGTAAGAGATTGATTTGGATATTTGGTTTAAATTCAAACATTCTCCAAGTCAGCTGCGGGAATTTCTGACTACTACCCACACCACAACCGGAATGCCTATCAACGCAGTTATGGCATTCACCGGCAACAGAAATGCCTTTGATAAAATATCACATACGACCATCGTCACTCCTCCGACCAAAATACATCCCGGGACTAATACCCTATGATCTGCCGTATTAAACATCATTCGGGCTACATGAGGCAAGGCCAGACCGATAAATCCTATAGGTCCGCAGAAGGCTGTGACTGTGCCGGCAAGAAGAGTCGTGGATAGAAACAGAATCTTGCGCGAACGGCCAACGTTTAGACCCATCGTCGACGCATATTCCTCTCCGAAAAGTAGCAGATTCAATGGCTTGATAGCTACGATGCCTAAAAACAATCCGATTACTACGGCGGGTATCAGAATCCAAAGCTGAGAGGTAGTGACATCTCCGAGCGATCCCATAGTCCATATCACGAAACTTTTAAGAGCTTCGTCTTTGCTTAGGAATTGTAATATCTGGACTATTGCACTAACTCCGCTTGAAAACATCATTCCTAAAATGAGTACAACCATGATATCTTTGATCCGATGCCCGATGGCCGCTATCACGATAAGGATCGATGAGGCTCCTATCCATGCAGCTCCTGCGACTCCGAACTGAGCCACAGCTCCGGTCAGACCTAACGTAGGAGCCGCGAGCATTAGGATTGCAACTCCTAAGGATGCGCCCGAACTGATACCGAGTACGTAAGGGCCTGCCAGCGGATTGCGGAAAAGAGTCTGCATCTGCAGACCGCTGACAGCAAGAGCTGCACCGGCAAAGATAGCGACTACCCCTTTGATCAATCGGATATTTACGATAATGAGCCGTTCCTGTTCGGGACAATCTCCACCTGTAAGTGCTCTCCACACGTTAGAAAGCGGGATGGTTACTCCGCCTACCGTAAGGTCAAGGCAAAAAAGAAAAAGAAGAAGAGCGCCTGATATTGGGAATAATAGGCAAGCTCGTTTAGCCATCGGAGTTGACATCATTGAGTAAGTCTGCGATAATAAAAGAAGGGTTCGCTAACAAGGTCAGGATACATTATCTTGATCATATCGCAAAGAATAAGATCGGGGTTAACAATGCCGGATTCATAGAAGTCGTTGCCTCCTGCTATGGTAGATCGCTTTGTATTGTTGTAGACCTCCCCTTTCTTCACTACTTCGGTCGATGCCATGAGAGGCAATCCGCTACGAAGAGATTCGAACGAATCATAGCCGTTGCCTACGTTAAGCCAACGATCCGAAGCGGAGGCAAGCCGAAGAGCCAGTTCGCGCGATATCGGTTGTGAAGCACCGGTCATGTTTTCAGGATAGATATATTCTCCGCCTGCATCACTAATGAGCCTCACGATATAATTGTCGGCGGAAGGCATCATCCATTGATCTCCATACGGACCATTGAGCATTACCTTGGGTCGCCGACGATCTTTCGCCTCATTTACCCTTTGTTTCATTGCCAGATAGTTCTTCTTTATCGGCCGAAAGTGGGCAACCGCCTCTTCTCGCTTTCCAAGACACTCTCCTAAGGCAACCATCCACTCCGCTTTACCTAAGGGAGATTGCTCGAGATAGTCGCCTATATAGATGTAAGGGATTCCAAGATCGGCAAGTCGCGCTTCCATTGGGTTGGCGGAATTGACTCCATAAAGGATGACAAGATCCGGACGCGCGGCTACGAGAGCTTCGTAGTCGATTGCGCCTTCGAAGCCTACTTCTGCCAACTCTCCCCGACGGCTCTGAATCTCAGGTGAGCTGACGAAATCAAGTGATGAGCCACCGACTATATTATCAATATTGCCCAACAATGAAAGCATAGCAATATGACCCGATGACATACAGATTACTCTGTCTGCATTGCCCTTAAGCACTTGGCCCTTAAAATCAGAGGGAATATCTTCGCCACCTCGAAGTATCAGCAATTCGCGATAATCCGTAGAATCAGCTCCCTGCCACGGAGCTGCGGATCGAATCAACACACTCGCGCTGCCCGGTGAGCCTAAAATTTCAAATCCCGATGCCTCTTCCGGTCGATAAAGACTTTCAGAAAAAGCTTCAGTCCGTTCTCCACCTCTACACGACGTCAGCGTCCCTACCGATGAGACTATTAACGTCAGCATGAGTAGCTTAAAAAAAACTTTTATTCCGTTGTATCGACTTATCGTTTTCATACTTCAAAGTTACGACTTTTTGACCAATCCGGCAAATTAACATGACTCGAATATATGCAAAAATTCCCGACCGCCAACTTAATGACGATCGGGAACTATCTTTGGAGCTTTCCGCTAAGAGCGTATCAGCTCATATTTACTGATTTTGATTCTTATGATTAGAGTGCCACTTTAGCTGCCTTGTTGCCTACAACCTTGATGTAGATACCCTTTTCGGGATTAGCAACCTTCACACCCTGAAGAGTGTAGTAGGAAACTTCTGCATCAGCTGCCTCGATAACCTCTACGCTTGTTACACCACGATTGACGTTAACGAATACAGGAGTGGGATAAACGTAAGCATCAGCAGATCCAAATGTGATAGCGAGAGTGTTGACTCCATCTCTGAGGCCTGTTACAACACCTGTTTCATTTACCTTGAAACCTGCACCTTCAAGTTCACCACCCGGGATACGGTAACCATAGGTATCAACTTCAGGACCTACTTCAACATCCTGAATCTGGTAAGCGAATGAAGTATAACCGGAAGGAATCTCAAATGTAACTTCAGGAACTTGTGTAGCCTCATCAAAAGTAGCGTCTACAGTCCAGTAATTATCCATCATATCACCTTCAGCTGTGAATACGGGAGCCTTAACTTCACCATTATCTGAAGTTACGTTAAGATCTGTAACGAAGAAACGCTCTACGTTATATTCTGCGGTCACACCCAGATGCATGCCATCAACAATGAGAGCATTGCCGGGAATCTGAAGAGTATAGAGACTGGGGATGTCGAGAGGCTGATTGAAAGAGATTGTCACCTTATTGCCGTCAACTACACCCTTATAGTCATATTCAATAATCTTGGAAGAGATTGAAGCCCATTCGAGATTATTCCATTTAACTTCTTTAGCTTCGGGGAATGTAACCACGATCTCAGTGATTTCCTGAAGAGTTGAGCCATTGGCGGGGCTGAGTGTGTACTTCACCTCATTCTCATTGACAATCTGATAGGGACCGAAGGTAAGATCAACTGTCTGAGTGCCCTGTGCGCAATAAATCTTACCAGAGATAGTCAGCTGATACGCGCCATTGGCAAGTTTGATGTCAGCCGGAGTTGAGTATTCACCGGCGTCATAGAGGTAGAAACCGGTCTTGTCAACATCGGGCATTGCTGCGAACTCCTTTGAGTAAGAACCGTCAACGCTGACGAGCTTGGATTTGAAGCCCTTATTCATTGTCAGAGTCAGACCCTTCGGCATCTTTACATGGAAGTAGCCATACCAGGGAGTTGTCAGGCCGCGTTCCTCTGAATAGTCGATAGCCTTAAACTCTGTGTATGTGCCGATAGCGGGAGTAACGCTATATTCCCCTTCAATCGCTTCTCCGGCACCCGAGATATTGATCATGTGCTCACGACCCTCACTTTTCTTAACAGATCCATTAGGCATTGTGATTGAGAAACCGCCTGCGACAGTATTAACATATGCCATACCGGGAGTAGTGATAGGATTTGTGAGAGTAACAGTCACTACGTTGCCATTGATAGAGAAAGTGACAGGTACGTCTGTAAAAGTCTCTTTTGTCGAATCGTTTTCATCAACGTTACCTGAATCGCCACCTGCACCGGTAACTGTTACATTTACCGGCGAAGCAGAGTTAGCAGTAACAACTGCCCCGGCCGGGTAAGTAAGAGTCACAGTCTTAAGTGTAGATACTGATGTACCATATGCGGGGTCGATCGTGCAGGCTACGGAAGTAGTTTCGGGAATTGTGTAGTGATACACCTGCTGAGGAGTTTCCTGACCTGCGGAAGTGTAGAAGAATCCACGAGGAATCACAATAGTATAGTCACCTGCTGCCAGATAGGGGGAATCTGCGAGTTTGCCATCCCAGAATGTGATATGGGGGTCACCGGGAACATTCTTATCGAATCCATTGATGGTGTAGATAAGGCGTGCGTTGGAAGCCGGGATATTCATAACGGTTTTGCCGTTATAGGTCAACGTAGCGTAACCCAAAGCTGAACGGTTGACAGTAGCTCCGGCGAGCGTGATGTCAATTGAACTGAGTCCTCCGGCATTTGGTTCCAGAGAGGTGTCAACTTCGCCCTCTGCGGGGGCTGTAGTGTACGGGCCGGCGAGACTGCCGAGCGCAGTCAGCGTTACAGCCGCGAGCGAAAGTAAAGTCTTTTTCATAAAACTTTCGATTTGGTTAGACATTTATTATTGTTTGATTGAATTCGCTTGAGAAGTTACTAAATATTTCAATTGCTTTTTACATTATGAGGAGATCTTCGCAATCGTAAAAGTTTAGTATTTTATAGAGTCTGAATATGCAGCCGGACATTCTCCATATTGATTCGGGAAAGGCTGACTCGGCTGAAGAAGCAGCACAAGCATCCAGATGCCGCCTATAAGAGGAACGAGGGAGATAAAATACCATGCACCGCTTCTGCCCGTGTCATGCAGACGACGCCATGTAAGAGCCAACGACGGCACAATATTGACGAGACAGAAGAGTCCCAGAATCAATGTCCAGAATATCGGCGGCTCGGTCTGTTGCATGATAGATGACACCATAAATGAATAGGGAATCATGTAGATTATGAAAAGGTAAAGAGCAACCCACCAGTATTCCGCACGCGTCGCACGACCTGTAAAGACCGCATAATTTGAATAGAACTTCTTTATAGCTTCAGTGAAACCTATCATAAGGGCTAATTTAAGAGGTTAATCTATAGAAGCAGCTTTTGCCACTCTTTTCTTTTTTGAGAAAATATATCGCCCCGGAATCTCTGATTTCTTTAACAATTCCAAGGAGAATTACATCTTCTCATCCGCAAAGTTAATAAATATTTTCAATCTTTACACATTTTCACCAATTTTTTTGCGATTTTTTTTGTACTTTTGTGCTTTCAAACATTTAAGGGGATTTAGTTTCCTCGGTTTCTTTGATGATTGGCATGCTTACAACCTTTACCTATCTCAATATTATATAAGGTTTTATCTCCCCTGCAATCACCATAAGGCACTATAGAAAACTTCTTCCACTTGTGGAACATCACTTTTCTCATCACATATATTTTATGACTGAAGTAAGAGAAGAAGAGATCATCGACAACGAAAACGGTCTCAATTTTATCGAACAAGAAATCAAGCAGGATCTTGCCGAGGGCAAGAATGGCGGTCGACTCAACACACGTTTCCCGCCTGAACCCAACGGCTATCTCCATATCGGCCATGCCAAGGCTTTCATCATGGATTTCGGAGCCGCGGAGAAATTTGGCGGCACGTGTAATCTGCGCTTCGATGACACCAACCCTCAGAAAGAGGACACTGAGTATGTTGAGGCTATCAAGCGTGATATCCATTGGCTCGGCTACGACTGGGAAGATCGCCTTTATTATGCAAGTGATTATTTCCAGCAACTCTTTGATCTCGCGGTGCGCATGATTAAGGAAGGTAAGGCTTATGTAGATGAGCAATCGTCGGAAGAGATTGCCGCCCAGAAGGGCACTCCGACTGTCCCCGGCACTGAATCACCCTATCGCAATCGTCCGGTTGAGGAGAATCTCGATCTTTTCTTACGGATGAATAAGGGGGAATTTCCGGAGGGTTCGATGGTGCTTCGCGCCAAGATTGACATGGCAAGCGACAACATGCACTTCCGAGATCCCATCATGTATCGCATCATCTTCACCCCTCACTGGCGCACCGGCGAACAGTGGAAGGTCTACCCCATGTATGACTTTGCCCACGGCCAGAGCGACTACTTTGAAGGCGTAACCCATTCGATATGTACTCTTGAATTCGTACCTCATCGCCCTCTTTACGAGTACTTCGTAAAGGAACTTGCCGATGAAACCTACTGCCCGCGTCAGATCGAATTCAACCGTCTCAACCTTACTTACACCGTGATGAGCAAGCGTAAATTGCTTCAGCTCGTGAAGGAAGGTCTCGTACGCGGTTGGGACGATCCCAGAATGCCGACTCTCTGCGGTCTGCGACGTCGCGGTTACACTCCGGAGTCAATCAAGAACTTCGTCAACAAAATCGGCTATACCCGCTATGAGGCTCTTAACCACATAGAACTTCTTGAGCATTGCATCCGAGAAGATCTGAATCAGAATGCGACTCGAGTGAGCGCCGTTAAGAATCCCGTAAAATTGATTCTCACTAACTTCCCGGAAGACGTCACCGAAGAGATGTACATGGATAATAATCCCGAGCGTCCGGAAGAAGGTCAGCACGCAATGCCATTCACACGCGAACTCTGGATCGAGCGCGAGGATTTCATGGAGAATCCTCCGAAGAAATTCTTCCGCCTCTCCCCCGATAAGGAGGTACGCCTTAAAGGAGCCTACATAATCAAATGTACAGGTCTTAAGAAAAACGACGAGGGTGAGATCGAGGAGATCTATGCCACCTATGATCCCGACACACTAAGCGGACGTCCCGGCGCTGACCGTAAGGTAAAGGGTACGCTCCACTGGGTAAGCGTGCCGACAGCCGTAAAATGTGAAGTGCGCGACTACGATCGACTTTTCGCAGTAGAGAACCCTTCGGCCGAAGAGGGCGATTTCCGCGATCTGCTTAATCCCGAATCGGAAAAAGTATTGACCAACGTAATGATTGAGCCCTGGCTTGCCGAGCGCGCAAAAGCAGGCGACCACTATCAGTTCCAGCGTCTGGGTTACTACACTGTTGATCCCGACACGACTCCCGATCATATCGTATTCAACGAGACAATCGGCCTGAAAGATACCTGGGCAAAACTCCAGAAGAAATAATCGTTTTATACATCCTTTTAAGTTAAATTTAGTTAAATCCAATCAATATATTTGGTTGGATTTAACTTTTACATTACCTTTGCAAAACGTATCGCCCGATTGCGGCGTCAATAGCAATTAATTACCATACTGTTAAGACACCTTCTATAAGATGTATCAAGCGTCTTATATCTGTTAGAAGGCAAAAAACGGGGGTGACTGGCTTTGACAGCATGTAGAAGCGGTAGGTAAGCATGCAGAGTTTTGGTGTTGAAACTCTATAATCGCAACAGCATCGACCTATAATTGGCGAAAATAACAATTACGCTCTCGCTGCGTAAGCTGAAGTACAGTAGGCTTCCTTAATTCGCCGCCAAAGGATGTGGCGAACGAGACATCAGCCCATTGCCCCGTTCCGAGACGTTTGGATCAGCTGGTGCTAAGAAATTCGGAAATAGGATGACGAGAGCCTCGATCGACATCCGAAATTCAGAGGATAAGGTTATGGTTGGTAGTCGTGAGCCTGCCATAACTCGAAAACCAAGTCAATGACTAAGCATGTAGAAAGCCCATTGGTTCCATGTTTGGACGAGGGTTCAAACCCCTCCACCTCCACTATGTACTACCGAACTTCTTCGGACTAAAGAAGACAAACCTCGGACTATCAAGTAGTTCCGAGGTTTTTTTGTATCTAATCCTTTCGTTTCAGGGTCGAAATAAGACCAAAAAAAAAGACAACTCCAGACCGAGTTTGGGCACTAACCAGGCACTAAGATTTTGAAAATCGTTTTAGTGCCTAAATAGTGCCTAAAAGTGATATAAAATTCTAATGCTCAATAATATATACAGACGTAACTCGGACAAAAGTCGGAAAATATACGACTTTTTTAAGGGTGGTAATATATGGAAATTTTTTGATTCCGGACACGATGTCCGATAAGGCTACAGTAACGGGTCATTTCCAATATATTATGCTTGTCTGAAATTAGTCCTTAAATACTAAATGAGTGCTATGTCCTTGATATGACTTTACTTGTCTCGAATGTGTCCAATCCATCAGTATGTTAAACTCGTTATCATGGCATCCACCGCTAACCATGCGGAATATGATGACACTAAATCCAAACGTAAAAGATGAAAAAGAGCACATTCAAAGTTCTGTTCTTAATTCGTCGAAACCAAGTGAATAAAGAGGGCAAATGTGCCATTATGATAAAAGTCACTGTTGACGGCGAATATGAGCGGATAAACTCCACCCTTACAATTGAGCCGGAGTTATGGGATTCGTCAGCTTCAAAAGCTATTGGACGTTCCTCTAAAATAGCTGAGTTCAACAAGAGAATTGAGGATATGCGTCATGTCCTAAAAGAACATTACTATGATCTTCTGAACAGACATGGCTATGTTACAGCCGAGATGGTAAAAAATGCTTATACCGGCGTAACTGCAAAGGAAGAATCGTTAGTAACTCTGTATCTACAGCATCTTGAAGATACCAAGAAGCTGGTCGGATTAAGCAAGGCTGATCCCACCTACAAGAAATACGAGCGAATGTACCGCCGTGTCGTAGAGTTTATGAAAAAGAAGTATAACATCACTGACATACCTCTACGAGAAATCAAACCGACATTCATAACGGATCTGGAATTTTTCCTCCGTACTGAATACAAGTACAGCCAGAACACTGTATATAAGTGCATGAAGTTTTTCAAGCAGGTAATCAATAAAGGTATCCGTGCTGGCCTTATATTCGTAGATCCGTTCAACGGATACAGAATTGCCGTTGAAAGAGTTGACAGAGGTTTTCTGTCGGAAGATGAGTTGGCAAAAATGATGGATAAGGAGTTTGCTTCAAAAAGACTGGAGCAAGTAAGAGACATCTTTATCTTTGCCTGCTTCACAGGTCTGGCTTATATAGATCTTGCACATCTTCGGGTCGATAATATCCAAAAGATGTTCGACGGTCGTCTGTGGATTGTTACACATCGACAGAAAACTAACACCAAAGTCACCGTACCACTTCTCCCCCCTGCCCTGAAAATTCTAAAGAAGTACGAGGGGCAGTTCCTTGACGGACAGCTTCTGCCGATCATTACCAATCAGAAGATGAACTGCTACCTGAAAGAGATTGCGGACATCTGTGGTATCAATAAGAACATAACCTTTCACCTCGCCCGGCATACCTTCGCCACGACGATGACGCTCGGAAAAGGTGTTCCCATTGAGTCTGTCAGCAAGATGCTCGGGCATACGAATATCCAGACCACTCAAATCTACGCTCGTATAACCAACGAGAAAATAAGCCACGACATGGAAAATCTCGCAAAAAATCTTGGCAACCTTGATTTTTAGTTGATATATAGCTAACACACTGATTAAGCGTCGGCTACATATCAATAGCCGGCGCTTTGTCTTTATTTTTCATTCTTAATGAATGTTAAAATTTCAGGGTAGTTCCTGAGGAAGTTCCTAAGTAGGGTTAGTCGAAATCCCGAACTTTGCCGGCGTAACACTAAATCCGAAGAATAAAATGGAACAACAAATTACACTCGAAACACTGCACCAGAGGATGGACTCACTCCAAGAACTCCTCATGAACGTGCTTGACCTTCTTTCAAAGGAAAAGAAGAAACAGTTAAAGGAGAAGGAGGAAAAAGACGATATGATGTCGATGCCTCCTATCAGCAACTACGATGCAGCCAGTCTGCTCCACATGTCCACCCGCCAGCTTCAGAGGGTGCGAAGAAAATACAAGCTGATATGGGAAGAACGAGGAAGGGAGGTTTACTATCACCTTACTCCGATAATCAAGGCAATCCGCGCCTTCAACCTTCACTGGAACCAGAGTGTGCTTGAAAAACTTATGTCGAATTATAAAAAACTCCCTGAAATAAGATGAACTCGGTAGAATTTCGCCAGCTGTGCCAGATGATAAAGGCACTTGAAGTCTCGCTCAACGGAAAAATAGACGGATTCTCCCGTCAATTCATGGGAGCATTGAAAGGCATCGGTATTCTCGACCCCGACAAGGACACCATGACGACCGCACAGGTTTGTGCCCAGTACGGTATCTCCGCCCGTCAGCTTTACAAGTACCGTGAGAACGGAGATATACCCTACATCAAATCCGGGTCGTCGAGAAACGCGAAGATCATGTACCGCATCGCGGACATAGTAGAGTTTTTCTCTGTACGCAACGGCTGAACAAGACACACACTACACTATCACACACAATAATTATCGTGTCGGCAACGGCACAAGTATTTAACCCTTAACACCTTTTTAATTTATGGCACAAGACCTGAATCAAGAAGAAGTGCTTATCTCCCGTAACAACGAAACGGGCAAGGTAGGCGCAGTGACCGGACTCAACAAGGACGGTACACCCAAGATGACCGATGTAAAATCGGCTAAACTCTCTGACCTCGTGAAATTCTCCAAAGGTCAGAACCCGATGGAGGCTTTCCTCTCAAACTTTCTCCGCCAGTGCAAGAACCCCTCCACATTTGGATTCTTCAAAGTCCCGGCAGACCGCTTCGACAGCGTGGGACGTGCAATGGCGGAATTTATGCAGGAACCGGAAAAGAACGCCGAGATTCTGAAAGATTTCAAAGTTGACGTTCCCCAACAGGCACAGAAGCAGGAGG
>JAAVDX010000017.1 GCA_014801585.1 Bacteroides sp.
ATGGAAACAAACACCGTTTCAAGAGCATAAGGATCAACACGAAGATTCTGAATAATCGTGCGCATACCCTCCTGTACCTGTTCGATGGGGGTGCCCACCATTGACTCAGATACATCTACGAGGAAATAAATCGGCAGTCTACGCATATAATGGATTTTTTGAATTTTTTCTGAAAATAACAATCTCTGTCTCTTACAAGAGAATAAGGATAAGCCCTTACTGAGGAACGGCAGGAAGGAATTTACTTGGCGATAAATATACCGTTCCGGGTCCGGTAATACGCATCATACTGAAGCCCTCCCCGCCAAGCAGATTATTAAGCGACCAATTCGATTGCATCTGATGATCCGCGATATTATGGAGGGCAATGATATGATCCTCGTCGACTTCCACGACCTCACCATATTGCAGATTGATTGTGATTGGAGTGCCCTTCGTGTCGAGGAATACGGTCGAACTGCCCTGAATCTTCTGCAGAAGCAGCCCCATACCTCCGGTCAATCCTGCTATTGACAACTTGGTAGAGATATTGACAAGATTGTTGGACCCTACATACACTCCGCGATGACATATCATAGTTTCGCCATTCAGTTTTACCGGGAGTATGCCATAATGACTTCCGATCACGACCTTACGCGGCATATTCGACACGTTGTAAAGTCGGAGAATAAACAACGATTCACCTGAAATCTTAGCTGCAATCATCCGGCCGAGTCCCGACCCGTTTCCCGTCAGCGACTTTTCTATTCCTGCCTCAAGATAAATCACAGAACCTTTCTCAGCATAA
Source organism: Bacteroides sp. (assembly GCA_014801585.1). Lineage (GTDB taxonomy): Bacteria > Bacteroidota > Bacteroidia > Bacteroidales > Muribaculaceae > Lepagella. The sequence continues at coordinate 788 of JAAVDX010000017.1, forward strand.
AAATCCTCACCGGGAAGCAACGTTACTTCCAGATGCTGCACAAACTGACCTATAAGTTTACAATTCATCAGTATCCCTTTTACAATAAGTTTATACTATCAAGTTAGTCGCAACGCTCTTACTGAGGTTAAGAGCAGCTTAAATTATTACGTTGACCTCAGCCGGAGGCGGAGGAAGCACAAGTTCTTCCGTAGCGCCTATACTGCGATTGCCTACACCGATTGAGTCAGATACCCATTTGAAGAATTTTTTGAATGCAGTGCTGTCGACCGTATCAAGGGAATAGACCTCATCGGTCAGTTCTTTCAGAGGCTCCGTTTTCGCACTCATTCCGGCCGCACATGCTATAATGCTTGCGAAATGCCGTTTTTTAATCTCCGGTATCATCTCCTTATAAAGTTGAATATCGGAAGGCTTTCCATCAGTCATTATGAAAAGCAAAGGCATCCAGTCACCCTTACGGTCAGGCGTACTGAGACATACCTCCTCATCGATCTTCTCACACAAAAGTTTCAAAGCCTGTCCCGTGTGAGTTGGCCCGCTTTCGGGCGTCGTAATCTCAGGGAGCTGAAGTTCATCGAGAGGAGTAAGCGGGAGTATCTGCTTCACGTCGCGATCATAAGTGATAATACTGATATTTACAGATTCCAATGCAAATGGATCCTGACGAAGGCTTGAAACCATTGCTTCAAGGCCAACCTTTACCGATTCAATCGGTTCGCCACGCATTGAACCGGAAGTATCTATGAGAAGATATACGGGAAGACGTCTCATTATTTTTCGATGTTTTGGGCGGGATGAAAAATTTCTGTCACCTCCTTCCCGATTTGGGAAGGAGGCAAGACAGAAAATATTATTTAGAGAAGCGCTTCGAGACCAGCCGGGAATGACTTAGCCTGAGCCTTGATTGCACGGAGAAGAGCTTTCTCAGCCTCATCTATCCGGCCGTCGTTGTTTACCTTGGAGATAAGCCATGCTTCTTCATCGGAGTCAATTTCGCCGGGAGAAACCTCATCTTTAAGCAGGAAGTCACAGATTGCCTGTGTGAAGAATGCTGTCCACTCGGGTGCATTTTCCTTGCCGCTTACAGCGTCGTTAAGTTCAAAGAGGAAATCTGCCTCTTCTTTGTNGATTACGCCGTCTGCGTAAAGCACTTCTTTAAGCTGTGCTACTTCTGCTGCGTCGATTACGCCGTCAGCAAGAAGTTCTTTCTTGAGATCTTCAAGTGTTGCCATTTTTATTGATGTTTTATTGTTGGATATTAGATTACGATATTCACTTCGGGCGGGGGCGGCGGAAGTTCGCTGAGAGTAGTGGCTTCCGCCCCGGTCTCCTCCACTTTCATGCTTCCGGAGCTGACAGAGGCAGATACCCATTTGAAGAATGCCTTGATGGTAGCGCTGTCAGCCGTATCGAGCGATACGACACATTCAGTGATTTTCTTCAGAGTATCGGTATTCGCACCNGCGCCTGCGGCACAAGCAACTACCATACCCCATTTGCGCTTCTTAAACTCGGCAAGACCCTTGTTGAGATCATCGGTAGGTTCGCCGTCGGTCATAATAAACACGAGGGGTTTCCAGTCACCTTTCTGCTCCAATGTGGTCTTAGTCACCTCCTGATCTGCTTTCTGAGCCAAGAGAGCGAGAGCCTCACCGAGAGCCGTGCAACCGCTGGCCTGAATATTGGGCTGCTGGAAAGCGGATAGTTCCGTAAGAGGAGTGACCTGCTGCGCATTGCTATCGAAAGTGATGATACTCAGGTAGGCAGTCTCCAAAGCATAAGGATCCTGACGCAAGGTCGACACCAACACCTGCACACCATTCTTCACAGCCTCAATCGGCTCGCCATACATCGAACCGGAGCAGTCAAGAAGGAGATATACGGGTAATCTTCTCATGATTATTTTGCGTAATTATTTGCTATTCTTTTAATTGTCTCACAAAGATTGGCATCCGCATAAGCATCGCCGATAGCAGAGAACTTCCAGTCNCCATTGCGACGATAAAGCTTNCCCATGATTAGCGCGGTCGTNCCCTTATACTGAGGTTCGGCTGCCACATCATAAGATGCGAATACCTCCTTCACTCTTCTCGGAGTGCCTTCATACATACGTATTGATGCGTAAGGGATCTGAGAGAAATCCTCCTTGCCACAGTTGTTGAGGAAGAAGAAGATCTGATTTACGTTAGGACTTACGCGATTGAGGTCTACNGTAATAATCTCGTTGTCAAGACCGTCATCGCCGTCCTGATCACCCTTAAGGTCATCCCCGCTATGATGAAGCGCACCCTCATTTGAATCAATCTTGCCGGGAGGCATGCCATAACGAGCGAGGAACTCNCGCTTATAAAGCGGTGAATAGATATGATCTACGAGATTGCCATTGGCATCTACCATTACGCAAGAGAGGTCAAGATCGACATCCTGCACTGTTTTTCCAAGCCCCATGAAACCTTTGGAGACAATCGCTCCCCANTTGCAACCGACACAGAATTCCGTAAGTTTAGAGCCGTTGCCTTTCTCAAGATTTATGCGTTGGCCTTTTTCAAGACGTATTGCCATAATTATTATGATTGTTTAGATTATGAAGTTATCGGTTTTTTACGCCCCCGACTTCATTAGTTATACTTATTGAGATATTCACCGAGACCNGACTTCTGACCTGTGCCGATAGCCTCAAACTTCCANTGACCNTTGCGCTTGTANAGACGNCCGAACTCAACTGCGGTCTCNACNGAGAAGTCCTCGTCAAGGTCATAACGAAGAATNTCCTCGCCATTGTCNGCATTATAGATGCGGATGAATGCGTTGCGCACCTGTCCGAAATTCTGACGACGCTCATCGGCCTTGTGAATTGTCACGACAAAAGTGATCTCAGTAGCACGGGGATCGATTTTGGAAAGATCGATTCTGATGCTCTCGTCATCCCCCTCGCCCTCACCGGTAAGATTATCACCGGTGTGCTCAACTGCGCCATCCGGAGATTTCAGATTATTATAGAATACGAAATACTCATCTTCAAGAATCTTACCATTCTCACCGAGAATGAAGGCGGATGCATCAAGGTCAAAGTCAGTGCCCGTACTCGACTGGTTGACATCCCAGCCAAGACCTATTGTGAACTTGGGGAGCTCTACTGCGACCCTCTGTCCTTTTTCAAGATTAATTGCCATTACAGAAATATGTATTATGTGATACTTAACCTACGTATTTATCAACAAAGAACTGAAGCCCACCTTTATAACCGGTGCCCATAGCTTCGAACTTCCATTCGCCGTTACGCTTATAAAGGCGTCCGAATTCTACGGCAGTTTCGATAGAGAAGTCTTCGTCAAGATCATACTTGGCAATCTCCTCATTAGTTTCCGCATTATAGATACGGATATAAGAATTGTGTACCTGTCCGAAGTTCTGACGACGTGCAACCGCTTCGTGAATCGTGACGGTGAATACAATCTCCTGAATCCGTGGATCTACTTTTGAGAGATCTACGGTGATTGTCTCATCATCACCCCCATCGCTATTACCACCGGTCAGGTCATCNCCTGANGACTCCACNGCCTTATCCGGAGAAATCTGATTGTTGTAGAACACGAAGAACTCATCCTGAGGAAGTTTCTTATTCTCACCGAGCATGAATGCGGAAGCATCAAGATCGAAGTCATATCCTGTGCTTGTGTTAGGATCCCAGCCAAGACCCACTCCTACTTTACGGAGACCGATCTCAATGCGTTGTCCTTTTTGAAGATTAATTGCCATTATCAGTAGTATTAAGTTTGATTATTATTATTCGTTGATGCAAATTTATATCATATTACCTTTACTTGTTAAAAACATGCAATATTTCAGTGGGATTTCAATTATTTCCCCGAATTAGATTGCAAGGTTTCAATAATTCAATAAAGGTGTTATCCTATTGCGTCATATAGGAGACGGCACAAAATTACAACATATTTTGAGATAATCAATGTTTATTATCCATTTTGTTGATTATTTTTGAACAAGTCGGATTTTTTCCTCCCCAACCTACAAGAAACGCATCAGCTAAGATATAATCCCGGATTAAGATACAATCTCGGGAATTGATAATTCAGGAGTTTTTGTTTAAATTTGCAGGGNCGTTAAATATATCTTATAATTTGNTGTAGATATGATTTTTTCTCTGATTGCTGAATCGAAAACGATGAGCGAATGTCTGCGGAGCATTACGCCTGAAGAGTTTGTGGCGCATAGGCCCGTNTTTGAGAATGTGGCCGATGCGATTATGGANGGGTTGCGCGATATGTCGGCGTCGGAAATTGCAGAGGCGGTGGGTATAAGCGATTCTCTGGCTGCACGTGCATGCGCTATGATTTATGANTTCCCGAATAAACTTAGCGGTGAGGAGGCTATCACTGCCTATACCGGCGTTGTGTTTAAGGCATTCGACTACGGTTCGCTTTCAGTATCTGACCGGGAATGGGCCGCAGATAAGATCGGTATCGTCTCTTCACTCTACGGCTTGTTGCGCCCCTCTGATTTCGTGAAACCTTATCGATTGGATTTCACGACGCGTCTTGCACCCGGNGGTCGNCCNTTCTATAGTTATTGGCGCGACCGATTGACCGATTATCTCCTCGAAAACATTCACGCCGGAAGCATCAGTACCATTCTGGATCTGATGCCGGCCGACGCAGCGAAATGTTTCGATTGGAAACGCATCACACAGGTTGCAAAGGTGTGGAAGGTGGATTTCAAGGAGATGACCGAAGGGGGCGCTTTGCGCACTCCGCGCGCCAATCGATTAAAGACTCTCCGCGGACTCCTGCTGNGCTATATCGTCAGCCACCGCATCGAATCAGTAGATCAGCTTCTCTCCATAGAATCCGATGAATTCATGCCCGATCGGGATGCTGATCTCCCCGACTCCACTATTCGATTGCTTGTATAATCCGGGTTAGGAGGAAAGGTTACTCTATTAGGGATAGGGAAATACGCCGGCGCACCGGATCGAGTTCGATTACGGTGGCCTCGAGTTGCTGACCGAGTTTCAGGACGTCGCTGACAGCATTGACTCTACGCTTTGAGAGGCGTGAGATATGCAGCAGACCATTCTCTTTTATTCCGAGATCGANAAACGCTCCGAAAGCNGTGATATTGCTGACTTTGCCATTCACCTTCTGCCCGACAGCGAGTTGCTCAAAAGTTTCTACGCTTGGNACAAACTGCGANGANGCATCNTCNAGTCGCGGATCGCGACCGGGNTTNCGNAGTTCGCTGATNATATCNTTCATNGTCTCCAGACCACCCTTTCCTTCGCGAGCCAGTCGCTCCACGTCGATCTTATCAAGCAGCGTCGGATTAGAAGGCAGACTCTCGGGAGCNGCCCCGATGCTACGGGCCATCTCCTTTACCAGACCATAACTTTCGGGATGNATGCCCGTATTGTCAAGCGGTTCTTTACCGCCTGCAATACGCAGAAAACCGGCACATAGTTCGAAAGCCTTATCGCCCAGCCGCGGCACACGCTTCAATTCCATCCTCGAATGGAACGGACCATTCTCCGCTCTGTACTTCACGATATTTGCAGCCAATGCCGGACCGATACCCGACACGTAAGAGAGGAGTTTCTCAGAAGCCGTATTCACATCGACTCCCACACTATTTACGCAAGCCATCACCGTAAAATCCAGAGCATCCTTCAGCCGCGNCTGGTCGACNTCATGCTGATACTGNCCCACTCCGATCGACTTCGGATCAATCTTCACCAATTCCGCCAACGGGTCGATCAGCCTGCGGCCGATAGAGACAGCGCCACGCACCGTCACATCTTTATCAGGAAATTCCTTGCGTGCAACCTCCGAAGCGGAATAGACGGACGCTCCATCCTCGCTTACCATATACACCTCCTTGGGATCTACGATGCCACTCTGCTTCAGGAATCGCTCCGTCTCACGCGAAGCAGTCCCATTGCCCAAAGCTACGGCATTCAATTGATGCCGGCTTACAAGGCGCTCCACAATTCGGGCCGCTCCCGCAGTATCATTCTTCGGAGCAGTAGGATATATTACGCTATCCTCAAGCAGATTTCCCTGTTCATCAAGAGCCACGACCTTNCANCCGGTGCGATANCCGGGATCAACTCCCAATATCCGCTTATTCTTCAAAGGGGCAGCCAAAAGNAACTGTCGCAGATTGCCGGAGAANATATCNATAGCCACNCGATCGGCCTCCTCCTTAAGTTCGGCAGAGATTTCATTTTCTACCGAAGGCTTCANCANCCGCTTCGATGCATCGCGCACGGCCCNGGCGATTACGGCAGAGGTGTCCCGACCGGAGCGCTGCGGAATAAATGCCTCACAAAGCGAATCATCCAGACGCTCTCCATCNCGCCCGAGATCATACTTCACTCTCACCAATCCTTCCCGCTCCGCTCTCCGCAGNGCAAGATACTGATGCGAAGCAATCCTGCGCACGCCCGCTTCAAAACCCGCATANTGAGCNAGCGGCGAACCCTCAAGGTCCGACTCCCGTCCTTTCACTGCTGAGGTGACCAGCCNACCCGACTGTCGCAAAGTGCGNCGAGTCATATTTCGCAGACGCGTCGACTCGGAAGCCCACTCAGCGATAATATCTGACGCACCCGCCAATTCATCGTCGGAAGCCACCGGAAGNTGACCTGCCATTATCTTCTTCGCAAGCGGTTCGAGTCCTTTCTCACGGGCAATCGTGGCACGAGTNCGCTTCTTCGGTTTGAACGGCGCATAAATATCCTCCACATCGGTCAGCGAGCCCGCTTTATCCAGACGTGCTTTAATAGCCGGAGTCATTCCTCCGGCCTCATCGATAGCTTTCTCTACGAATTCCCGGCGCGCCTCAAGCTCACGCACCTGCCGGAGAGTNGTCTCNATANTNCGNACCGCCACNTCATCNANCGCNCCNGTNGCCTCCTTACGATAGCGACTGATGAAAGGCACCGTCGCCCCATCATCGAGCAGACCGATNACGGCCTTCACTCCCTTCGCCGGCAGCCCGGTACGCNNGGCCACCTCCAGATCTAAATCTTTACTCATCAGCGCAGACCTCAGGCTTTCGACGAATCAAGAATCTGCGAAGCATGTATCTTGGTCTTCACCTCCTTAGGAGTGAAGACACGTTCGATTACTCCGTCCGTACCGATAATAAAGGTAGTGCGGAAAGTGCCCATATACTGTCGGCCGGCCAGTTTCTTCTCGCCCCACACTCCGAATTCCTCCACNAGATGATGATCAGCATCCGTGATGAGNGGGAACGGGAGATTATATTTTTCGATAAACTTCTTATGCGAAGCAGGAGCATCGACACTGGCTCCTATCACCTGATAACCGGCCTTGAGCAGATCCTCATAACCGTCGCGCAGGCTGCAGGCCTCAGCCGAGCAACCCGGAGTGTTATCCTTCGGATAGAAATAGAGAGCCACCTTCTTCCCGGGATAGTCACTCAGTCGGATTTCCTTACCATCTGCATCAACTCCTAAAAGGTCCTGNACCTTATCACCTACATTNTTCATATTTCTTCAGTTATTTAATGTCATGCAAATTTATATAAAATGGATATATTATCCAATATCCCCGCTAAAAATAAGACTTGAGTAAGTCAAGATTTTTCAGGAGAAGTCAATACTGACTATTCTTATTTGAACATCATACCCAATTACCACGATTTTTCGCATTGATAACACAGACAATATCAAAAACTCAAAATGATTTACATCAAAAACACTAAGCAATTTACATCAAAGACACTAAAAGATTAGTATTAAAGAGCAATAAAGTTATCATTAATTTCGCAGATAGTTATGAAAGAAGGAAAAATTTAAAGATTAAGTAGCAATTCGCCGTGGGTAGCCCATGCTAACGCAGGGCTCAATAAATTTATATTTTCTTTTTTCTCGATACCCGCACCAATCAACACTATTGCGTTGATTGATACGGGCCTATTGTAATTTCCCGCTACGCGGGGGCATGCGCACAAATCATAGCAATGGTAATTTTACATTTCTGCCTTGCTTAACATAAACTAATTTTATGTTCGTCAGTAGAGTGGAAATTTAAGAGCCTGTTAAATTCCAAATTATGAATTGTATAATTATGAATCATTAAGTATCTCTTTAAAATAAGTTTATATTCTCAACTGCTCTGAGAAACACTTATTTTTAAGAGTTACTTAACGATAAAATAGGCTATTTTATCGTTAACATTTATTATTAGATTGGTTCTGACGAGATTTCTTAAACCGAATGTTGGTTGAAGCGTTGAAAGTATATATGAAGAATATTGATTTAGAACTTAATAATGGGGTTCGGATTCCGGCTATCGGATTCGGGACGTATAAGGCTCCTGACGATGCGCAGGGTATAGATGCCGTCGAAAAAGCTATTGAATGTGGTTATCGATTGATTGATACTGCGACTCTCTATGAGAATGAGTCGGCAGTAGGGCGCGCTATCGCTGAATCGGAGGTAAGCCGAAGTGAGATATTTCTGACAACGAAGGTGGCGAATAAAGATCGCGGGTATGACTCCACCCTTAAGGCTTTCGATCGCTCAATCTCGGCATTAGGATTGGATTATATCGATCTCTACCTTATCCATTGGCCGGCATCGGCCGCGTGTTATACCGACTGGCGCGAAATCAATTCGCAGACGTGGAAGGCTATGTGCCGACTGCTTGACGAGGGAAGAGTCCGCGCTATCGGTGTCAGCAACTTCGGCCCAGAACATCTCGACGCCCTCGCCGATGAAAGCGACGTCATCCCCGCCGTCAACCAGATAGAATTTCATCCCGGTTGGATGCAGCCTCAGACTCTGCTTCGTTGCCAAAAATCCGGAATAGTAGTGGAAGGGTGGTCGCCGTTAGGACGGACACGAGTGTTGGAGAACCCACTGTTGAAGGAGATTGCCGCGGCACATGACAAAAGTACGGCACAGGTATGCCTGCGCTGGGCGATACAGCATAACGTTATTCCCCTGCCTAAATCACTTCACGAAGAACGCATGCGTCAGAATCTCGAAGTATTCGACTTCTCCCTCTCCGACGCCGAAATGGCTCTCATCGACTCAATGCCCGTCACCGGAGAATCCGGACTCACCCCCGACAACATCGATTCCCACTGATACCGCTACCCACAAATAGCAGAGATATCCCTCTTACAGACACTAAAATGATAAAGGCTCACAAGTTTGTGAGCCTTTATCATTTTTCATCTATATTACTCAGCTTTCATCTATATTACTCAGCCTTCTCTGCAGAAGTATCTACTTTAGAGGCCTCATAATTGATCTTCGAGAAAGAATCTATGATCTTCTGCTCGGAAGTCTTATCCGCATCATAGGTAATAGTGACTGTTTGCTCGGGTACACTTGTCTCAATCTTCTTGATACCCTTCTCAAACCGGAAGAAGTTTTTAATCTTATTCTCACATCCGGAGCAATGCATCTGAGGCTCCGTCGTCACGATAACCTTCTGAATATCTTTTGCTGCCATCGACCCGGCTGCAATTGCAGCCAGGGCAATGATTGTCATCAATCTTTTCATTCTAATATATTGATTTTAAATTTATTTACTATCTGAATCTTTTAAAAATTCACTCTCACTCCGAGATATCCCATCGCACCCGTGATCGGTCCCCACACCACCGTCGGATCAAACGTCCGGCTCCACGGATCCGAAGCATTGACTATAGGATTCTTCTGCCTGTAGTTGGTCAGATTCTCTCCTCCGGCATAGATAGAGAAATGGCGAAACCATCGCGTCACCTGCACATTCAGCGAAGGAAAAGCCGGAAAACGCTCCGCCCAGCTCATATCCCCGTTGCTGAGCTGATACGGAGCCGGCAGTCGGCCGCCCCCATTCAGCACGATCGTAGCGTCAAACTGCCACAACTCCAACGGAGTCTTATATCCAACGCTCAGCAACGCCTTATATTTTGAAGTCAGCGCTTTTTCCATCAGTTTTCCGGAATACGTAGTCTTCACGTCATTAAGGCGATAAGCCGCCGTAGCACTTATTCCAAACGAAGACTCAAAATTCACCTCCACCTGAAACACATTCGAATAAGATCTACCATCCAGATTGGCAATCGTAAGCCGATCCGGATCGCTGTCATAATCCACCACGGCCTGCTGCCTGAAATCAGTGCGGAAATATTCAGCCGAAGCGCGAAGAGTCTGAGCTCCTACAGGGATCGACACGTCGGCACTGATTCCATAATTCCACGCATCTTCCTGCTTCAGATTCTCCACCACCAACTCACGTCCGCTTGCGAGCAGATAATTATATTCCGCCCAGGCATGCACCGTACGATACCCCTTCCCGGCCGAAGCCTTCAGCGTCAGCACATCCGTCGGCTTATAGCGCACATTAAATCGCGGCGTCACGAAAAACCCATACTGACTGCTGTAGTCCCCTCTTATTCCGGCCATAGCCGTAAGCCGCGAATCGAGTTTAAAAGTATATTGAGCGTAAGCTCCCCCCACAGTCTCCTTCTCCCTGAGATAATCAGGCTCCGACGCCGTCGGCAGCCTCCTCAGATGCTGTCCGAAATAATCATAGTTCAGGCTCATACCCGCCGACAGATTATGCTTCGAAGTGAAATCCGACTCATACATCAGCTGCGCATACGCCGCCTTCTCATTGACGTCATATAGTTTTCGGCCATACGCCGCATCAAGTTCATGCATCGAAAGATTACCCGCCAGAGCAATATTGCTGTTACGCTCTCTATTGAGGATAAACGCATGCTTCATATAGCCCTCATATCGGCGCGTGTCAAGATTTATGAGATAAGGATCAGAGGGTGCATGATGACCGACCTGTCCGGCCCGGCTCCGCTCATCAATAAATGAGAGTCCGCCATGAAATATATATCGCTCACCGAAATAATTCCAGCGATTCATTAGATTATACTGCCGGATGGAGGGCATGTCGGCAAATCCATCGTCGTTGGCATCATGATTCATGAAGCGATCCTCGAAATGGGCGAGAACGACCGTATTCAACTTATCGGTAACATGGAAGTTGGCATCAGCATTCAGTTCGAGACGCAGATCGCTGTCGAAATAAGCACTTGCATTTACCTTACGCTCATCCTGCGGCTTAAGATATTCGATATCTATCTGACCGGTGATCGATTCATAACCGTTCTTTACGGTGCTGCTTCCCTTCGAGACGCGGATACTCTTCATCCACGGCCCCGGCACATATCGAAACGCATAAGGCATCGCCGCTCCCCGGAACGCAGGTAGATTCTCAGTCATCATCTGCACGTAAGATCCGGACAGTCCCAGGAGTTTTATCTGCTTCGCCCCGGTCGCAGCGTCGGCATAGTCAACGTCGACGGATGCATTAGTCGTAAAACTCTCTCCAAGATTGCAGCATGCGGCCCGAAAGAGTTCCGACTTATCTACCTGAAAGCCCGTTTCCGGACCGCTGAGATTCATAGTCCCCGGACGCCGTTTCACAAACACGAACTCTTCCAGCTCCCGACTGACCCCGACCGAATCCACCGTCTCCTGACCATAGGCCCCGGCAGAACCGATCATCGTAAGCAACAGTCCGGACAGCATCCTTCGCGACGCCTTCGCCGACAGACACCCGAACCGGTCTTTCACAAAAGTCTTATATATTGCAGAGTAACTAACTCTCATGTCATCCTATTTATTGAAGTTGTTTAAACTTATTTACGAACTATTAAAATTATAAAGAAGAGTTAAACCAAACATTCTATTTATTAATCTTCCGTCATCTTTTTGGCGTATTTTCCTTCATTCATCAGTCACGATGCCCGCATCGTTCCTTCTTCATGAAGAAAAATCCACTCAAAAATCTGACAAAATCTTAATAAAAAATAAGTTTAAACAACTTTATTTTCAACGCAAATTTAATAAAACCTGCAGAGCCTTGCAATAAGGCAGCCAACTATGCAATCCGGTTGCATCGCCGCTGCCCTGGCCCTAACAGTTTCTTGCATTATGCTTCACACAACGAGTTGCGGGCCGGAAGATTGTCGACAATGACAATCTTTTCCGACCCGTACAACTACTTGTGATACAGACTAACCAATTATTTAACCATTGCGATGCAGCGGCTCTGCCGCCACATTTCTACTTAATAATTTAATTCGAGCAAGTTCAATCTTCGAAGCAGATCTTATCACTTGCTACTCATTACTTTAATGAATAATTACTTTCGTAGCTTTCGAGCCCTGACGGCGGATGTAAAGACCTGCCGAAGGATTATCCACGCGAAGGCCCTCAAGAGTATAGTATTCTACGGGAGCGTCCGACTCTTCATCAAATCGGCTTACTACAGTATTGATGGGTTCGCCGAGGTCGAAGCGAGCGGCCAGAACGCCCCATTTTACGGGAGCAGCCGTCTTATCTCCGCCAAGAAGAGTGAAGGCCTGATTACCGCGAGCCGTAATATAAAGCGCACCGCTATCAGGGTCGAGCAGGGCACACTGACATGAGGGCACACCTCCACCCGTCACGATATTATACTCACCTTCCGGAAGCACACCCTCAAGCGTATCGGCATTATACTCGCGGAGGAACACACCGACCTGAGCATTCATCACATACCCGAATACGAATACGGATGAAGTAGTCACAGGCGAAGGCAACACCTGAAAGTAGCCCGTCAGACCGGTCTTGGCCGTAGCCGACGGATTATTCCAGTTATCATCACGGCTATCGCGGGCTGCAAGCCATTTACCCGTCGCAGCGTCAAGTTTCAATACGAATCCCTCTCGGAGACTACCCTGAGTAGCAGTCAGGAAATTCTCGGAATTGTCGGGATCAGAAAATTTCAGATTATACTGTCCGCAGAGATAAAGCGCATCCCCGATATGTGAGATTCCTACATTCTGCAACGCATTCTTTCCATCGACCTTCTCAGCCGGATAGCATTTCGCCCATTCGGGCTTCAAGTCGGAATCAAGAGCCATCACGAGCGGACTCATCACAGTGGTCGGAGCCAGCGTATACTCCCCGACTTTCATCTTCACGCCCTCTTCGCCTACGATATAACCCTGGCAATAAAGAGTGCCGGAAGCCCATTCGAGTTTCTGACAGTAAGAGGCAGCGCAAGTCCCCTCAAGCTGAAGCGCATTGCGATAATAGCCCTCGCTGTCGAGAGAGAGGAGCATAAAATCGCCGCATACACCCTGCGAATCACCGTTCCAACTCTTATTATTGACCGGAGTGAACACTACCGGCTCACCGTCTTTACCGGCCACAGTCATAGGATTGCGATAGTTAAGAGCGATATAAATATTGCCGTTGTCATCGATTGTGCCTCCGCTGACGTTGAATACGTCAGGCCAGAAGGTAGCATAATTTCCTCCCGCAGCCACTCCGGGTTCAGTAGAGAAATCCACCATACGGTTCCATTCCACTACCCCGTCGCCGGAAATCTTGGTGACAGCAAGACGGTAATAGCGACGGTCACATTTCCAATCGATCTCAAAGGGCGTTCCGTCGGCATTATGGAAGATGATATTCTTGTCGAGCATGCCGTCAGTATGGCGCACCTTGGCCACCGTCACGACGCCCCCGTCGGCCGTAGCCGCACAGAAACCCGCATTATTGGCAAAGTCGCCGCTGTCGGTATATACCGTCCAGAGCTTGCGTCCGTTCTTATCGGTCTTGATCAGAGTATAGTTATTATTCTGAGTCGCCCCGGCATTAAAGGGAGCACCCGCATATATCACTTCTCCGGCATAACGCACGTCGGGTTCCGTTTCCGTCGAACCATAAGTGCCATACCAATAGACATTTCCGGAATTATCCAAGGCCATATCCGTCGACTGATCTCCGGCTGCCGTATCGCCGTCGATAAGATTACCCCAGACTGCCACAGGAGCCTGAGCCGGCTGAGCCGCCATACCGAGGGCAGTCACAGCCGCTGCAAAAAGAAGTAATTGTTTTTTCATATTGTATGATGATATTAAATTTTGTTGCGTATCGTTTCCGGCTGCAAAATTAGAGATTGTCAACATCTGCGGCAATACTCATTTTTAGGGATTTTTCACTCTGCGTCGCCCTCAATCCATGCTTTCCTCATAATCTTCTCCGCTCATATTACCTATTTTTGAGTATTTCGCGCACGCGCAATATGCATTAATTTTGCAGTCGCCGAATCCAATACCCCCATCGGCCCGACCTACACAATGAGAATCATCCTTATCATCATACATCTCTTTTTCATCTCGATCTTCCTCGCTCCCGCAGTCGCCGCCGGTGAGCCTGCGAAAGAACGTGCCGACAGCGTGGCGCATCATCCTGCCATTCCCGCCGACACTATTCCGCAGGGATATGACGACGACGAAGACACCCGCACGCTACAGGAAGTAGTCATCACCGCCCGTGAAAGCCACGGTCTGACAAGCACTTCGCGCATCGACCGCTCTGCCATGGACCATCTCCAGCCTACCAGCTTCACTGACCTCCTCGAACTCCTCCCCGGCAACATCTCCCAGACCCCCGACATGAACAAGGCCAACACCATCACTCTCCGCGAGACGGGAGGCGTCAGCGCTACCGGAGCGAAGACCGACACGAGCGACGATTACGCCATCACATCTCTCGGCACGATGTTCATGGTCGACGGTGCGCCGATCAACAATGACGCCAATCTCCAGGGCGTCCCCTCCGCCTCATCATCCGATCCCGAAGGGCGTCGCAGCGTGATGAATAAAGGGGTCGACATGCGCAATATCTCCACAGATAATATCGAAAGCGTCGAAATCGTACGCGGCATCCCCTCCGCAGAGTACGGCAATCTGACATCGGGCCTCGTCAATATCCGCCGCATCCGGAAAGCCACTCCCTTCACAGCCCGATTCAAAGCCGATGAATACAGCAAACTCTTCTCCGCCGGAAAGGGCCTGGCCATTGGCCGGCAGGTCATCAATCTCGACGCCGGCTTTCTCGACTCCCGCAGCGACCCGCGCGACTCTCGCGAAAACTATAAGCGCCTCAACGGCTCCGTCCGCGGCCACCTCCTTTTCGGATCCTCCGACTCCCCCCTCTCCACCGACTGGACTATCGGAGCCGACTACACCGGATCTTTCGACAACGTAAAGGTCGACCCCGACCTCAACTATAATAAAATCGACGAATATAAGAGTTCCTACAACCGCTGGGCTCTCACCTCCGACCTCTCTCTCCGCCTGCGACGCATCAGCTGGATCGACGCTATCCGCTTCAACGCTTCTCTCAGCTATCAGCACGACCGGCTCACACGCCGCAAGCAGGTCGCTCCCCAACGCGCATCGGTCGCTCCAGGCTCGATGGAGGAGGGGGAAAGCATCGGCCATTACCTACTGCAGGAATACATCGCCGATTTCGTCAGCGACGGCCGCCCCCTGGCACTATTTCTGAAAGTCAGCTCCAACGGCCGCCGGTCCACAGGCCAATGGAGTCAGGACTACAAGGCCGGAATCGAATTCTCCCTCTCGAAGAATTTTGGCGAAGGACAGGTCTACGACCTCTCCCGCCCGCTCGGCGCCGCATGGACCACCCGTCCACGCGCCTACAGAGACATCCCGGCCCTCGACATCCTCTCGGCCTATCTGGAAGATAACGTAAAAGCCACTCTCGGCAACACCATCCTCGAACTCCAGGCCGGCCTCCGCCTACAGTCGCTCGTCAACCTCGACAAAAGATATTACCTCGCCGGGCGTCCCTATCTCGATCCGCGCTTCAACGCCGTGTTCCATTTCCCGGAAATCACTTCCTCCCGCCCCATAAATATCCTCATAGCCGGCGGCTACGGACTGACCACCAAGATGCCCACCATCGACTATCTCTATCCTCAGGTCAGTTATAACGATCTCATTCAGCTCAACTATTACGATATCAACGATCCTCTCAACTGCAGCCTGATAAGCCTGCGCACGTATATCGACGACCCCACAAATTATGATCTCCGCGCCGCACGCAATCAGAAGTGGGAGGTGCGCCTCGGGGCCGACATGGGCATGAATCGCATCTCCATCACGTATTTCCGCGAGAATATGCGCTCCGGCTATCGCTATTCGAGCGTCTACGGCGCATACGCTCTCCGGAAATACGACGCATCCGGAATAATCCCGGGCTCACTCACGTCGCCGCCCGTCCTTTCCGACCTCCCCTATGAAGACACCTCCGTCCTCGACGGCTACCGGAAGGCCACCAACGGCAGCCGAATCGACAAGCAGGGCATCGAATTTCAGATCAACACCGCCAGATGGCAGGCTATCCGCACCTCGCTTATCATCAACGGAGCATGGTTTCGCAGCCGCTATTCCAATTCGCAGATGCTCTTCACCCCCGTCAACGACGTCGTAGGCTCTACGGCCGTCAGCGAGAAGTTCGTCGGCATCTACGCTACCGACGAAGGTCGCGTCAACGAGCAGTTCAACACCAATTTCATGTTTGACACACAGATTCCGCGCTGGGGACTGATATTTTCTACCTCCGTCCAATGCATGTGGTATGTAAAGACCCGCCGTCTTCGCGACAACGGTGTCCCCACCGCTTACATCAGCGCCGCCGACGGAAAGATTCATCCCTACACCGAGGCCGACCGCTCCGATATTATGCTCCAATATCTGATCCGATATTTCAACGAGACCTCCTACGCCACCCAGACCGTGCCCCCCGCCGTCTATCTCAATCTGAAGGCTACAAAGGAGATCGGACGCCACCTCAGAATCTCTGCCTTCGTCAACCGCATTGTCGATTATCTCCCCGACTATACCAACAACGGTATCCTCATCCGACGCACCTCCTCCGCCTATTTCGGAATGGAAGCCCAACTGACCTTCTGAATCCTCTCTTCTGAATCTTAAATGAATATTTCATCCTCCAAAATACCCCCCACAAATAAAATGAATACATCTCTGAAATACCTTCTCTTAATTATAGCGGCCGCCATCAGTCTGACCGCCTGCGACGACCCGCTGACAGCCTCCGACGCCGCGAAGCGCACCCCCGTCAGCATCGAGCTGACCCTCCCCGAGCTCCCCGATAAAGCGGAAGTAGTAGACGAATCTCTCTCTTTCCGCAACATCTCTTCCGGACGCACCTATGAATTCTCCCTCAAGTCGGAAATCGAACTCATCCCCGGACTCTACGACGTCAGCTATTCGGCAAGAGTGTTCGCCTCCGGAGCAGCCACTACCACCCTGCGCGCCAACGCTCAGAGCGTCAGCATATCCGGCTCCTCCGCCGTCATTGCCCTTACTGCCTACAACAATATTGAGACCGACGATCTCATCATCTCCGAAATATTCTTCGCCGGCACCCTCCGCTCCTCGGGCAATCAATACAACGGCGACGACTATATCAAACTCTACAACAATACCGACCACGTAATCTACGCCGACGGCCTTACCCTCTTCGAGTCGAAATTCCTCACCACTCAGAAGTATAATTATTCCCCCGACATCATGGCTGAAGCCATGACGGTCGACGCTCTATATACCATCCCCGGCTCCGGCACCGACGTCCCCGTCCTCCCGGGTGAATACCTCCTCATCGCCGATACGGCCATCGATCATCGCGTAGCCAATCCCTACTCTTTCGATCTCAGCAACGCCGATTTCGAATGGTACGACATATCGACCCAGCCGAGCAGCCTCGACATCGACGGCGTAGCCCCCAATATGGATAAATGGTATTGCTACACTCTCTCTTTCTGGCTCCTCCACAATCGTGGGTTCAAGGCCTACGGCATCGCCCGCATCCCCGTCGACCGCGACACATATCTTACCGACTATCTCTACTCCTATGATTACGACCTCATCACCAACGTCGGCACTTTCCCCATGTCGCAATCGGCCTACCGCCTGCCGAATGAATGGATTGTCGACGTTGTCAACTGTTCGGTGGATGCAATGTTCGCCTGGGGGGTCTGCGCCCCGGCTCTCGACTGCGGCTGGACCGGCTGCGGCACTATCGACAAGGATAAGACCCGTTATTTCCGCAGCGTCCGACGCAAATTGCTCTACGTAGCTCCCGACGGTCGCGCCGTATTCGCCGACACCAATAATTCCTCCGAAGATTTCAACCGCATGTGTATCCCTTCTGAAATAGAGAAGCAGCAGACCGCCACGGATATCTATGGTACTCCGGCCTCCGGCCTCACCTACGACGGCCTAACCCCCATCCCCTGATCCACTCTAATCTTCGCCAAATCGGATGTTACGATCATTCACCCTTATCTTTATATTGTCAATCGCTTTCTGCGCTACCGCCGTCGCTTCTCCTGCCGCGATGCCTACCGATGCGCCCGATTCCATGCCGCCCCGTCCGACGGCCGACCGCCTTATGGGCGCCTTCTCCGATCAATATTCCGGACTGTGGGAAATAGCTGCTCAGGCCTATCTCAATCCGGCCGTCAATCAATGGCGCATGGATAAGGGGATTACGTCGGTCGGAGCCTCATATTCCTCCGCCCGTCGCAAGGATAATCCCGACCCGCGCACAGGCGACGCCGACCGCTATTGGGAGGCCGGAGCCTCTACATATACGAAATACCGCTCTTCCACTCTCTGGGGACATGCCTCTTACCTCAATGGCGTCTGCCGCAATGTAGCATGGAACGAGACGGCCGACGCTCCCCTACTTTACCCCTATCTCTTGGCCGACTCGATCGGGGGCGACCTCAAGCGCGAGCAGTACAGTTTTTCCGGTGGCTATGCCGATCGTCGCGGCCGCCTGGCCTGGGGAGCCGCTATCAGTTACGTAGCCCTGCTGCAATATCGCGACGTCGATCCGCGTCCCCGCAACGTCGTAGGCCGTCTCTCCATCTCTCTCGGTGGATTGTATCGTTGTGCCGGCCGGTATTATGCCGGAGTCGGATTCGGATTCATGAAGTATAAGCAGACCAATGAGGTGGAGTTCAAGAGTGAGATGGGAGTCGACAAGGTCTATCATCTTACCGGTCTCGGCTCCCACTATAATCGCTTCGCCGGCGACGGCCTGTCTACCTATTACGACGGCTTTCGCGTCCATCTCGATCTTAATCTGTATCCCTGCGACAGCCGGGGGGCTTTCGCAGCGTGCCGCCTCAGTCGCTTCTCTTTTGAGAATATCCTCTCCGACCTCAACCGCCTCCCTCTCGCCCGGGCATGGCATAATCAGTTGGATGCGGAAGCCGGTTGGCTCTCTCCCTCCTCTGCCGGCGAATGGGGTGTTGCAGGTAATCTTTCCGTCTGGCGGCGCCACGGTAGTGAAAACATTTTCGGCGACCCGGCCGTATCTATCTATCCCGTCATCGGGGCGAATGAGATGTATGCCGACAATGGTGTCTCCCTTTCAGCCTCCGCCCGCTGGGGATTACGCTTCGGACCCGTCAGCCGCTTTCATATCCTCCTCTCTCCGGAATGGAGCCGACGCACTTCCGCCTACATCGAACCCTACAGCTACCGGGTCGTCAACGCTGCCGGATTATCAGCCCGAGCCGCCGGAGACGTTAAAGTCGGGCGCTCCTGGCTCATCGATGCCTCCGCTTACCTCAAGGCACAGTTCCCTTATTCCTGCATGCTGAGTCTTGACAGGTCCGACGCGGAAATGGCCGGACTCCAACGCGCTGAGCAGGGTGCGTTCCTGCTCGATTCTTCACGCAGCATTGCAACCGGCGTCCGCGTCGGAGCCTTACGCACTTTCGCCGGCAAGTTCGCCGTGGCCTTAGGCGCGGAATGGAACGCTACGTATTGGAATTCCGTCGCTTCGCTCTCTCATTATGCAATTAATCTAAACTTCATATTTTAAAGATGAAACGATCATTGTTTACCTCTCTTCTCTTCAGCGCGGCGCTCTCTGCGGCAGCCGCGCCCGCTCTGCCGATTGATCCCGACGTAAAGACGGGAACTCTCCCCAACGGACTGACCTATTATATCCGGCATAATGCCTCTCCGGAAGGTCAGGTCGATTTCTTCATCGCGCAGAAAGTAGGTTCGATCAATGAAGAGGAGAACCAGCGAGGTCTGGCCCACTTCCTCGAACATATGTGCTTCAACGGCACAGAGCATTTCCCGGGTAATTCCCTCATCTCATATCTTGAAAGTCTGGGAGTGAAATTCGGACGCAATCTTAATGCCTATACTTCCACCGACGAGACTGTCTATAACATCTGTGAGGTCCCTACCTCCCGCGAGAGCGCTCTGGATTCGTGTGTGATGATTCTCAGCGACTGGAGCGGCCGGCTTCTGCTCGACAAAAAGGATATCGATGAAGAGCGCGGAGTAATCAAAGGAGAGATGCGCCAACGTTCATCGCCCGGTTCGCGCATACTGACCTCAATCGCACCGGCCGTGTATCAGAATGGAATCTATGGCCGGCGCATGCCGATTGGCAAAGCGGAGATTATCGAGAATTTCAAACCGAAGGCTCTCCGCGATTATTACCGGAAATGGTATCACCCGGCAAATCAGGCCGTAATCATCGTGGGCGATATCGACCCCGAAAAGATGGAGGCAGCCATTATCAGGCATTTCTCCGATCTTAAGAGAGGGAAAAGTGCTATGGATGCAGAGAAAGTGGCAGTCGCCGACAATGCAACTCCGATCATAGCCGTTGGCACCGACAAGGAGCAGTCGGCCAATATGATTCAGCTATACGTAAAAGAACCCCTTCTTTCTCCCGCCGAGGAAGGCACGATCGAGGAGGTGCGCCGCGACTATATACGATCGCTCGTAAGCGATATGCTGGTAGAGCGTTTTGACGCTTTGGAGGAGACTCCGGATTGTCCCTGGAGCAATCTCGGAATAGGCTTGCAGAAATTTCTCCTTTCGTCCACCCGAACCGCCCTCATGCTCCGCGCCACGGCCTTCGATAGCGATAAGGCCCGAAAGACTCTTGACATTCTCAACACCGAGCTGCTCCGCGCAGGTATTCATGGATTTACCGACACCGAACTACAACGCGCCAAACTCAGCGAACGGTCGAAGATCAACACTGACTATGCCAATGCCTCGGCTGAAACCAACACCGAACTCGCACGAAAATATGTAAAACATTTCATACGTGGGGGCGTAATTCCCTCCGCCGAACAGTATTATAAGATGATGAAGGGTGTGGAGCGCACAACCTCTCTTCAGGATGTCAACGATTATTTCGCTGCTCTCGTCAATCCCGACGGGCGCAACCGGATTACAACCGTTTATGCCACTCCCGAAGACGCGGCTACCCTGACAGAAGCAACCCTTTCAGCCGACGCGGCTGCCATTGATATCGCGTCAATTACGCCTTTTGTTGACCATTATGCCGATACTCCCCTTCTTGCCGCTCTGCCCGAGCCGGGAAGGATTACCGACGAGAATGACGGTCCGTTCAATACCCGTCACCTCACCCTCTCCAACGGAATAACAGTATTTCTTCGCAAGAACGATTCAAAACCTGATGAGGTGCGCATCCTGGGTGTGAGTCCGGGCGGATTCTCAATGAATTACGACCCCGCAAAGAAGGCACTGTACAAAATGACCGATGACGCTCTGGCGGCAAGCGGCTATGGCGGACATTCCTCTACGGGTCTGCGCAAACTCCTTGCCGGACATAATGTGAAGTCGGCTGTAAAGATCGGAAATACCAACGAAGAACTTATCGCAGTCACAACTCCGGCCGATCTCGAGACAGCTCTTCAGTTGCTATATCTTAAGGCAACCTCTCCCAACCGCGACGACAACGCTTTCGGAGCTCTCATGGCCTCCACCCGATCCAAACTTGAGAACCCCAACCGCACAGCCACTTATGCCATGGGCGACACGATCCATTCCATCGTCTACAACCGCCATCCCTTGGGAGAGAAACTCTATCCGACTGATCTGGACCGCGTGGATTACGACAGTATTATCGCCATTCATGCCGATCGCTTCGGAGACATGAGCGACTTCACATATATCATCACCGGTAATTTCGAGGACTCGAATGTAAGGACGCTTATTGAGAAGTATATCGCCTCCCTCCCCGGCAACGGTCGAAAAGAACGTGCACGCGACATCGGCTACGGCTACTTCAAAGGTCATGACTCCTTCTCCTACACCTATCCGATGGAGGCTACTCCTCAGTCGATCACGTATTCTTTCTTCAACGGCGAATGTCCCTACGACCTCGAACACATTCTGACAGCGCAGGCCTTCGGCCAGATCCTGAAGAGCCGATTGCTGACCGAAGTACGCGAAAAGCGGGGCCTCACCTACGGCATCAATTCCCATTGCTCCGTGACGGCCGGTTTCAACGGACCCGACACCCCTTCGCGCTTCATTATGCCGGTATATATTAAGGTTGAGCCGGGCCATGAAGAGGAGGTGTTCGGAATCGTTCGCTCCACTATCGCCGACCTCTCCACCGATGGCCCCACACCCGAAGAACTCGCCAAGATCAAGGCCTACCTCGCCAAGAATATCTCCGACAACCGCACCGACAACGGCTATTGGGAGACCGTCATCAAAGTCTACGACCAATACGGCCCCGACATGGACTCCGATTACACCCCCATCCTCGACCGTATGACCCCGGCCTCCGTCCGCGACTTCGCCCGCAATCATCTCCCCGGCGCCGACCACGTGGAAATCACAATGAAACCCGAATAAGCCCCCGAAATCCCCCTCAAATAAAGCTCCGGAGGCCTGCAACATTGCAGGCCTCCGACTCTTTTTCTACCCCCCACAGAATGAAATATTCCAATTTTAATGGATTAATGAAATAAATGTTGTAATTTTACGCTATAATTAAATTTTCTACTAATTATGTCGCAACATCATTTTACCGGCCTATCCTCCGCCCAAGTCGAGGAAAGCCGCAAAAAACATGGCGTCAACATCCTGACGCCCCCGGCGAAAGATCCGCTATGGAAGCGTTTCCTCGAGAAGTTCGGCGACCCGCTGATCATAATCCTTCTCATTGCCGGAACCCTCTCAATCGCTATCTCTTGCTACGAATACTGGGGACTCGACAAAGGTGCCGGAGTATTCTTCGAACCCATCGGCATCTTCATCGCTATCCTCCTCGCCACAGGCCTCGCTTTCATCTTCGAACTCAAGGCCGACAAGGAGTTTGCCCTCCTCAATCAGGTCAACGATGACGAACCCGTTCAGGTAATCCGCGACGGCAATGCCATTCAGATCCCCAGAAAGGATGTCGTCGTAGGCGATATCGTAATCCTCAACACCGGTGAGGAGGTCCCTGCCGACGGCGAACTCCTCGAAGCCGTCCATCTCAACATCGATGAGTCAACTCTGACCGGCGAACCGATGTGTCACAAGACCACCGACCCCGCCCAGTTTGACAAGGATGCCACCTTCCCTTCCGATCACGCCATGCGCGGCACAAAGATCATGGAGGGCCACGGCATCATGCGCGTCCTCGCCGTAGGCGACATGACGGAAAACGGTAAGGTCTTCGAAGCCGCACAGATCGATGATTCCGTCAAGACCCCCCTCAACGAGCAGCTCGACGGTCTCGGCGATCTCATCACCAAAATTTCCTACGTATTCGCCGCCCTCATCATCGTAGGCCGAATCGTGATGTATTTCCTCAATACCCCCGATTTCGGCTGGATCGATTTCCTCGCTTATCTCCTGCAGACCCTCATGGTAGCAGTGACCCTCATCGTCGTGGCCGTCCCCGAAGGTCTCCCGATGGCCGTCACTCTCTCCCTCGCTTATTCCATGCGACGCATGCTCAAGACCAACAATCTCGTCCGCAAGATGCACGCCTGTGAGACGATGGGAGCCACTACCGTCATATGCACCGATAAGACCGGAACTCTCACCCAGAATCAGATGCAGGTCTACCACACTGATTTCTTCGGCTCTAAGGATGAACTCCCCTATCTCTACGAAAATATGGCCGTCAACTCTACGGCCCAGCTCGACCTCTCGGGCGATAAACCCTCCGTCCTCGGCAACCCCACTGAGGGAGCGCTCCTCCTCTCCCTCAATGCGCAGGGCCTCAATTATCAGGATATCCGCGACCGCGTAGCCCGCGTCGAGGAACTCCCCTTCTCCACCGAACGTAAATATATGGCGTCAGTCGTGAAGAACCCCGACGGTCTGACTATCCTCTACGTCAAGGGTGCCCCGGAGATTATCTTCGGCATGTGTCGCAACACGTCGGGAGTCACCAAGAAGGAGATCGACGCTCAGCTACTCGATTATCAGAACATGGCGATGCGTACTCTCGGATTCGCCTATCAGATTCTCCAACCCGGCGATCCCTCCATTGCCGACGGCCGCGTCGTAGCCTCTAATCTCACTTTCCTCGGCATCACCGCCATCTCCGACCCCGTCCGCAGCGACGTCCCGCAGGCCGTGGCCGAAGTGCTCGAAGCGGGCATCAACGTCAAAATCGTGACCGGCGACACCCCGGGCACCGCTAAGGAGATCGGTCGACAGATCGGCCTCTGGAACGACGATGTCGACACCGACCGCAACATCATCACCGGCCCGGAATTTGCCGAACTCTCCGACGAGGAAGTGAAGCGCCGTGTGCAGGAAATCAAGATCATCGCCCGCGCACGCCCGATGGATAAGAAGCGCCTTGTAGAGAATCTTCAGCTTAATAATGAAGTAGTGGCTGTCACCGGCGACGGCACCAACGATGCCCCCGCTCTCAAGGCCGCCCACGTCGGTCTCTCGATGGGCGACGGCACATCCGTAGCCAAGGAGGCTTCCGACATCACTATCGTCGACAACTCTTTCTCCTCTATCGGTCGCGCCGTCATGTGGGGCCGTTCGCTCTACCAGAATATACAGCGTTTCATCCTTTTCCAGATGACGGTCAACGTCGTAGCATGCTTCATCGTGCTCTTCGGAGCCTTCATGGGAATGGAATCCCCCCTCACTGTGACACAGATGCTTTGGGTCAACCTGATTATGGATACGTTTGCCGCAATGGCCCTCGCCTCCCTCCCCCCGGCCGAATCTGTGATGAAGGAAAAACCCCGTTCGCGCTCTGCCTTCATCATCAATCGTCCCATGTGGTGGTTCATCATCGGAGTAGGCGGTATCTTCTTCCTCATCCTCCTGGGAATCCTCTGGATCTTCGAGCATTACAGCGTCGACAGCATGACACAGCTCTTCTCTTTCATCCCTCAGCCTGCTGTTGATGCGGAGAATCCATCACTGACGGCATATGAACTCTCGATGTTCTTCACCCTCTTCGTATTCCTCCAGTTCTGGAATCTCTTCAACGCCCGTGCCTTTGCCACCGGACGCTCAGCCTTCCACTTCAAGGGATGCAGCGGATTCCTCTTCATCGCCTTCGTCATTCTGCTCGGTCAGATTCTGATTGTGAGCATCGGCGGAGAATTCTTCAACGTCACCCCCCTCCGCCTCTCCGACTGGGCAATCATCATCGGCTCCACCTCCCTCGTCCTCTGGATAGGCGAACTCTTCCGCCTCTTCAAGAAGTAATTTCCAACCCTTATCTATAACCAAAAGGGAGGCCCCCATGCGGAGCCTCCCTTTCTGTTTTATCTTAACCCTTCGACATAACTAATCGTTTAAATTTGGGATTGCAGTATAAAAACGTTATATTTGCAATATAATTCGAAGTGAAGTTGTTTAAACTTATTTTTTTATTAAGATTTTGTCAGATTTTTGAGTCGGATTTTTCTTCATGAAGAAGGAGCGATGCGGGCATCGTGACTGATGAATGAAGGAAAATACGCCAAAAAGATGACGGAAGATTAATAAAAAGAATGTTTGGGTTAACTCTTCATTATAAGTTTTTTAGTTCGTAAATAAGTTTAAACAACTTCAATATATGAGCAAACTTAGGTACCCCATCGGAATACAGTCGTTTCCCTCTCTCATTGAGGGAGGCTACACATATGTGGATAAGACTCGTCTCATAGCGCAATTGATATCGGAGGGCAAATATATATTCCTGAGCCGGCCGCGACGTTTCGGCAAAAGTCTGTTGCTATCTACCATTCATGCCTATTTCGCCGGGCGTCGGGAACTCTTCAGAGGACTCGCTATAGATGAGATGGATATGGATTGGACTCCGACACCGGTACTACACTTCGATTTTAATGTGGGGCTATATGACCAACCTGACGGATTGCAACAAAGACTGACGGAAAGTGTATCAACTTATGAAATAGCTTTCGGGATTGAACCACGTAAAGACCTTGACGTGGCCCTTAGATTCCAGAATCTTATAAGTGGTATCTATACGGCTACAGGACAAAAAGTTGTGATTCTCGTGGATGAATACGACAAACCCCTTCTCGGCATAGAAGATAATCCGGAACAGTTTGAAAAGAACCAGGCGATGTTGAAAGGGTTCTTCTCCAATCTCAAATCGATGGATGAGTGTATCAGATTTGCAATCCTTACCGGGGTGGCGCGTTTCAGCCGCGTCAGCATCTTCAGCGATCTCAATAACCTCAACGACATATCAATGTCGGAGCGTTATCAGGAAATCTGCGGATGGACGGAAGAGGAAATGACAAATTATTTTCGGATCGGTATCGAGGAATTGGCTGAGAATCGGAATGAATCGCCTCAACAGACTCTCGAGAATCTGCGTATCAACTATGACGGCTACCTATTCAGCAAAAAAGGGAAGCGTCTTTATAATCCTTTCAGCGTGCTGACAGCTCTTTATAATATGGAACTTCGGCCATATTGGTTTGAGACCGGCACCCCGACATTCCTTGCCAAACGCATCAGGAAAAGCGGTATTAATCCCGAAGATCTTAACGGGCAGTCGCGTAGTTATGAAGATCTCATAGCCGTAGGAGTCGGGACAAGCAATGTCGTGGCTCTTATGTTTCAGACGGGCTATCTTACTATTGATTCCTACGATGAGCGTCGAAGCAGATACACACTTCGCTATCCGAATCGGGAGGTGGAAATCGGGTTGGCACGTAATCTTCTGCCACTCTATGCCCCGCCAACAAAAAAGATCGGAGGCAACTTTAGCCTTGAGAAGTTTCAGGATGACCTCTACGATGGAGAGCCGGAGTCATTTATGATGCGACTTGACGCACTGCTTAAAGACCTTCCGGGAGAAGATCATCGGGAGTCAACCTATCGCGCAATAACTTATCTGCTATGCCTTCTCTCAGGAACCGACTCCCACGCTGAACGCCACTCTTATAAGGGCCGCAGCGATCTGGAAGTGCTGACCCCCGACTATATCTATCTGTTTGAGTTCAAATATAACAAGAGCGCCCGAGAGGCGATGAAGCAGATTCATTCTCGCGATTACGCCGGACGCTATGCCATGACACCCGCAACCATATATCTGATCGGAGCGAATTTCAATGAGGATAAAGACAACCGGGGACTGGAATATGAGATTGAAAAACTCCGATGATAACTTGCGATAAGTTGCTAAGTAGCTCGTAAAAATTAATTTATACTTCCAATGCAATGCTTTGTGCGGATGCAGCCCGCGTAGCGGGAATTTACATTAGGCCCGTATCAATCAACGCGATAGCGTTGATTGGTGCGGGTATAGAGAAATAAGAATATATCTATCTATGG
>JAAVDX010000018.1 GCA_014801585.1 Bacteroides sp.
AGATCAAGAGAGAACGGCTCTGCATCGAGTTTGTCTTTGGGATTTAGCTTTACTGAGCTGAGAAGTACATCACGCATGGCCTTCAATGCTTTCAAAACATTACTCTTTCCACTTGAATTGGCACCATACATGACTGCAACCGGAAGCAGATCTTCTCCACAAGTTTTCACAACGGCATCTGCCAGCTCTTGAATCGAAGCAGCTTCCATACTTAGCGTCATTTCATCTCTGAATGACCTAAAGTTCTTAAATGTGAAATTAACTAACATAACTTATCCAGGTTTACACTGCAAAGATAACAAAAAATTTTTCACGTAGAGTTTGTTTTGTGAGATATTTTCTCATAAACCACAATCTGAATCAATTTTGAGCCATGATTACTACGTTGAGATTATCACAGACTCGTCTTTCCGGGCCCGGACAATATTTATTAGTTATAGTGATAGATGAAGAATTGGATAAGGACGTCCTGCTTCATCTGTTTCATCACGACCAATTATTCTAAACCCTCTTGCTTGATAGAAATTCAAGGCAGATTCGTTCTGCTCATTCACATCTACTTTTGTTGCGCCCTGTTTCAATGCAAAGTCTATAAGAGCAGAGCCATAACCTTTACCTCGGCAGCTGTCATCAATAAATAGCATCTCAATCAAGTTTGATGATAAACCGATGAATCCTGTCATTCTCTCACTATCCGTGAGGGCATAGAGATTTACATTCGGAAAATAATACGGGATAAGAGCCTTCTTTATTTTGTTGAGATCTTCATTTGANAGAAAGGCATGTGTCGCCTTAACAGAGCGCTCCCATATCTTAACGAGTGCCGGGTATTCATTTTCGTAACATCTGATTATTTCCATATACAAAGTTAATCATTTTCAGTGAGTATTCAATAGCCAATATGTTGATGGCCGTTTTCACNGGCGCGACACTACGTTCCAATTTATGAGGNTTGCCTTGGCAATTTCTCCAAGGACAACTGCTGCTANGGTNGTGATGAAGATACTCTCGAACTTGACGGTTTNGAGAGTACCCTTTTGTTANCCGCGGCATTGAAGATTGGTGTTGGGAGTGGGATAAAGAGAATCAATTGAAAAAAGGAGATAGCGCGGAATGGCACTATCTCCAAAGTGGGTGCCACACGTTGGTGACACATTCAGATCGAGAANGGACTATCGGANTTAACCGATTGTTCNTTCGCAGAAGCCCGATCTATTTATTTTTCNTCNACTCTTTGGGTTGCTTGAGGGGATTACTTGAACTCATCGAGTTTTGCTTCGAGGTCGCGGGCGGAATGTACTCCGGAGGCACGCCATTTCATTTCGCCACCTTTGAAGATCATAAGGGTCGGGACACTCTGAATCTTCAGCGATGTTGCGAGTGCTTCGTTTTTGTCAATGTCAACTTTGATGATCTTTGCCTTGTCGCCTACCTTTTCATGGAGCTCTTCAAGGATAGGATGCATCATTTTACATGGACCACACCATGTGGCGAAAAAGTCGACCAATACGGGTACATCTGAATTTACAATTTCTTCAAATTTGTTCATAGTATTCAAAATTAAGAGTGTTTTCGTTTCTGTAATTATAACACTTTGATACCGGCAATGTTCATTTCTGCGCTTCCGGAAAAGNATGAGGNATTATTTGTGAGCGCAAAAGGGGATGAGGAAGATGGCTCGCTGAAGCGAGCCACCTTGAACAAAAATTGGGACTGCTTTAAATATAAGGGGATCACTTTAATTATAATGGGAGCGCTTTATTGTTTATGCTTGATTATGATTATTTATTCACTAATTTTTCACCGATTTATTCGATGATTTTTCACCGATTTCTTTACCTGAGCTATTTATTCGATGATTTATTCGGTTAGGCGGAAAGGGTCGGCATCGCGGTAGGCGGGGAATTTNTCGCGGAANCGTTCTAATTTCTCCATCGAAAGAGTNGCGTAGAGATANGGAGAGTCGGGAGCGGTNCGCGTGGATATCTCCTTTCCTTTGAAATCNATGGCAAGACTTGAGCCGTCGTATTCAAAACCGGCGGAGTCAGTGCCGGTACAGTTTACGCCGAGTACGTATGCTTCGTTCTCGATAGCCCGNGCATAGAGCAACTTATTCCATGCGTCNACTCTCACCTTCGGCCAGTTGGCTACGGCTATGAGCAGGTCGTATTCATTCCNGACGTTGCGACACCATACAGGAAAGCGAATGTCGTAGCATACGATCATGGNGATATTCCAGCCGCGATAGCGGATGGCCANNCGGTNGTGNCCACGCGAGAANTTACGATCCTCCCCCGCCATCGTGAAGAGATGGCGNTTGTCGGCAAAGGTTTCGTCGCCAGAAGGTTCGATAAGGAANGCGCGNTTGTAAAGACTTCCTCCCGAATTGGCTATGAAACTNCCNGCTATGGCCATNTTGAATTTATGGGANAGGTATTTCAGATAGTCGATGGTGGACTCAGTGTTGCGTTCGGCAAGCGGACGGATCTCTTCCTTATNCATTCCCGACGGGAATCCNGTGGAGAATGTCTCGGGGAGAATGAGGAGATCAGTGTCGGGATGAATCTCGCTGCATGCTTTTTCGAGGGTGGCGAAATTCTGTTTTTTATCTCCCCATTTGATTGTCATGGGGAAAAGGCANACGTTAAGGTTCTTTGTCATGGTGGGGTTTAGACGGTGAATTTTGCGGGGTCTTTGGCGGNATTGGGAAATTGAGCNTAGTAGGCTTTTACGGCTTTCATATCGGCTTCGATATCTCCCGTCGGTTCGTATTCTTTTTCGATCAGAATTAGTTTACGGGAGAAATCGATCAGGCCTAACTGTATCGGGACNCCTGCTCCGAGTGCTATTTGGAGGAAACCGGTGCGCCATGTTTCCACGCGACTTCTCGTACCTTCNGGAGTGACCGCAAGATTGAGATATTCACGGCGGTTGAAATCTTCNATGATCTGAGAGGTGAGTGATACACCTGTCTTTTTGGAAGATTCAACCGGGATACCGCCCAATGCCTTAAGCAGGTATTTCAGAGGGAAGAAAAACCAGAATTTCTTCATCAGGAAGTTGGCATCGCGCCCTAAAGAACGATAGGCAGCGAGGCCTGCTATGAAATCCCAGTTGGATGTGTGGGGAGCCACACATATTACGCATTTATCGCGGCGCGNAGCCGTGATTTCTACTTTCCATCCTGCCCATTTCAATGCTAATCCCCAGATGTTCATATGAGTAATTTTTAGTTTTTTATAAGTTTGGGCGTAGCCGTTGGCTGGNTTTGTTATTTCGGATATGGATCGGGGCCTGCTCCCGGCTTAGGAGAGGCCCCGAATTAATGGTGTCGTGCCCTGTCGGCCCGAGTCGTAGATNATTACGCGTTGGCGGCCTCTTTCTGAGCTGCTTTGTAAGACTCNGGAAGAGCTGCATTAAACTGCTTCACTGCGTCGTCGACCTGTGCTCCGAAGTCGGATTCGATCTTATTGAAGAGCGANCGGAAGAACTGACGCTTTGCCTGAGCATATTCCTTATGGTCGGCAAATGCTTTGGGNCCGCGGTCGAAGTAGACGTTGGCATTATTCTTTGCTGTTTCGATAGCACCGAGCACTTTGCCTACTGCTTCTGCGATAGCTTTCTTGTCGGCACCTTCCACATTNTAGTAGGAAACCATCATCTCTTCTACGATTGACGCACCGAGTGCATCGGCATATTTCTTAAATTCTCTCTTGTTGGGCATAATACATTGATTTTTATTAGTTTCTATTTGAAGTTATTCCNACCGGTAGGGTCGGNATGACCATATACTTTGTCTATATAACGCTTTTCCCTTGGGAAATGGTCGGTCGGTGATGAGATTTATTAAATATTCGGCCGTAGCTCATGTTGCGTAAGAGCGCGAGCGTTTATTCTACAAATGTAACAAAAATTTCTGAGATACCCAAACTCGCNTTCACCAATATTTCAGAGANAGTTCAGATTTGCATTGGNTAAATCCTTTGTTTTTGGATGGGTTTAAAATTTTTTCGAACGCGGATCCGGATCGGGGCTTAGCCCCGATATCCGGGGGGGATGCGGATTGGTGCGGATTTTTTATTTTTTGGATTTGGGTGGTGCGAGGTTAAGGGTGCGGATGGGAGCTGAGCGGTGCTTCGCTTCGCTGTTGCGGATTGCTTCCTATTGAAGATTAATCAGAGGGTTAGGACGTTGAAGGCGGGTACGGAGAGGTCTATGGCTATCAGGCGGTTGGGGCCGGAGGCCGGAGCGGNAAGCATTTTNAGGACTTCGGCGGCTTGGAGGGAGGCTACGGTGGAGGCTGCCGGACCCATGACGCCTTCTATCTCGCAGGGTAGCATTGAGGGATCGGCATCNGGNGCGGGNAAAACNTCGACGTAACGCATTCCGGTTGGGTCGGCTGAAATGGTCATTACCTGCCCTCTCCANCCGGCNACACCTCCGATGCAACACGGTTTGGCAAGNCGGTGAGCNACCTCGTCGACAAAGTATTTTGTTGCGGGATTGTCGGTTGCATCTACTATAAGGTCGTAATCGCGAAGAATCGTATCTGCGTTGGAGTTGCGAATCATCTCCCCTATAGCGACAACCTCTATTTCGGAATTGAGGGCTCTCATCCTTCGGGCTATTACGTCTGCTTTCCTTTCACCGGCCTCAGTCTCTGAGAAGAAGAGCTGGCGCTGGAGATTGGTNATGTCGATTGTGTCGAAGTCGGCTATCCCGATTTTACCTACTCCGGCTCCGGCAAGCAACATCGCCAACTGGCCTCCCAGAGCCCCGCAACCGATAACAAACACAGAAGAGGAGGNCAGCGCCNGCTGTCCNTCCTCTCCTATTACAGTAATATTTCGTTTATAGCGCTTATTCATCGTTAATGATAACGCGCAAACNATACGAAAAATTATCTACCTCGCCNANNGCGACCTCATGTCAGCCGCANTGCCAGAATTTTCTGACTACTTCGAGCATNTGNTTGGGATTGCCTTCGAGTTTTTTGCGGAGGTTGGAATCGTTGTGCTTGCGGAGTTTGGCGACTATTCCGTCGATNAGNGCCGGGGAGAATACATCGTATTTTTCGAAATCGGCACGTTTGGCGGCCAAGGCATCNGCGGAGGCNACNCAGGAATCAGGGAGNGACTGCAGCGATGCGAGTTTTTCCTTATTCTCATCGTTGTGGATATTNACGCTGACATACATATCNTCNGCTCTCTTAAGTGCATCTTCGGCAAGGATTCCTTCGCGAGCGGCNACCACCATACCGGCTATCAACTGATAGACGTCGGCCGAGCAGTCGGCCGATCGGAGTTCGGCCGTCTGTTTCTGCGGAGCGGCGTTGCGTGNATCCTCTTCGAGAGGATTGGCCTGAGAACACATGTCGAGCTCGCCGGTCCAGCCCAATGGTACGCGGACGAGAACCGAACGGTTGCGGTCGCCCCAGCAAATNGAGGTCGGAGCTTCCTGATGCGGCACAAGGCGGAAATAGCTCGTCGGCACCTTATTGCCAAAGGCNGTGATAGCATCGGCATGATCAAGAATACCGGCAATCGCCTTGNGTGCCACGTCGCTAAGANTNCCNTCNGGGNNGGTCATCACATTGCGGTCNCCATCCATTATCTTGAAATGGATATGCAGACCCGAACCCGCCTTACCGGCTGTGATTTTCGGTGCGAAAGTCACGTCGTAACCCTTCANGGCAGCCAAACCACGGATTATCCATTTCGCTATCATNAGGTTGTCGGCAGCCTCAATGGCGGGGACNGGAAGGAACTCAATCTCATTCTGCTCGTAGATCTTATCATCAAGAGTGAAATTGCCAACCTCGTTATGCCCATACTTNATCTGTCCGCCNGCCTGAGCAATCATGGCCATACACTCCACGCGGAAATCGCTGAACTTTGAATAGGGAGCGGATTCATGATAACCCTTCTGATCGGAAGCTGCGAAAAGTCCCGGATCATCAGCTATGACGTAATATTCCAGTTCACCCATCGCGTAAAAGTCGAGTCCGGTAGAACTACGGAAACTTTCTACGGCCTTACGCAGGGTATATTCGGGTGAGGAATGGAGCGGTCGGCCCTCCTTGTCGAAGAAAGAGGCGAGCATGGTAAGAGTAGGTATTTCGGCGAAAGGATCTACAAAGGCTGTGGAGAAGCGGGGAATGACGTAGAGATCGCTATTGCCGGCTTCGATAAACGGGAANAGCGAACTTCCGTCGACGCGCTCACCGAACGTGAGTATTGAATCGAGATAATCGGCATCGTTGATGACAAAATTGAGAGTCTTCAGTCGATTATCATCGGCCGGATACATGAAGTTGATCATTCGGATACCGTTTTCTTCCACGAAGCGGATTATATCATCCTTGCGGAATTGCGACGGTTGCTTCTGCAGATACTGCACTACTTTGTTGGGACAAAGTCTAACGTTGCGTGTCATGGTAAAAGATATAGATTTTTTAAGGTTTGATTTAAGGTAAGGCAAAGTTAAGATTTTTTTCGGAAATAACCATATACCACGCAAAGATATTTCATTTGTGCTTTATTTATCTCATATGGATTATGGTCGTGTTAAGATGTGGAGNGATCGAATGAAAGATCGTATGCCGNAAATTATCGCACGCAGAGGNGCAGAGGGCNCGCTGAGGTGCTNACGCCTCCGGGCTGNCGCCGACAATGGCNCAAAGAGCGCNGAGGGGGCTGAAGCTGAGGGGGCGAAGATGAGGGTGCTTTTCGTGAGATTTTCCATGGAGGGTCAGAAGAATTCAGGCGTAGATATTTAGAAATTTAAACCTTTGTGGCGGGAATGCGTTAAAAATATATAATTCGAATCAGATGAAAAAATCACTTATATGGTTGCTGACAGCAGTGATGGCACTGACGTTCGGCACACTGCTCTATTTTCAGATAATGTATCTCGAAAACATGGTCAAGATGCGCGAAGGCCAGTTTTCGGAGAATGTGATGCGCTCGCTACATTCGACAGTAGGNCTGCTNGANCGCTATGANACTCTGCATTTTTTGGAAGAGGATGTAGCNCTGCTCTCCAACGATGAAGAAGAGGGTAGCTATTCTATTACCGGCTCNGCCACCNCTCACCTTCCGGAATCGGAACCGGGGAGACTCACCCTCTTTCCGAGTCCGACGCAGGACGTAGGGCAGCGCTATCGCAAGATGCGCGACGCACTGCGCCATCAATATCAGTATCAACAGGGACTTCTGAATGAGGTTATCCTCACTATTCTTCGCGACGCTCCGCTTCGGCCCCTTTCAGAGAGAGCCGANTCTACGGTGATTCGNAGTTTTCTGAGTACGGAANTGGAGAACAACGGGGTGACNCTCCCCTTNACATTCGCNGTGGCCGGAAATAATGATACCTATCTTTACAGTACAACGGGATTCATAAATCCTGCCGAAGAGGATGTNCCGGTCTATTCCACTACCCTATTNCCCAACAGCGGTTCGAACCATTACAGGATATTCGTGGAATTTCCGACCCGNGACTCCTACATTTTCTCATCAGTAAGATTCATTATCCCGACGCTNGCGTTTACCGTGATTCTGCTCGTAATCTTCATCTACACCATCGTGCTTATCTTNCATCAGAAGAAGCTATCAGAGATGAAGACNGATTTCATCAATAATATGACCCACGAGTTCAAGACCCCTATCTCCACCATTTCACTGGCAGCCCAGATGCTCGANGATGAATCCGTAAGGAAATCACCGGCCATGTTGAAGCAGCTTTCAGGAGTGATCGGAGATGAGTCAAAACGGCTGCGTTTCCAGGTGGAGAAGGTGTTGCAGATGTCGATGTACGACGATGCAGGCGGACAGGCTCTGAAGTTTACGGAGGTAGATATCAACAGCATAATCTANAACGTCGTGAATACGCANAAACTCAAGGCCGAGCGCGACGGAGGGAGTATCGAGATTCATCTTGACGCACTTAACGCAGAGGTGCGCGTCGACGAGATGCACTTCACCAACGTAATCTTCAATCTACTTGACAACGCCATCAAGTATATGAAGCCTGATACACCTCCACATCTTATTGTCACAACCAAAGATATACCTGACAATCAAATAGAAATACGCATCCGCGACAACGGAATAGGGATCAAGAAAGATGATCTGAAACGCATTTTCGATAAATTCTTCCGCGTATCTACGGGCAATCTTCATGACGTAAAAGGATTCGGACTCGGACTGGCCTACGTAAAAAAGATGGTGACCATCTTCAAAGGTTCGATCACAGCCGAGAGTGAATACGGCAAATGGAGCGAATTTATCATCCGGTTGCCCCTTGTGGGAGTGTCGGATATGGAAGATGTTTAAGATTTTTTTGACATTGTTAAAACTTAACCCACTAAAAAGTGTTTAAATAATATAACAGGTATGACGCTGACGTGTCGCCACCAATATTTGAAACGTTAAATCTAATTGCTTAATACTATAGAAAGCCATGGATAATAATTTGAAAATACTTCTGTGTGAAGATGATGAAAACCTCGGAATGTTGCTGAAGGAATTCCTNCAGGCCAAGGGTTTCAATGCTGATCTTTGCAAGGATGGAGAAATCGGATACAAGACTTTCCTCAAAAATAAGTATGATCTCTGCGTGCTCGACGTGATGATGCCTAAAAAAGACGGGTTCACACTNGCTCAGGAGATCCGTAATGTCAATTCGGAAGTGCCTATCATGTTCCTCACAGCGAAAAGCATCAAAGAGGACGTATTGCAGGGCTTCAAGATCGGTGCTGACGATTACATCACCAAACCCTTCTCGATGGAGGAACTCGTGATGCGAATCAATGCCGTNCTTCGTCGCGTGCAGGGCAAGAAGGATAAGGATATCACCGTATATAAGCTCGGCAAGTTTACTTTCGACACTCAGAAGCAGGTGCTGATAGCCGATGACAAGACCACCAAACTGACTACTAAGGAGTCAGAACTGCTTACTCTTCTTTGTGAGCATCTCAACGACGTCCTGGAGCGCAACTATGCCCTTAAGACGATCTGGGTGGATGACAACTATTTCAATGCCCGCAGTATGGATGTCTATATCACTAAGCTTCGCAAACTCCTCAAGGGTGATTCCGACATCGAGATTATCAATATCCATGGCAAAGGTTATAAACTGGTAGCCCCCGGCGGAGCAAGCGAGTAAGTTATAAGTAATAAGTTTTACTTCGGAGGATGAGTTTGTGGACTTAATTTCCGGACTTAATTTCCGGACTTAATAAATAATNAAATCAACTTCGAAGATTGAGCTTNTCGCATTAAGGATATTNTTACTACATAGCCCTTATAGAATCCCCGATATCTCGGATGAGATATCGGGGATTCTATAATATTGGAGGGAGATTGAGCGTTATAGAATTATGAATCATTTCCATAAATACGCAACATATACCTTTTCGCTNCTCCTATCTCTTGTGGNCGCTTCGTGTCATAAGGATGAACCNGCNCCGACNCCCTCTTTGCCTAAGACTACNGANACGGCGATTCTGCTTTATGCCGTAGCTTCCAATGATCTTGCACCTAACTTTTATGANGATCTGCAGGAGATGGAAATCGGACTNGAGAAAGTTGATCTGTCAAAGGTGGACTATTATGTCTATTCAGTCACGGCTGCTCTTGACGGCGCTCCGTCGCTGAAGNTGGCCGTGCGTAATCCGCAGACGGGCAGCGTAGAGTTTGAGGAGGTAAAAAGTTACGACCGTTCCGCGTCGTCGGCCTCTCCNGATAGAATCTCCGAAGTAATAAGCGACTTTTCCNATCTTANCGATTCATCTACTAAGGGGCTGATTCTCTGGAGCCACTCTTCGGCATGGGCACCGGCTCCCGCTACCAAAANNCGCAATNTCGCGCCTTCAGCTTCGNCTACCGACTTCATTACGACATCCGACGGATATACTCTCGGAAAAATCCAACCGACTGAAATGAAATGGTGGGGAGTGGATATCGATTATGATGCCAATACACGCACATATTGCAATCTTCCGGATCTGGCTTCGGCCATTCCCGACAGGTATTTTAATTTTATCTGGTTTGACTGCTGCTATATGTCGAGCATAGAGGTGATCTATGAGATGAGGAATAAGGCTGAAATGTTTGTGGCCTATCCTACGGAGGTGCTTGCAGAGGGTGCTCCGTACAATATCGTTGTACCTTTCATTGCAACGTCGAAACCGAACCTTATCGCTGCCGCTGATGCGATGTCGGATTATTATCTNACGGGGAATAAGATTTTCACTATGGCCGTGATCGATGTTTCTCCGATCGAAGAGATTGCGGATTTGGCGGCTAAGGCTATTCCCGGAGAAAGACTTCCGGCCCACAAACTTCAAAAATATTCGCGTAGCGGCTATTACTTTTATGATTTCGGNCAGTACACCTCCTCCTGGGGGACGACTCTNGGAGAAGATTGGGATGCTNAAGAGTTCAACCGCCTGATGGACCGGATGNTCGTCTACAAAAACTGTGGTGATCGCCTTTTCTCAGGAGCTACTCTAAATAAGACTNATTACAGCGGCATCTCATGCGGCTATTTCAGCTACAATCCNGATGATCCGAAGGCAGATAAAGAGGTNGACGCNGAGGATCAGAAATATTATCTCGAACTTGAATGGTTTAAACGAGTATATGAGCCATATTGGCCCGCTATGAACCAAAAATAGATTTCCCCACCCACTAAGATAAAACTATATTAANAGACACNNCCCCCAAATGTTACAGACAGATAATCTCACCGTTGANCAACTTAANGATTCCACGGAATCTGCGAAATCGGCTTTTGAAGCCTTGAAAGGTCTTTCATTTGACGATGCCATATCGCAGATAGCCAATAGTCTTGTCAACTTCTCATTCAAGCTTCTGATCGCNATTCTCGTATTCTATGTCGGGAGATACGTGATCAATAAACTCTACCGGATGGTCAATCGNATCATGATCAGCCGGAAGGTGGATCCGTCGCTTACGACNTTCGTACTTTCTCTCGTAAAGATGGTGCTCTATTTCATNCTTATCGTNACGATCATCGGTATTCTTGGATTGGAGACGAGTTCCTTCCTTGCGATATTTGCCTCGGCNGGCGTCGCAATCGGTATGGCTCTGAGCGGTACGCTTCAGAATTTTGCAGGTGGGGTATTGATTCTCTTGCTTAAGCCATATAAGGTGGGCGACTATATAGAGGCTTCCGGNTTCGCGGGTACGGTGAAGGCGATTCAGATCTTCCATACGATTATAAACACTCCGGATAACAAGACTATNATCATCCCCAACGGGGGACTGTCGACAGGCTCAATCAATAACTATTCTTCCGAGAATTACCGACGTGTAGACTGGACAGTATCACTCTCCTACGATACTGATTTTGCAGCNGCATCCGCCGCTATCAAGCAGCTTCTGCTTGAAGATGACCGAGTAGTAGTCAGATATATCGAAGATGATATCGANCGACGCCGCCTGGCGGGGATGCCCGAAGAGGAAAAATCGCAGGAAGAAATTGACATTGAGAAGGAGAATGATGAGGAGGGTGTNCCCGAAGAACCAAAGACATTCTTCGGCCGACTATTTGAATCGCGCCACAAGAAGGCTCGCCGACTGCATCAGAAGATTCAGACTAAGATCGGAATCTCACCTATTCAAACCGAGAAGATAGATCGTGCGCCCTTTGTCGGGCTTAATGAAATGGCTGACAGCAGTATTAACCTTACAGTGAGAGCTTGGACCCACAGTAGCAATTATTGGCCTCTCTATTTTGCTATGAATGAGGTATTCTTCACCCGACTGCCTCAGCAGGGCTTCTCATTCCCGTTTCCGCAGATGGATGTGCATATTCAGCAAACGTAATTGTCATTACGTTTGCTGAATAAAGTAATAAGTAGTAAGTAATAAGTAATAAGTTGTGCTGCGGGAAGTTGAGTGGGATTTTGGGACTTCNATAGATGTATGTAATTATTTTGCATCGTTTGTGTGGTTACTTAAATTCTAATANTACTTACTTAAATTCGATGATTGCTTACTTAAATAAGTATNGAGGGATATGAAATTTAGCTTNAAGNTGTCTTATTATTGGGCCACTCTTCTNCAGTTGTTTATTCCGCTTTTGTTGCTTTGGCTTCTGCGATTCGGGTTTGCGTGGTATAATGANGATATGATCGGTGAGTTGTCGCNNTCNCGACTCTTTGAGCTTTCGTGTGCGGGTCTGAAATTCGATCTTTGTGCATGGGCATGGTTTAATGCCNTGTTCATCGTNATGAGGTTCNTGCCTTTCGGATTCGTCGGTGCAAAAGGTTATCANCTTGCCTCCAATATAATTTTTGTCGCATGCAATTCGCTGATGCTTCTTCCGGCATTGGCGGATATCCCCTTTTTCCGTTTTAATGGTTCGCATCTTCGCTGGCAGGCAATTACGACTATCTGGAGCGATCCCGACATGGGGAGGATTTTCATCGCTTTCGCCGGGGATTATTGGTGGGGTTTTCTTTCGGGTGCTNTAGTTGTAGGTCTGCTCATCCTTACTGCATTCGGAATCAGGATTGGCTCNTACCCATTCAGGCGACTGTCAGCGGGTAGGCAAATTTCTCTTAAATCTCTGATTTTCCTGATAGCAGCCGGAGGAAGTTTTCTATGTATCCGGGGGCATATCGGTCCGGGGCGACCACTGTCGATCGGTGATGCGGTATGGGGTACGAGTGAGGCCTCGCAGATGAATGTGGTGCTTAATACACCCTTCTGCATCCTCCGCTCTTTGAAATCAGACAATAAAATCGAAGAGTTGAGATTCTTCTCNGAAGAAGACATGAACNGAATCCGCTCTTCAGTCAGGAGACCCGAGGCCGGCACTGAATTGAATCGGAAGAATATAATGGTAATAACGATTGAGAGCGGAAGCGCCATCTGGCTTGATTCTCTGAATCCGGTAAGGGGGGATACAATCAGGGGGCTGATGCCCTTTCTGGATTCTTTAGCAGCGAAGTCGGTAGTTTTCCCCAATGCATTCACAAGCGGAGTAAGATCAATCGAAGGGATAACGAATATTTTCGCAGGGNTCCCAACGTTTGGAGATATGATTCTGATGACCTCTCCTTATTATGCCAATAAGCTCGATAGTCCGGCCAACCTTCTGAAGAGAGAGGGCTATTCTACGCGGTTTTATTTCGGAGGGAATCGGGGTTCGTTTAATATCGACCAGACATTGGGCGCGGCCGGTTTTGACAGAATTGTCAGCCGTGAAGATTATGGGATGGATCGCGATTTCGATGGTCAATGGGGAGTNTGGGATCATAAGATGGCTCAGTATGCTGTNGAAGATCTGACCAAATTGCCTCAACCTTTCTTTGCCGGCTGGTTTACACTGAATCCTCACGGACCCTACGGAGTGCCCTCCGACTGGGGAACNGAATCATACAAATCCAAGGATGAAATGAGACGCACAGTGGAATACGAAGACAGAGCAATCCGGGAGTTTTTCCGACTGGCGCAGACCAAACCTTGGTATTCCAACACCATTTTTATCA
This sequence comes from Bacteroides sp., assembly GCA_014801585.1. Classification (GTDB taxonomy): domain Bacteria; phylum Bacteroidota; class Bacteroidia; order Bacteroidales; family Muribaculaceae; genus Lepagella. Next base: position 13,523 of record JAAVDX010000018.1, read on the forward strand.
TTATNGGTGATCACGGTTTCCGCGACCTTCATGGGACGATCTATGATTCCCGGCTTATTCTTCCACGTATCGCACTGATGATATTCACTCCCGACGGTGGACTTCCATCCCAAAGAATTGATTCGCGCTACGTCAATCAGTTTGATCTTCCGGCNACGATAATGTCGCTCGCGGNATACCCGAAGCCTTACGTATCGTTGGGNAGGGACATTCTTGCAAAGGATGCTGATGACGGNTACGCCCTGATGTTCATAAAAGGCGCCTATCAGGTAAGCGGACCGAACTACACACTCCGATTCTCTGCCGACATGAAGAAGCTTGAAGGAGTATTCGACACAACTTCAGACTACGATTTGGCTAATCCTCTCTCTGACTACGACAAATCAGAAGTCGACAAAATGAAAGTATGGGCACTTGCATTTATGCAGGATTACACAAACCGGTTGATCCACAATCGACTCTCAATCGACGAGAGATAAGCAGATTTCGCCTGATTTGGCNAAAAGCGGAAGTTTTATTAATTTTGTATTGTTTTTTGTACAAAATTAATAAAGACAAGTAGTAAGTAATAGGATGAATTTTGGGGATGCAACTTGCGGGACTTGTGGGACTTGAATAACTTATCAAAAACTGATGAAGATACTTTTCAGAATTTATCAATGGGTCATAGCGGCTCCGATTCTATTGGTGCTGACGATCCTTACCGCTTTGGTCACCATTATTATGGCTTCGATTTTCGGCAGTCATTTCTGGGGATATTATCCGGCTCATCTGTGGAGCCGTTGTGTATGTGTGCTTTGGGGACAGAAAGTTGTAGTAAAGGGTCGGGAGAATATCGATCCGAATACGAGCTACGTCTTCGTGGCCAATCATCAAGGTGCATTTGATATCTGGGCTATTTACGGCTATCTCAACCACGACTTCAAATGGCTCATGAAGAAGGAACTGGAGAAGATATTCCTCGTAGGGTTTGCATGTAAGAAGGCCGGCCATATAATGGTGGATGATTCTTCAATCGCCGGAATCCGCACTACTATTGAGGAATCGGAAAAGACTCTGCAAGGAGGTATGTCGCTCGTAATCTTCCCTGAAGGGAGCCGGACATTCGACGGGCGNATGATNCCTTTTAAAAGAGGNGCGTTTATGTTGGCCGCAGAATATAANCTTCCGGTTGTACCGATCACGATTGACGGAGCGTTTCACGCGATGCCGCGCACTACCTATAACGTCACTCCCGGCACTATCACGCTGACTATCCATAAACCGATCTATCCCGGAGAGCGCGGTTTTAATACAAAAAAACTAATGGCAGAATGTCGCGAAGCTATTCAGCAATCTTTGCCTCCGGAACATCAGGATCTACAATGATCTTTCTTTCGTACCAAAGATCTTTCCAATGAGGCAGATAGCAACTATGCTGACCATAGCCGGTTCGGACTCGGCCGGTGGAGCGGGGATTCAGGCAGACTGCGCGGCTGCTCGCTCAGTAGGGGTGTTTCCGATATGCGCGGTGAGCTGTGTGACGTCGCAAGGACGCCANGGNTTAAGGATGCTTCAGCNGGTAGATGAAGACCTATTTGCCGACCAANTGCTGGCCGCATTTGAGGATTTCCGCCCGAAAGCNGTGAAAATCGGGATGCTNCCGTCGGAAAAACATATCCGGATTCTTATNGGTTTTCTCAGTCGATNTCAGCCGAAGAATGTTGTGCTCGATCCGATTATGGCCCCNNCGGCCGGAGGATCGGAGGAAATGACCTGCGAGATGTGGCGCAATCCCATGCTTCTGAAAGAGATTGCCCGCTACGTCACTCTNTTCACCCCTAATCTTCCTGAAGCCCGGNAAATTNTGGAATCAACCGGTATNACGGATGCATATCATATTCTNANNTCNCCGGAAATAATCATCCGGGAANTGCATAATAATTTCCGGTTCGGGCATATCCTTTTAAAGGGAGGCCACGGCGCAGAAGATGANCTCANGGATATTCTNTCTGATCCTTCCGGAGATATTTCGGAGGTATTCCGNCATAACAAAATCCAGACCCCTAACACCCACGGCACCGGTTGCGCACTTTCCTCTCTTATNGCTGCCNGNCTGGCTTCGGGAGAGAATATAAATTCGGCGTGTCGGCAATCAATAGAGAGTCTGCANGNGGCATTACTTCGGAANTCCGACTGCAATTTCTATCTGCTGCCCGANGCGTCCGGACCTGCTTTCTTTTAATCCGCGCGACANGCTCTTAAGGTATANNCNGATATTGTAAANATCTTAANAACTCATAATCATGACTATTATCGTCAACGATCGCCAGCTCTCGCTCCCGGNNGATATTCATTCACTCAAGGACTTTACAGANTGGAAATNAATTCCTAATCAAGGCACGGCAATCGCCCTCAATGGNAAACTTGTCAAAGCCGAGAATTGGGCTGCCACTGCCCTATCGGAATTTGACAATCTNCTGNTAATTTCCGCTGCTTACGGGGGATAATCCTATAAATTCTGCTTGATCTCATCAGNATAATTATCTAATGGACTTCATCAATATTGCNATTACTCCCNCTGAATGTCAGTCGCCCGGCAGAGAGGCCGCCACAATTGCCAGNCTTCTGGAAGAGGAAGGGGTAGACTTCGTACATCTTCGCCACCCCGACCTCGGACTNAGGGAGATGCGACGGATTTTGCTNTCACTTCCGGAGGCTTGTCGCGCAAGGGTCACCATTCATTCCTGCTACCAATTAGCAGAAGAGGGCTTGTGCGGAGGAGTTCATCTTATGGCGCGCAGGAGGAAGATTCCGAAGTCGATTGAAAATNCGCGATTGAGAGTAAGCCGATCATGCCATTCAATNCTTGAGATCAAAAAATTTGACGTGCTTGAGGATTATAATTATTTCACNCTCTCTCCTATCTTTGATTCGATATCGAAACCCGGTTATATGGCCGCTTTTAATGAGGATGAGCTCCGGGATGTGCTTTCCGCCACGGATACACCGGTCATAGCTTTGGGAGGGGTCACGCCTGATAAAACTACATATCTGAAAGAGTTGGGATTTAANGGGGCAGCTCTGCTCGGTCATTACCTTCCACTTTTTANCTGATATATAAAAAATTTCAGGGTCGGGAAATATCATCGTATGCTATTTTTGATTATATTTGCATTTTTGTGGGACTAAGCAGAACCTTTGCCCCACAAAAGGATGTTTTATATTCAGATGATTTCTCCTCACCAGGGGAAGANACCCTGACTTTTCNGGATACGTCATCTCAANTATAATCCAACTCTGATATAACCCTAAATCTTATGTTACAATATATCACGAATACACAATGCGGCAAACCGATTCTTGANCAGGTAAAAGCCGTGCTTGAAGGNGGATGCCGCTGGATACAGTTGCGCATGAAAGATGCCACTCATGAGGAACTGCTTGATATGGCCAAGAAGGTGAAGGAACTGACTGATCCGGCCGAAGCATTTCTCATCATCAATGATTCGGTAGATGTCTGCCGAGATGCCAACGCTACGGGTGTGCATCTCGGGAAGCAGGATATGCTCCCCTCGAAGGCCCGTGTGGAACTNGGTCCGCTGGCCGTAATCGGAGTGACTGCAAATACGATGGATGATATCCGGGCNGTGCGTGCACTTGATATAGACTATATCGGTATGGGACCGTTTGCCGATACTAAAACCAAAGAGAATCTCGCCCCGATTTTGGGTCTTGACGGCATAAAACGTCTTTGCAAGGAGATGCATGATGAAGATATAAATATCGCACACGTGGCTGTGGGTGGNATCCGACTTGAAGATGTAAAACCACTTCTCGAAGCCGGAGTCGACGGTATAGCCGTAAGCGGGGCTATCGCATACGCCGATGATATGGCGGAGGCTACCCGCAAGTTCTGCGAACTGCTCCCCACGGGTGACTAATCTCCGGAGCCGCNACCNATTTCTCTCCCACCATTCGATTTTTTCCTTCTGCACTCCCCTTTATATACTCCCTCCACACCTTACATAAATGTGTAGAGGGGGAAGAAAGGGGAAATCCGGAGAAATGAATTTTTGTCAACAAACTGACTCATGAAAGATATTCTTAAAATTGGTCCCCGCGAGTTTACCTCGCGCCTCTTCGTAGGGACCGGTAAATTCCCATCGTCTGATCTTATGCAGGAGGCTATCATCGCCTCCGGNTCGGAGATGATCACTGTGGCCATGAAGCGCGTCAATATGATGAACGAGGCCACGGACGATATGCTGACCCATATCAATCGCGATAAGGTGCAGCTNCTCCCCAACACCTCCGGTGTGCGCAATGCCGAGGAAGCTGTGCTGGCAGCCCGGATGAGCCGTGAAGTTTTNGGTACACCATTCATCAAACTTGAAATTCATCCCGATCCACGCTATCTGATGCCGGATCCGATAGAGACCCTTAAGGCTACGGAGATTCTGGCTGCGGAGGGTTTTGTAGTGCTTCCCTATATTCAAGCCGACCCGGTATTGTGTAAGCGTCTCGAGGAAGTAGGGAGTGCCGCCGTGATGCCGCTCGGAGCCCCTATCGGCACTAACCGCGGACTCCTTACACGCGACCTGCTGCAGATCATCATTGAGCAATCGAATGTGCCGGTGATTGTAGATGCCGGTCTTGGAGCTCCCTCCCATGCCGCCGAAGCCTTGGAAATGGGTGCGGATGCGGTGCTTGTCAACACGGCAATCGCCGTAGCCGACGATCCGGTAAGAATGGCGGTAGCCTTCCGTAAGGGTGTCGAAGCGGGTCGGGAAGCCTATCTCGCAGGACTTGGAGCCACTTCCGTCACTGCCAATCCNACTTCACCCCTTACCTCTTTCCTCGATNTCTNACCTATTACTCATCCATCAAAAAAATTATGATTATCAGGGATAAGGATGCAGTCAATCATTACTAAATTTCTTGATCTCTTTTAATCTTCTTTTAAATAAGCAATCTATATTCCATCATGAAAATAGAAAACATCGATCTTTCGGCATATCCTAACTCCGAAAAGATATACGTNGACGGGCGCCTCTTCCCCATTAAGGTAGGAATGAGNGTCGTGCATCAATACCCCACAGTAAAAATCGAAGACGGCAAGCGCGTGGAGTATCCCAATGAGGATATCACCGTNTATGACACTTCGGGTCTCTATACCGACCCGTCGTATACAGTCGACATTAATGCCGGACTTCCCCGCGACCGTGAGCAGTGGGTAATCGACCGCGATGATACTGAAGTGCAACCCGACATCACAAGTGAATATGGCCGCGCACGCCGCGACAATCCGGAATTGGATGCCATTCGTTTCCCGGTGGCNCATAAACCCCGNAAGGCTAAGGAAGGACGTCGCGTAACTCAGATGCACTACGCAAAGAAAGGTATCATAACTCCNGAGATGGAATACGTGGCNATCCGAGAGAATCTCGACAACGAACGCCGTGGAATACCGTCGTATATAACTCCTGAATTCGTACGCGATGAGATAGCTGCCGGACGCGCAGTGATNGCTTCCAATATCAATCACCCGGAAGCCGANCCCATGATCATAGGGTCGGCCTTCAGCGTGAAACTGAACACCAATATNGGCAATTCCGCTCTGTCGTCAGGAATTGAAGAGGAGGTGGCGAAAGCCGTATGGAGCTGTTATTGGGGCGGCGACACTCTGATGGATCTCTCTACGGGCGACAATATCCATGAGACCCGCGAATGGATCATCCGCAACTGNCCCGTCCCGATGGGCACAGTGCCTATCTATCAGGCNCTCGAAAAGGTGAACGGCGATGTGAAGAAGCTGACATGGGAAATCTATCGCGACACTCTTATCGAGCAATGCGAGCAGGGAGTCGACTATTTCACGATTCANGCCGGAGTGCTTCGCGAACACGCTCAGCTTGTNAAGGANCGCCTTACCGGTTGTGTTTCGCGCGGAGGATCGATCATGACTCAGTGGACGGTGCTTCATGATCAGGAGAGCTTCCTCTATACCCACTTCGATGANATCTGCGAAATCCTCAACAAATACGACGTTGCCGTATCNCTNGGCGACGGGATGCGCCCCGGTTCTACCCATGATGCCAACGACCGCGCTCAGTTCCTCGAACTTGACGTGCTGGGCGAACTCTGTCAGAAGGCTTGGGAACATGACGTGCAGGTGCTGATCGAAGGTCCGGGTCACGTACCCATGCATAAGATTCCTGAAAACATGGAGCGCCAGAAGAAAGCATGTCATGACGCACCCTTCTATACTCTCGGCCCTCTCACTACNGATATTGCTCCGGGCTACGACCATATTACTTCGGCTATCGGAGCGGCCATCATCTCCAACCTCGGAACGGCGATGATCTGCTACGTCACTCCGAAAGAACATCTGTCGCTCCCTGACCTCAACGACGTGCGCGACGGCGTAATCACTTATAAGATTGCTGCCCATGCGGCCGATCTTGCAAAGGGATTCCCGGGNGCNAACGTGCGTGATGACGCTCTCTCTAAGGCGCGTTACGAATTCAGATGGAAAGATCAGTTNAACCTTTCGCTCGATCCCGAGAAGGCCAAACGCTACTATATGGATTCGCGCCGCAATGCGCCCGACGCCGACGACCGCTTCTGCACAATGTGTGGCCCCAACTTCTGCGCCATGCGTATCTCTCAGAATATTGAGGAGGATTGCCTGAAATGAAGTATTCAGATCCCGACCGCGAACATATCTTCGGTCGCGGCTATGCTGATATTATAGATCGCTACGACTGGGATGACCAGATAGCATTAGTGGAGAATGCCACCCCGGCGGATGTCGANCGTGTCTTAAAAGCGNCCCGACGGCCGGGGCATCGGCTGACGCCTGAAGATTTTGCCGTACTTATCTCCGAAGCCGCACTTCCACGACTCGAAGAGATGGCAGCCCTCAGCCGGCGGCTGACGTCGGAGCGCTTCGGAAAGACCATATCGATGTACATTCCGATGTATGTCGGCAATGCGTGTACCAACAAGTGTATCTACTGTGGATTCAATCATGACAATAAGTTTCATCGCGTAGTGCTTTCGCCCGAAGAGGTAGAAGAGGAATGTAAGGCCATACGCCGACTCGCTCCGTTTGAGAATCTGCTGATTGTAGCCGGGGAATATCCGTCGCTATGCGGAGTGGACTATCTTGAGAAGGTGCTCAAGATCTGTCGACCCTATTTCCACAATCTCACGATAGAAGTGCAGCCGATGCGCTCTTCGGAGTATGAGCGACTGACGCACGCCGGACTCAACGGGGTAGTNTGCTTNCAGGAGACTTATCATCGGGAATCCTACAAGAAGTATCATCCCCAAGGGATGAAGTCGCATTTCGATTGGCGTCTTAACGGATTCGACCGTATGGGGGAAGCCGGGGTGCATAAGATCGGTATGGGTGCGTTGCTCGGATTGGAAGACTGGCGCGGAGATGTAGTGATGCTCGCACGTCATCTGCGCTATCTGCAGAAGAAATANTGGAANTCAAGATTTTCCGTAAACTTCCCACGGATGCGACCTTCAGAAAGCGGTTTCCAGCCCAAGAGCATTATCGACGACCGACGTCTTGCCCAACTGACTTTCGCATTCAGGATTTTCGACCACGACNTCGATATNTCATATTCTACGCGCGAATCAGCTCGCTTCCGCAATAATATGGCGACTCTCGGAGTGACCTCTATGAGTGCAGGCAGTCGCACCGAACCGGGAGGATATACCCGGGCTCATGAGGAACTCGAACAGTTTGAAGTCAGCGATTCGCGAACTCCTCATGAAGTCGATNNTGATATTTCACGCATCGGNTATCAGGTAGTCTACAAAGACTGGGANNCAATCTTCGACTGATNCCTCAGTAGGGAGTGTCAACGGCNATTTCTTATATTAGTCCTCATTCAAGGGTGTCCATTCAATGGATACCCTTTTCTTGTTCTTATGTAAGGGTATAAGGGTGTCAGTGTAATAGATNCCTTTTTAATGAATCNCTAAAATATCGCCGTAATGAACAAACAGCAAAATAAGGGTGTTGAATAATCAGATTCAACACCCTTATTTATCTTAAAAAAACACGATTACTATGAAATTCGAACAACCCCGCCTCCCTTATGCGCCTGATGCGCTCGAACCCGTGATCTCTCCGGTAACAATCGATTTCCATTATGGAAAACATGAGAAGGCTTATATTGATAACCTCAACCGCCTCGTAAAGGACACTCCTTATGAAGATATGCCCCTCGAGCGAATCATCGTGGAGAGCGACGGTCCGCTCTTCAACAACGCTTCTCAGGCCTGGAATCATATCTTCTACTTTTTCCAGTTTAATCCCAACGGTCTGAAAGCACCCGGGGGTAANCTCGGTGAGCAGATCGACGCTCAGTATGGCTCGCTTGAAGAATTCCAGCGTCAGTTTGAAGAAGCCGGAGCCTCACTCTTCGGTAGCGGATGGGTATGGCTCGCCAATGACAACGACGGNCAGCTTCAGATCATAAAAGGCTCCAATGCCGAGAATCCGCTCCGCATGAATCTCAACCCGATTCTGACCTTCGATGTGTGGGAACATGCCTATTATCTCGACTATCAGAACCGTCGCGCCGACTATCTCCACAAGCTCTGGGATATACTCGATTGGAGCGTAATCGAATCGCGTTACACCAACTGATAGCATACAGACCCCGCAGACCCACCCTCAACCATAATTAACAGAGGGGGGAATTTATTAAAAACTTTGTAGGAACTGGGCCAGATTTACATCTCGGTCCAGTCCTAATTTTTTACGCAATCGGTAGCGCGACATCTCTACGGATTTCGGTGCGACGTTCATCAACGGAGCAATCTCTTTAGTCGACAGTCCCATCTTGATAAAGCAGCATAGACGAAACTCCATCTTAGTAAGATCGGGAAACGCCTCGTGAAGGCGTTCGACGTAATCGCCATACAGACCGGCAAAATGNCGGTCGACTTCAGTAAGTGTGTCATCACGCTGAAGAGTTTCGTCAATCATCTTCTGCACCTCATTAACCTTCTTCCCGACGGAGCCTGACTGCGCTGCTTCCATCGGGAGCGAACCTTTGAGTTCATCAAGCCGACTATTGATTCGCAAGAGAATCTCATTGCGGTGCATGGTATTGCGGGTAGTATTCTCAAGCGACTCATTGAGATGCGTAAACTCTTTCTTTTTCTGCTCGTTCTGAAGAGTCTCTATCTGAGTGCGGCGCTCTCGCTCCGTTTCATCGACGGCCTGACGCAACTGGGTGATCTCCTCTTCCTTTTTGGCTTCTACCTTTCTGGCTTTCTTATGAGCATATCGGGTAATAAATTTATAACCGAAATAAACTGCCACCCCAAGTAGCAACAGATATATTATCTTCGCTGGAATCGACCAGTACCAAGGCGTGGCAACCGAAAATTCAAAAGCTGCCTCAGTCACATCACCGTCGATGGAATTACGCGCCCGGATATGCAACACATAATCGCCATGCCCAAGACGNGTATATTCTTTTGAATCGACAGGGATAAACGGACTCCAGTCCTTATCATANCCCTCAAGATAGAAACTGAACAGNGCTGCATTCTCTTTTCTGTATTCCGGCAGATACGCTTCGAATCTGACAGAGGAGATGTGATGGGGCAAAATGAGCCGCCCATCCCTTGCCACATCGGAGAATGCTGATACAATCGAATCGTTATCAAGAATTATTCTGTTGAGACCTACATGGGTCTGCTGATCCGACACACTGCGCTTGGAGGGCTCGAAAATAAAGAATCCATCTTCTGAGGCGACAAACACTTTATCGTCCACGAAATTGAGGTCGTCAAAGCCGGGCACGATTGTAGCGGTCGTAAAACTGAAAGAGGANGAATCCGTCGGAGCNATCTCCCCGTTGGCACTCACTGCAGAAAGCATAATACGTTTACGATCGACTCCCCACAGCGTCCCATCCGGCTGACGATAAATATGTGCCGTGCCTCGGAACGGCAGACGCTTGTTGAGGGCCTTATCATATACGAGNTTTCCAGACTTGGAATCTACGGTATAGAATCCGGCTACTGTGCCTACTACNATTCTTCCGTCGATGATATCTACNGTAAGATTCAAAGCGTATGGCAATCCGTCGTGGTCAGAGTAATGTTTTACGCTAAAGAAGCGTCTTCCTTCCTTATCAATGCTCATCGAATACAGTCCTTTCTGCCAATCGGCAAGCCATATCGAGCCATCCTTAGCCACCTTGACCTTAGCATTCGCATCATTGAATCCGTCAATAATACCTTTATCAACCCATCCCTCCGTAGTCTTTGCTACAAGATGATAATTATCATAGGTAGAGACGATAAGTGTAGATGGATCTATAATTCCGACGTTCCAGACTCCTCCCATCTGACCGATCTCCCGCAGAGACCCCGGCCTTCCTATAAAAAGTCCGAGATCGCTCGAAACCGCCACTTCTTCTCCAAGATTCTGAATACTCCATACCTGACCCTGAAGTTGCTTTTTAACATTTTGGGCAGCCCTCTCCGACCATTCCGATTGTCCNNNNGGATACTGCAANGAGAANAGGCCCTGATTTGTGCCGAAAAGCAGAGTGTTTCCGAGCAGACATGAGGAATAGCCCGTGCCGAATTGTCCGGCAGACGGGAAGAGCAGTTTCACCGGCGAATCGTGCATCACGTAATCTATGCCATTATCGAGCCCGAGCCACACATTATTCGNGTTGTCGAAAAAGAGAGAAAGCACCGTACTATTCTGCAAGCCGCTGCTACGGCCGATGAAGGATATCTCACCGGTCCGGAAGTTGCGGATAACGACTCCGCTATTGACAGTGCCGAAAGCCACTTCATCTCCNTTNGTTGACGCACAGAACACCTGAGCATCTTTCATAAATGAATCGATATCACTTATGATTCGTCTTACAGAAGTGCGGTCGAAAGAATAGCAACCCGAAAAAGCCGTGACAAGCAAGCCTCTTGTTGGATTAAGCGGATCAGGCGTAATCGCGGCTGCCGAACGTCCGTCGAAGTCTCCATCATATGCCAGCTCAACGAGCTTCTCACCCTCAAGCCTGCACAATTTTCCATTCTTTAGAGCAAGATATATATTCCCGTTGATTTCACCCGAAGCAAGAATCTTTTCTCCCACTGAAATATTATACGTCTTTTCGCCATCATAGCGGAATAGATCGTAATCGCTTTGAAGATAGATATCGTTGCCTACCTTAATTATATTCCATACGTCGCCTATGTGAGCGTGGGGAGTGACAAGCGTAGGGAGGAGTGAATGGTATGTAAAATCTGNCGATTTATCTTCTGAAGAGAAATATCCGAAGGTCCACGAACCGCCTACAAAAATGCGGTTGTCAAGACTGTCGACCATCAGGCTTCGTGCAGCTCCATAATTATCGAGAGGATANAGTCCCCANTGATAACCATCGAAGGTCANGAGTCCGCGCTTATTGGCAAAGACCATCCGGCCGTCTGTCATCTGCGATATATCCCAGTTTTGAGTATCGGCCTGATATTTCTGCTTGGGGAAATTTCTCACCATCGGAAACTCGGCCTTGACAGAAANCGACCATAAAATTAAAGTTAAAAATATGTATCTAAATGCTATCTTCATCNCAATTCTGAATTTGCAAGTGAAATTATGAAAAAATATTGAGTTGAGGGATATTTAAAAATATGTTATATAGCACAATTTTAGTTAATAGTTTAATCTATTGTTAGTTAAAAATNTTTAATAAATGTAGTGTAGAGGTAAAAAAAGGTAGATGTAGAGTTTTTTTATAGGTAAAAGTGTTGCATACGCAGAGGATATTGACTAATTTTGCAGCGTCGTTAAGCTCGGGNANGCTTNCGATCANGAGANTTCTCCCCGGAATGACGACCACTTATATGCAGCAAACTTCTTTTTTAACTAACACGCATGAATAACTCTTTTCATCAACTGACCCTTTCGGCCCTGATGATACTCATCTCGGCATTTCCCGCGCTCGCGCAGTCGCTGGCTATCCAAGGCACAGTATCTGACGTAGAGTTCGGCGACCCGCTGATCGGNGTTACCGTATCAGTCAAAGGTCAGCCGTCAATCGGCACAGCCACCGATATCGACGGTCANTATTCTATTAATGTACCTGCGGGTTCAACCCTCGTCTTCAGCTACGTAGGCTATGACCGTCAGGAACGCAAAGTAACTCAGTCTTCAACAGTTGATATCGAACTTCACTCCGACAATCAGACGCTTGATGATCTCGTAGTAATCGGTTACGGTACAGCTAAAAAGAGCGACCTGACAGGTGCTGTAGCATCCGTGCAGGGCGACAAACTCAAGAAAGTTCCCACTTCCTCGCTTGCCAACGCCCTTCAGGGTCAGGCAGCTGGTGTATCAGTAAATTCACTCTCAGGTCGTCCGGGTGCAGCCGCAGAGGTTCGCATCCGAGGTGTNGGCACAGTCAATGGNGCTGCACCTATATATGTAGTNGATGGTGTGATNACTGAGGANATCTCCTTCCTTCCCCCNAACGACATTGATCAGATTGAAGTGTTGAAAGACGCTTCAGCCGCNGCTATCTATGGTTCGCGCGGTGCAAANGGTGTCATCATCGTCACTACCAAAGGNGGCAAGCGCAATCAGAAGGCCCGCATNACATTCGATGCNTACGCAGGCTGGCAGGAGCGCTGGAAGAAGCTCGACGTGATGGAAGCTCAGGAATTTGCCGACGCTCTTGTAGCTATCAACGGTAATGCCACTCAGAAAAAATATTATGCTGAGAATGGCTTCAACGCATGGCTCAATATGTATCAGGGCCTGCGCTCATCAGAGTTCTACCCCACTGTCTACGATCCNGAAAAGAATCCCGACGGATTNGACTATTCAAAGGTNAATACCGACTGGCAGGATGANATCTTCCGTAAAGGTGCTATCCAGAACTATTATCTCAATATCGACGGAGGTGGTGAGAACTTCACCTATTCTATGTCNGGNGGCTGGTTTGGCCAGGAAGGTATCGTNATCGGTTCNGATTACAGCCGTTTCACGGGTCGTCTCAANACCACTTATCAGGCTACTCCCTGGCTTAAGATCGGTGAGAACATCTCNTTCACAGCTTCTGTGCTCAAGAACACTTATGAGAGCGGNGACAACTCAGAGAGCGCCGGTGCGAACATCATCTCGGCTGCTTTCGCCATGGCTCCCTGGGATCCCACCCGCTATCCTGCCGGCTACACTAATAAGGACGGCAAGGACATGAGNGGTCTGATCTCCGCCGGTTCTAACTTCAAGAACGTGACCAACCCCCTCTCTATGATTGAATATAACCATCCGAAATCAAGAAACGAGCGNTGGTTCGGTAATGTCTTCATGGACCTTACTCCCGTGAAGCACTTCACNCTCCACACAGCNTACAACTTCGATTATCTCATCAATACCAACAAGAGCTTCGGCGACGCATACACCGTATCTTCCTACGATAAGCGCGACAAGAACTTCCTTTCAAGCTCAATGGCAAGAAGCTTCTACTGGGACGTCGACAATATCCTTACATACGCTCAGGAATTCGGTAAGCATAATCTCACAGTTATGGCCGGCAATAGCGTTGAGCAGTATGACTATTATTCGATCGGAGCAAGCGGTTCGTCAATCCTCAATCCNGTAGATCGCAACTGGTATCTTTCTCAGGTGACTGATGATTACTCCAAGCCCGGCGACAGCGTCAACCGCAACCGTCGTGTCAGCTGGCTCGGTCGTGTCACTTACGGCTATGACAGCCGCTACCTTCTCACCGTAAACTTCCGTGCCGACGGTTCTTCGAAGTTCTCTGAGAAACATTGGGGCTACTTCCCCTCTTTCGCTCTCGCATGGCGTCTCGGTCAGGAGGCATGGATGCGCGACTTCACCAACCTCGACGATCTCAAAGTACGCTTTGGCTGGGGTAANGTAGGCAACGATAAGATCGGTAATGACGCCTTTATCCAGAATATGTTCTATGCAGGTCCGACTTTCGTAGACTATCCCTTCGGTCCTGACGGTCAGCTCAACCACGGTGCAGCTGTCCTCACCTGGGTCAACAAGGGCGGTCATTGGGAGAATACCGAGCAGTGGAGCCTTGGTTTCGACGGTTCGTTCTTCCACGGCAAACTGACTGCATCTCTCGATGGATATATACGTAACACCAACGACATGCTGATGTCGGTAAACGCGCCGGCTCACGTAGGCAACCTCTATGCCGGCACNGCCAACGTNGGTAAGGTGCGCAANTCCGGTATCGAAATCTCTGTTGAACACCGCAACACTCTTGGTGAGTTCTCATACTCCGTAGGCGGCAATATATCNTTCATGGATAATAAGCTTACCAACCTCAATGGTGGTTCGCCGATCTATACCAACTATAGCCAGGTACAGGTTGTCGANCAGGGTTATCCCCTCTACTACTTCTGGGGNTATAACTACGATGGCATCTTCCGCACAGATGAGGAAGTTCTTGAGACTTACAACGGATATGATGCAATCACCACTCCCTTCCACGCAGGTGATTCCAAATATCGCGACAACAATGGCGATGGNGTAATCGACGATAAGGACCGTGTATATCTNGGAAGCTCACTTCCCAAATATTCNTATGGTCTTAACCTTCAGGCTTTCTGGAAAGGCTTCGACCTTCAGCTCTTCTTCCAGGGTCAGGGTGGCAACAAGATCTACAATCAGAAGCGTCACGCCCTCGAAGGAAATGGTACGACTTCCGTGCTCTCTCCCATCATGGCAGACGCNTGGACAGTTGATAACCCCGACGGCTCTATCCCGAATCCGAAGAACTCGATCAACTACTACGTGAGCGACCGTTTCCTCGAGTCAGGTGCTTACTTCCGCCTGAAGAACCTCCAGCTCGGCTATACACTCCCCGAATCAGTGGCAGGCAAGGTATTCAGCCAGGTTCGCTTCTATGCTCAGTGTGCCAACCTCTTCACCATCACTAAGTATAAGGGTTACGACCCGGAGGTTAACGGTGGTGTCGACTACGGCAACTATCCNCAGGCAAGATCCTTCATCTTCGGTGTGAACCTCACTTATTAATTCTCTCTTCTTAATTCTCTCTTCGCAATCAGCTAACGACAAAAGAAATGAAACGCAATATATTTCTGTACTCCTCTCTCCTTCTGGGGATGGCAGTCTCTCTCTCCTCTTGTAATGACTGGCTCGGAGAAGANTCTCCCGGTTCGACTCAGCTTCCCGACTTCTTCACATCCGGTGAGGCTTGCATTCAGACAATCAATGGCTGTTATGCTCCTCTCGCATGGGACTANGGCACGACTTATTTCCCGGAATACTACATCGGCGATATCGTATCTGACGATGCTGTAAAGGGTGGTCAGAATCTTGCCGACGGCAATGATCTCTACGATCTTGAAAACTTTAAGACCAATGCCAACAACGCAATTCTTCTCAACTATTATCGNGCTAAGTTCGATGGCATCGCACGCTGNAACCTCGCTCTACGTGAGGTAGGAGCTTACGAACCGGATGANACNCTNTCCGAAGCCCGCCACGATGCTCTAATGGGCGAGGCTCATTTCCTCCGCGCTCTCTATTATTTCCAGCTCGTAAGAGTNTTCGGTGGTGTCCCCAAGATTGATTTTGTTGTNGACTCNGCTACGGAATGGAAACANCCCCGCGCTACTGCTGAAGATATCTACGAACTCATCGTAAGCGATCTTNAAAAGGCCGAGTCTCTGCTCCCNGACAAGAATTCTTCAGTATATGCTTCCGAAGATCTCGGTCGCGCAACCCGTGGAGCTGCTCAGGCNCTTCTCTGNAAGGTCTACCTCTATCAGCANGAGTATNACGAGGCTTACGAATGGGGTAAGAAATTTGTCGACACTCAGTATAAGGCTGGTGTNTACGCTCTGACTCCCCATTTCTACGACATCTTTACTCTCGCAGGTGAGAATGGTCCGGACAGCGTATTCGAAATCCAGTATGTTGAAGATCCGATGAGCGACTACGGCGGTTTTGGNTTCACACGTGGCACATTCGGACAGATTCTTACCCGTCCGCGTCTCTCTTCACTCGGTTCCAACTCCGGCTGGGGCTTCGACCACCCGACTCAGAACCTCTACGATGAATTCGAGTCAGGCGACATCCGTCGCGAAGTTGCAATCGGCGTTCCTGCCGAGGGCGAGCGCGACGAAGCAGAAGTCAATTATCTCGGTGTAAACTATTATTACAACCGTAAGGTAAGCTGGCAGGATGAAAACGGGACCTTCCCCACTCTTGCACACGCTTCGCGCGGACCGCTCAACTATCCTCTGATCCGTACATCGGATGCTCTTCTCCTCTTTGCTGAAGCAGCTCTCGAAAGCGGCAAGAGCAATNCAGAGGCAAAGTGGGCTCTTGAAGAGGTTCGCCGNCGTGCCCGCCANGACGCCGGTCAGGCAGGNGTGCTTCCCGAGTTCCCGAACTATCGCGGATATTCNGACAATACTGAATCGCTCCGCCAGGCTATCCGTCACGAGCGNCGCGTAGAACTCGCAATGGAGGGTCACAGATGGTTTGACCTCGTACGNTGGGGCATCGCAGCTCAGGTGATGGATCCCTCTACCGGTTCTTACGGTTCGACCGAGGCCGCTCCGATCCGTCAGGAAATGGCTGCNTTCATNACGGGCAAGCATGAGCTCTTCCCNCTTCCNTCTGAGGAAATTCAGCTCAATCCGATGCCTCAGAATCCNGGNTANTAATCCGAAGTCTNTCGCAAGTTAAGAAAAGACAGCATGCATAGAAGAATGTCGCGCCGCNAGGCGCATGTCAGCGGCGCGACATCCCACTCTATCTNAAGAAAAACTCAAACTTTACAAAAAAAATCAATTAACCCAAATATTAACCAACTAAAAAAGATCTAACCATTATGAAAAAAATGATCCTTTTCTCCGCCCTCGCAATGATGGCAGCATCGGCTTCCGCACAGTATGCATGCGATCCGACAACTGAAGCACTTCTNGAAAAAGGCGCTCCCTCAANGGTGTGGTACCTNACCCTCTCTGACACCTCAATCGAGACTCTCACAAAGAGCGGTGCCNATATGATCTACGTAGGTCCGGATCCCAACGAAGGACGTAACTTCTGGTACTGGGAAAACACGTTTATCGCAGGTCCCGAGACTAATCCCCGCGTTGGCTTCGAAGACGGTGGATACGTATCCCTCGAAGTGACTAACGTAGGCTGGTCNGGTGCAGGTATGGCTATNGACGCCCCCGGAGTAAACCTCGATGGTCTCAATGACAACACTCGCTTCCACTTCGCTTACTGCACTAACGCTACTGCTCCCGCATCTGTAGCTCTCATCCTCCTCGATCAGGAGGCTAAAGGTTCAAAACCCGCGAAGTTCTCAATCGGTAAGGCCGCATTCGTTGACGGTGGCGCCCCGATGCCTCTCGTATCCGGTGAAATCACCGATGAATGGCAGGGTGTTGACCTCTCTATCGGCGACCTCAAGAAGCTNTGGCCCTCGTTCAACCCCATCAACCTCAATGCATGGGACGGCAACATCTTCTCAGTACTCGCCGGCGGCGTNGCAGGCACTAACATCTGCTTCGATGCAATGTACTTCTATAACCTTGGCGATGCCAACGCAGTAGAAGGTGTAGCTGAAGAAGCTGCTCTCGTAATCACTGAAAAGACTGTCAACTCTTCAGTAGCCGGTATCGAGGTTTACAATCTCGCAGGCGCTAAGGTTGCCGCATCCAACGGCTACGCTCTCGGNATCGANGCTCTCAGCGCAGGTGTATATGTAGCTAANTCAGGCAACTCCGTGAAGAAGTTTGTTGTAAAGTAATCATTCCACACAAACCTAATNATGTTCCATTGCAATAAATATGCATTGGCCATCCTTTTTGCAGGAGCAGCCGCGAATTGTTTCGCGGCTCTCCCGCAAAGCGGATCGGGAGAGACCGACGGNTATCANCTCGTATGGCAGGATCTCTTCGACGGCGAATATCTCAACCCTGAACGCTGGAATATTGAAGTCAANGGCTCAGGTGGGGGCAACAATGAACTTCAGTTCTATACCGACCGAGAAGAGAATGTTCGNCTCGGCGACGACGGCGACGGCAACGGTTGTCTTATCCTTACCGCCCGCCGCGAGAATTACTCCGGTCGCAACTTCACGTCNGGACGTATCAATTCGAAGAATCGTATCGCCTTCACTCACGGCAAAGTAGAAGCATCTATCAAACTCCCCACTACCGCCAATGGTCTTTGGCCGGCTTTCTGGATGATGGGCAACGACTTTGACAAGGTNGGTTGGCCGAAATCAGGTGAGACCGACATCCTTGAGATGGGTCATTCCGATGGCATTAAAAGCGGAGCTTCCGACAGATATTTCAACGGTGCTATGCACTGGGGACAAGGCTGGCCGAATGCTTCTTATGCCAAGGCCTCAGCGTGGCCTTATTCTCTGCAGGACGGGGAATATCATCTCTTTACATGCATATGGGATGAGAACTCGGTCAAAATGTATGTCGACCTTGATAAGCANCCCAACTATCGCCCATACTTCGAAATGGGAATAACTTGCGATGACCCGGATAACGAATGGAGTGCCGGCAATTATTTCCACAAAGACAATTTCATCCTCTTCAATCTCGCTATCGGCGGAAACTTCCCCGGAATATGGGATGCCANTAACATCACGGCTCTCAACGATGAAAACGGNCAGGAAGCATCGATGTATGTCAACTACGTAAAAATCTATCAGAAGGGTCTCCCATCCGACCATCAGGATTTCTTCAATCCGGGCGATGAATTTGAGACCAATGCCGTGGAGACTGTAGAAATCTCCGACGAATCTTCTGAANATACCTCTTACTTCACGCTTTCCGGGATCGCTCTCTCNGAACGCCCTACTGAAAGCGGAATATATCTCGAAAAGAAAGCCGGAAAAGTCAAGAAATTCATTATTGCTTGACTTTCCAGCCTCTCTCCCTCTTTCTTTTCTTTAATACCGGACAATTCCTCTCANCCCCTCTTCCAATCTCTTTAAACACTCTCCCCTCTAAAAAACTCATCCTCAAATTCCCATATCTTCTCTCCCCACTTNGTCTTCTTATCAACTCTCCCCTCTTCTACCTCTTCTCTNTTATCTCTGACTTTACTTNCCCAATATAAATCTCCCTCTCTCCCCCTCCCCAAAATATTTCAAGACAATTTTCAAACTATCCGATTCCCTTACATAAAATGAAAAAACTCCCTCTATCAATAGCTGCGACTCTGGCATTCGCCGGTATCCTTCCCATCTCCGCAGCCAAAATGCAAACCTCCCGCGATTCTGAAATAGAAAAGAATGTGTGGGAGCTCATTGCCAAGATGACTCTGGATGAGAAGATAGGTCAGCTCAATCAGCTCTCCGGCTGGGGATATCATCCTCAGATGACAGCGCAAATACGATCCGGCATGGTCGGTTCGCTTCTGAATGAGGTTGATCCCGTCACGGTGAATCGTCTGCAGAAAGTGGCTGTAGATTCCACACGTCTCGGTATCCCTTTGATTTTCGCACGCGACGTCATCCACGGTTATAAGACTATTTTCCCTATACCGTTGGGTCAGGCAGCCACATGGGANTATGATATAGTAAAAGAGGGAGCTCGTATTTCAGCTGACGAAGCCTCGTCAGCCGGTATCCGCTGGACCTTTTCTCCAATGCTCGACGTAGCACGCGACGCTCGNTGGGGCCGTATTGCCGAGGGCTTCGGAGAGGATACATATCTGACAAATNATCTTGGTCAGGCTATGATTCATGGCTATCAGGGCGACGATCTGTCGGATCCTTCTACGATGGCTGCCTGCGCCAAACACTTCGCAGCCTATGGAGCTGCGGAATCCGGTCGCGACTACAATACGACATGGGTGCCCGAACAGTTGCTTCGCGATGTCTATCTGCCACCTTTCAAAGGCGCTGTCGAAGCAGGAGCAGAGACATTTATG
Organism: Bacteroides sp.; assembly: GCA_014801585.1. Lineage (GTDB taxonomy): Bacteria > Bacteroidota > Bacteroidia > Bacteroidales > Muribaculaceae > Lepagella. The sequence goes on from JAAVDX010000018.1 coordinate 33,480, forward strand.
TGCTCTTTTAATGANATCAATGGTGTGCCTTCCTCCGGCAACAAGTGGCTTCTGAAAGATGTGCTTCGCGATGAATGGGGCTTCGACGGCCTTATGGTCAGCGACTGGGGATCGATCCAGCAGATGATTCCTCACGGCTATAGCAAAGACCTCCGTCAGGCAGCCGAGCAGGCAGCCAATGCCGGAGTCGATATGGACATGGAGGGTTACGCTTATATCGGCAACCTGAAGGATCTCGTCGCCAAAGGAGAAGTGAAGGAGGCTACTGTCGATTCTCTCGTAGCNAATGTGCTCCGCACTAAATATCGTCTTGGTCTCTTCGAGAATCCTTACGTCGATGAGAAGCGCATGAATCGCTATTTTCTCCCCGCCTCTCTCGAAGCGGCTCAGAAATGTGCTGAAGAGGCTGCAATTCTTTTGACAAANAACGGCGTATTGCCGATCAATAATAAACAGGTAAAGAAGATTGCTGTAATCGGCCCGATGGCCGACGCGGCCCATGACCAGAATGGCACGTGGTGTTTCGATCTTGAGAAAGAGCGAACCATCACGCCGCTGGCCGCGCTTACCAAGAAATACGGCAAGAAGAATGTAGCTTATGCCAAGGGNCTGCCCCACACTCGCTCCGAGTCGCAGGAAGGGTTTGANGAAGCTTTGGCTACGGCTAAGAATTCCGACATAGTTCTTTACTTCTGNGGCGAAGAGGCTGTNCTTTCCGGNGAGGCCCACTCTCGCGCNGATATNTCTCTTCCCGGCGCACAGACGGAATTGCTCCGTCAGCTGAAAGCTACCGGCAAGCCCGTCGTGATGATCGTCATGGCAGGTCGGCCGCTGACTCTCCCCGAGGAGAAGGAGCTTGCCGATGCTATCCTCTTCAATTTCCACCCCGGCACTATGGGAGGTCCGGCTCTTACGGCTCTCCTTTCGGGCGATGCNAATCCTTCGGGCCGACTTCCGGTGTCAATGCCTTTCATGTCGGGCCAGGAACCTTATTATTACAATAGGAAGAATACGGGTCGTCCCGCTCAGGGNATGACTCTCATGAAAGATATCGAACTCGAAGCGGGTCAGACATCCACAGGCTGCACAAGCTACTATCTTGATGCCGGCGACGGNGCACTCTTCCCCTTCGGCTACGGACTCTCATACACNACTTTTGAATATTCCGCTCCTACCCTTTCGGCTTCTGAGATCGATCCCGACGGTGCNTTGACCGTCACTTGCGAAATTACGAANACCGGATCACGCGAAGGCACTGAGGTAGCNCAGCTCTACGTNCGCGATCTCGTAGGGTCATACATACGCCCTATACGCGAATTGAAAGGCTTTGAGCGCGTGACNCTNGCNCCGGGCGAATCTCGCACCCTGACCTTCACCCTCCCGGCATCCGAACTCTCTTTCTTCGGNCCNGACGGAAAATTCATCGTCGAACCCGGCGATTTCCAGCTTTGGGTGGCTCCCGACTGCGTGAGCGGTTCGCCTGTAGATTTCAAGGTGNTAGCCTCAAAATAAGCGTTAACCNTCTTACTGAATCAAAACTTAACTACCAATGAATAAACTTTTCTTATCACTCTGCATNGCTGCGGCTTTGGGCGGNTCCACAACCACAGATTCATTCGCACGCAGNGAAAAGCGCGGCGTCAGCGAGAATGAATTCAGATTCGTGCAGCAAGCTGAAGCGCTTGCTCCCGGNGTNACATGGTATTACAACTGGGGCANCACACCCCACGCATCCACAGCGGATTATGAGGAGATGTCGTATGCTCCTATGTGCTGGAATGCCGGTTATGATGCGGATAAGATCCGTAATTACGTTAAGACGCATCCTAACGTGAAATATCTTCTCGGCTTCAACGAACCCAACTTCGTAGGGCAGGCCAATATGACTCCTGCGCAGGCTGCCGAGAAGTGGCCGGCNGTNAAAGCNNTGGCAAAGGAACTCGGACTGAAACTCGTAGCNCCGGCNCTCAACTATTCGCCCGANACATGGCANCCGGTAGCCTGGATGGATGAGTTTCTGCGTATTCTCAACGATCCCGATCCGTTTGATTATCTCGCTCTTCACAATTATGGAGGTCTCGGCGTAATGCAGGGACTTACGACCCAATTCCACGAACGCTATGGCAAAGAGGTATTCGTCACAGAATTCTGTTATTGGCCCGGCGAATCCGGTACNGTTAAACCCGAGANTCAGATCTTCTCTATGATCGAGAGCGTACAATGGCTCGAAAAGACTGATTGGATTAAGGGCTATGCATGGTTCAAGGCTATCGGTCAGTCATCGGCCAACTCCGGCCCCAACTNTGGTCTGATTCTTTCGGGCAAGGGGGATGAAAAGCGCGAGCTTTCCGAGCAAGGGTATGTCTATGTNTATATGACCGACTTCAACCCCGAAGTATGGAATCCCGTAAATACTACCATCGCTGCTTCTGAATATATCGATTCATCGGGTNTCGCACTCCGAAAAGGCANCAANCCCGATTGTCCGCGTCCGATTGAGATTTCTCAGTTCAACAGCGGAGCTACGGTNGATTATCAGTTTGACGTNCCGGCNGCNGGCGAATACACACTCAATCTCTATGTGAGCGGCATGGGCGAACCTACCCGCTTCGATCCCTGCCTGGCAATCTATCAGGTGAATGCCGATGGGAAGCAAGGTAAACTTCTGTCACCTCAAAAACAGTTTGCACTCACAAACTCTGACACTCAATACGAATTCGTATCCTTCCCGATGACTCTTGAAGCCGGANATCAGACTATCCGCATCAAGGATATGTATGCCTTCCAGCCTTCGGGAATCAGAATCTCCACAGTACGCCTTTCAGATTCTGACGANACTGCCGTTGATGCGATTCAANCCGATTATCTACAGACCGAACCTACCTATTACACTCTTCAGGGNCTACAGATCGATGCTCCTACGNCNCCCGGAATCTATATCCGCCGCCATGGCAACGAATCACGCAAGATTGTCGTGAAATAACTTTCTATTGCTACAACTTTACAAACCATAATCAATAACCTAAATGAAAAAATTTATTACAACCGCAGTAATGGCTGTAGCGCTCGCCGGAGCTTCAACCGCCGCTGCCGAAAACCTCAACATCAGTTGGGAGCCCAATGACAACTACTATGGGATGCGTGGATTCATTGAGTATCAAGACACAGGTAACACATATCCTAACTTCTACGTACAGTATCCCGACTTCAACTCCACTACTCCCGAGGCTGCGGCTGATGGAGAACAGGTAATTTCGCGTGCCAGCCTTGTGCTCAACTTCGACTATCCCGACGGACAGAAAGTTGAAAAGACCATGACTTGTGGTACACCCTTCCCCGGTGCGGAGGGTCACGGTTATTGTCATCTGGGAGTGCTTGAGACTCCGGGGCTCTACAACTTCACCATTGACCTTACCCTGACTTATGTTGACACTACTAAGGAACCCCTCGTAGAACATTTTGCCGGTTCGTTCAAAATTCCTTCTCAGGACACTGCCGTGCCCACTCTCGACTACTCGCTCACTCCGACTATTGATGGCACAGACTTCACTTATACCATCAATCTCGGCGATGTCAACCCCGACGATGTAGAAAGCGTGCTTATAGCTCTTCTTAAGGGTGGCGAGGCCTTCAATGAGAATGCTACTTGGCACTCTACCGAACTCAGCGGCACTATTCACGCCAACTTCGACGGTAAAAACACTACCGTATGGCTGAAAACTCTCGTGACCCTGAAAGACGGTACTACCTATCAAGTGAAGCCCTGGGATACTGCCATGGGTCTGACTAAGTCGNNAGAGGCTCCCACGCTCGACTNTTCTATCTCTGTAGGCGAATTCACACGCACCGGTGCTACTTCCGGCACACTTCCCTACACCATCACTGTCAACGGTGACCTCAGTCTCGTCGACCACTGGATTGTTTGGGCTTCACGCGCAGGCGATGAGAATATGAATGTGACCGACGTACCCGCTGATCAGCTTGAAGGCGTACTCAATCTCACCGTTCTTCCCGCTAACGCTACGACAGCTATCTGGCCCAAGGTACAGGCCGTATGGAAAGCCGGTGGCCGTGGCGATGCCAAACAGACCAACTGCAACGTAAGCACAATTAGCAACGACACTCCCGTATATACTCTCACTGCGTCCAACACGGAAGCTACCGGTTCGACTACAGGCACAGTCGACTATGAATTCAACGTCGCTCAGAACGCTGACCTCATCGCGAGCTACGTAGTCTACGTTGTACGTGCAGGTGAAGGTGGAGACATCGAAGTAGGCCGTCTTGAAACTACTGAGGCAGCCGGCAAGATCGTTCTCTCTGATCTTCCAGCCGATGCTGTAACAGATATCTGGGTTAAGGGATACGCAATCGACGTCAACGGCGACAAGTGTCAGGAAGTGCAGTTCCCCGGTGAGGCACAAGGCTGGACCGGTCTTAGCATCAGCACCATCGGCACAGGCGTTGAGGCCGTCGCTGCTGCCGGCGAAGAAGTCATCTACTTCAACCTCCAGGGAGTAAAGGTAGCTCGTCCCGAGCAGGGCAAGATCTACATCGCAGTTCGTGGTGGTAAGGCTTCCAAAGTGCTCGTGAAGTAATATCGCTTCCATACTCATAGAATAATACCATATCTATTTATACTGAGCCGTCGGCCGTAATGGTCGGCGGCTCATTATAATTTGACAACACCATTAAAATGCCCAAAACACAATTAACATTGAAAATTTTTTGGCTTCGGAGATGATAATATTTGGCGGATAATTGTTAATTTTGTAGGCCGTCTGCGCGGCATAAGTTTCATCTTTGCATTGAATAATAGATTATTACACTATTATTCAAACAATTAACTATATACATAACTATATTTGATGCAAAATCTATCACCACTTCAAACTGCTATAGTTGAGGCAATCTATAATAAAAAAGGTAAGAAAGTAAGCATTATCGATCTTGAGAAAATTGAATCTTCTCCGGCTCCGGCCATGATCGTTTGTCAGGCTCGCTCTTCGGCACAGGTCGGGGCCATCGCTGACAATATCATCGATGAAGTGCAGAAGAATCTCCACATAAAACCCTACGCCTCCGACGGCTTCCGGAATGCCCAATGGATAATCGTAGACTATGGCTCGGTCATGGTACACGTATTCCAGCCCGAGGTACGCGAATTTTACCGACTTGAAGATCTCTGGAGCGACGGCGTGATCACCGAATTGCCCGACGAAGACTGAGAACAACCCTAAATCCACATATAACAAGAAAGATGAATATCTTTTCCAACAACAAGAAGAACAACCGAATGCAGCAGAGACGTCCGATGTTTAATATGTATTGGATGTATGCTCTGATAATCGTATGCCTTCTCGGTCTGTATTACTTTCAGGACAGTTCGCAGGTGATAAATGTCAACTGGACACAGTTTGAGGAAGCTGCCCAAAAAGGCGAAATGGACAAAATTATCGTCATGTCCGAGTCGGGCACTGCCCAGGGGCAGCTGACGGATGCCGGCATAAAAGCCCAGAAAATTCAGAACCGTATCGCCGATCAGAAGGTAATGATGAAGACTACGATCCCTTCCAACGATAAGATCGCCGATAAGATCGAGACCTGGAATGCAGCCCTCGCTCAACAGGGCAAACCGGAAATTGCCGTCACCTACGAGCGAGATTCCGATCTGACGAAGATTTTCTGGTATTTCGGCCCGATCGTCCTCTTTGTGATACTTATGGTATTTATGTCGCGCCGCCTGAGCGGACCCGGCAGCGGCGGACCCGGTGGAATCTTCAACGTAGGGAAATCCAAAGCTAAAGTATTCGATAAATCTGGTGGTCAGGCCGTGACATTCAAAGATGTAGCCGGACTTGCCGAGGCCAAAGTGGAAATTGAAGAGATTGTGGAATTTCTGAAGAATCCCGAACGTTATACCGAACTCGGAGCCAAGATTCCCAAAGGAGCTCTGCTCGTAGGCCCTCCGGGAACGGGTAAGACTCTGCTTGCAAAAGCTGTCGCCGGCGAAGCTAACGTACCATTCCTCTCTATGTCGGGTTCCGACTTCGTAGAAATGTTTGTCGGCGTAGGTGCGGCCCGAGTACGCGACCTCTTCAAGCAGGCTAAGGATAAAGCCCCGTGTATCGTATTTATCGACGAGATTGATGCCGTAGGTAGGGCCCGCGGCAAGAATCCCAACATGGGCAGCAACGACGAAAGAGAGAATACTCTCAACCAGATGCTTACGGAAATGGACGGTTTCGGATCCAACAACGGCGTAATCATCCTCGCTGCGACAAACCGCGCCGATATGCTCGATAAGGCTTTGATGCGTCCCGGACGTTTCGACCGTCAGATCTACGTAGACCTGCCCGAGCTCTCGGATCGCGTCGAAATCTTCAACGTGCATCTGCGCAATCTTAAGGTCAACAGCAAACTCGACGTTGAGCAGCTTGCACGTCAGACTCAGGGCTTCTCCGGTGCGGATATCGCCAACGTCTGCAACGAGGCCGCCCTCATCGCAGCCCGTAATAATAAAGAAGCTGTAGACTTCTCCGACTTCATGGCGGCAATCGACAGAATCGTAGGTGGCATGGAAAAACGCTCACGCGTAATCACTGACGACGAAAAGCGTTCGATCGCCACTCACGAGGCCGGCCACGCTACTATATCATGGATGGTGAAATATGGAGACCCGCTCGTGAAGGTCACTATCGTGCCTCGCGGCAGGGCATTGGGCGCAGCTTGGTATGCTCCCGAAGCACGCCAGATCGTACCAACCCAGGCATTGCTCGACCAGATCTGCGGACTCCTCGGAGGTCGCGCTGCCGAAGAACTCTTCCTCGGTGAGATTGGCACCGGTGCGAGCAACGACCTTGAACGCGCCACTAAGATTGCCCGCGCAATGGTAGTAATGTACGGCATGAGCGATAAGCTCCCAAATCTCAACTATATCGACTCCACAGGTCAGGACTATGGTTTCCAGAAACCCTATTCGGAAGAGACGTCGAAGATGATCGACGACGAAGTGGCGCGTATCATTGCCGAGCAATATGAGCGTGCGAAAGAACTCCTCAGAAAATATGCGGCGCAGCACAACGAAATCCGCGATATGCTCATCGAACGCGAGGTGATCTACACGGCCGACGTGGAGCACGTGCTCGGGAAGCGCCAATGGAAATCACGCACTGATGAAATCATCGAAATCTCCGCACGAGAGGAGCAGAAACGCCTTGAAGGCAACGATTCCACAAAAGATGCTCAAGACTCCGCTGCTTCTGTTTCCAACAGTGAGCAACCGAAAATCACCACTATCTCCTCTGATACAGATTCCAAATCAGTACCTGCAGATGCCGACGACTCGGATGATGCCGGCACTCCTCCCCCTTTCAATAAATAAGATTATCCAATTTTTCAATCTCTCCCTCCATCGGTTTGCATTTCAGCTGGGTAAGGTCCATGCTATGCAATCCGGTGGAGAGAAAAAATAAAGAAAATCAAAAACTATATGAGACTAAACACAGTATTTGCCTGTGGCGCAGCGTTTGCATCGCTCGCAATGATTTCTACAGGTTGTAAAAAAGAGGCTCAACAGCAACAGCAGCAGATTCCTGAACTGGCAGTGATGACCGTGCAGGAGACCAACGCGTCGATGGACACGTCGTATCCCACCACTCTGGAGGGTGAGAATGACGTGCAGATCCGCCCTCAGGCTACGGGCTTCCTTACCCGAGTATGTGTGCAAGAGGGTCAGCGTGTTAATAAAGGTCAAGTGCTCTTTGAAATCGATAAAGTGCAGCTTCAGGCGGCAGTAGATCAGGCTCAGGCCGCTGTGGCAGTAGCTCAGGCAAACGTAAATACCGCTCAGACCAACGCCAACAACAACAAGATTCTCTACGATAAGAACATTATCGGCGCTCCTGCCTATCAGACTTCTGCCGACGCTCTTAATGCAGCCAAGGCCCAGCTTCAGCAGGCACAGGCTAATCTTACTGCAGCCCGCAAGAATCTCTCTTATGCCGTAGTGACGGCTCCTGCCTCCGGTGTTATCGGTTCGATCGATATCAAGGAGGGTTCACTCGTCTCCCCTTCTACACTTCTGACTGTGCTCTCCAATAACTCCGACATGCAGGCATCGTTCTCCTTCACTCAGAACGAGCTCCTCTCCATGACTCAGAACGGAGCGCTCTCCATCCCGCAGGTCATCGCCCAGATGCCTCCGGTAAAACTTCAGCTTCCGAATGGAGAGATCTACGCTCAGCAGGGTAAGATCGTCAGCATCTCCGGAGTGCTTGATCCTTCCACCCGCAGCGTGACAGCCAAAGCGATCTTCCCCAACCCCGAAGGTCTGCTTCATAGCGGCAACACCGGCCGAGTACTTATCCCGACCGACTATAACAACGTAATGCTCGTGCCTCAGAACGCGACCTACACATCTCAAGATATGCGCTTTGCATTCGTAGTCAATGATTCCAACGCTGTCCATGCCGTGCCAATCACTGTATCCAGCCAGGACGACGGCAAATCATTCATCGTGACAGAAGGTCTTAAACCGGGCGAACGCATCGTGACAGAAGGCGTAGGTATATCTGTGCAGGAAGGCATGACCATCAAACCCAAGAAATAATAAGAAGCACAGAAGAATCATAAAACCGATTTTTTATGAATTTATCAACATTTATCAAGCGACCGGTACTCTCCACCGTGATCTCGATCTTTATCGTGCTTCTCGGTCTGCTTGGTCTGATGGGTCTGCCTATCGAGCAGTATCCGAATATCGCACCGCCGACGATTCAGGTAACCACTACCTACACCGGTGCGAACGCCCAGTCTGTATTGAATTCCGTGATCGTACCTCTCGAGGAACAGATCAACGGCGCCGAGAACATGGATTACATGACTTCTCAGGCATCCAACAACGGTTCGGCCACTATCAACGTGCTTTTCAAACCCGGCACTGATCCCGATATGGCCGCTGTCGACGTCCAGAACCGTGTGGCGAAAGCTCAGGCATTCCTCCCGGCGGAGGTCACTCAGGTCGGCGTCATAACGCAGAAGCGTCAGTCTTCGATGCTGGTGGTGTTCAACCTCTTCTCTCCCGACGACACCTACACACGCGAATTTATCGAAAACTATATGGCCATCAACGTCGTGCCGGTGATCAAGCGTATCAACGGCGTGGGCGACGCTATGGCCATGGGCTCCGAATATTCTATGCGAATCTGGCTTAAGCCGGACGTAATGGCTCAGTATGGGCTCATGCCTAACGATGTCACCACCGCCCTGGCAGAGCAGAACATCGAGGCGGCTCCCGGTCAGTTCGGCGAGCAAGGCAATCAGTCGTTCCAGTATGTGATGAAATATAAGGGACGCCTCACCAATGAAAAGGAATTTGAAGATGTAATCATCAAGGCAACTCCGGAAGGGCAGATTCTTCGTCTTAGCGATGTGGCCGATGTTGAACTCGGACGCTTGTCTTACGGCTTCAGTTCGCTGGCCGACGGACATATCGGTGGCACAGTCATCGTGTATCAGTCGCCCGGATCGAATGCTACTCAGGTCATCAACGATGTGCTGAAACAAATTGACACCTTCCAGAAAGAAGCACCGAAAGGCCTGCAGTTTAAGGTCGTGATGAACGTAAATGAGTTCCTATACGCCTCTATTCATGAGGTTGTAAAGACTCTTATCGAGGCTTTTGTTCTGGTGTTCCTCGTAGTCTTCATCTTCCTTCAGGACTTCCGCTCCACTATCATTCCGATGATTGCAATCCCCGTGGCTCTTATCGGTACGTTCGCACTGATGTATATATTCGGGTTCTCGATCAACCTGCTTACTCTCTCCGCTCTCGTACTGGCTATTGCTATCGTGGTTGACGACGCCATAGTCGTTGTCGAGGCGGTCCATGCTAAGCTTGACGAAGGATATAAGTCAGCGCGCAAGGCTGCCATCGACGCCATGAATGAGATTGCTTCCGCTCTTATCTCAATCACACTCGTCATGATGCTCGTGTTCATTCCCGTGTCGTTCATGGGTGGCACATCAGGTGTGTTCTATCGCCAGTTCGGTCTGACTATGGCCATGGCTATCGCGCTCTCAGCCCTTAATGCGCTGACGCTCTCTCCGGCTCTTTGTGCCGTATTCCTTAAGCCTCACATCTCAGAAGCCGATGCGGAAGAGTCAGGAGTCGATGATGCTGATTTCGACGGAAAGATTCCTTTAAAAGATGCCGACAAAGCCTCCGCAAAGGCTAAAGCCAAAAAACTTCCCTTCCGTAAAAGATTCTTCTATTGGTTTAATGTATATTTCGATGCTCTCATTGAGAAATATTCAAAGGTAGTCGCTTTCTTCACACGCCATAAAGTGATCGTTGCCAGTCTCGCTGTGGCGGCAATCGGAGTGCTTGCATTTCTTATGCAGACTACCCCCACTGCCATGGTGCCAACTGAGGACACCGGCACTATCATGGGCGTGGTAATGATGCCTCCGGCCACTTCTCAGGAGGAGACTCAGAAAGTGATGAATCAGGTCGACAGTATCTGCGGTCTCATCCCCGAGGTCGATACCCGAACTGCAATCACCGGCTTTTCATTTATCGGCGGTCAGGGTAACACCTACGGTTCGTTCATCATCAAACTTAAGAACTGGGATGACCGTAAGGGTGACGGTTCTACCTCGGATGCCGTCGTCGGGAAACTCTACGCCATGACTTCCGGTATTCACAACGGAAGAATCATGTTCTTCACCCCACCGATGATCACCGGCTATGGTATGACCTCCGGTTTTGAGTTTAAACTTCAGGATAAGACCGGTGGCGACCTGAATAAGTTCTTCCAGGTTTACCAGAAGTTTATCGGTGCCCTTAATCAGCGACCGGAGATACAGATGGCCTACTCTACGTTTAACCCGACGTTCCCACAATATCTTGTAGAACTTGACGTGGCCAAGATCAAGCAGGCCGGCCTCACTCAGAATGCTATTCTGACGGCACTCCAAGGTTATTATGGTGGTATGTATATCTCCAACTTCAACAGCTTCGGTAAATTGTATCGCGTCATGATGCAGGCTGAACCGAACGCGCGTGTCAATCCCGAGACGCTGAAGCAGATCAAGGTGCGCAATGGAGCGGAGATGGCCCCTATCGACAACTTTGTCACTCTGAAACGCGTCTACGGACCTGACCTCCTTACACGATTCAACCTCTTTACTTCGATTGATATCACCGGCACTCCGGCTCCGGGGGTATCGTCAGGTGAGGCCATTGACGCAATTGCTCAGGTGGCTCAGGAGACTCTGCCCGAGGGATACGGTTATGATTTCGCGGGCATTACGCGTGAAGAAACTTCACAGGGTTCGGGCCAGACCGCCTATATTTTCGGCCTCGTATTCCTCTTTGTATATCTTCTGCTTTCAGCTCAGTATGAAAGTTATCTGCTTCCTTTCGCAGTGTTGCTCTCCGTGCCGTTCGGTCTGATGGGCACATTCCTCTTCGCCAAGATGGAGGGAATAGCCAATAATATCTATCTGCAGATCGCGCTCATCATGCTTATCGGCCTGCTGGCGAAGAATGCAATCCTCATCGTAGAATTTGCTCTCGAACGCCGACGCACGGGCATGAGCATCGTCAACGCAGCCATTCAGGGTGCGGCCGCCCGTCTCCGACCGATTCTTATGACCTCTCTGGCTATGATTATCGGTCTGCTCCCGCTGATGTTCGCTACGGGTGCGGGTGCAAACGGTAACCGTGCTCTCGGTTCGGGTGCAATCGGCGGTATGTTGATCGGTATGATATTCCAGGTATTGTTAGTGCCCGCTCTCTTCGTTATCTTCCAGAAGATTCAGGAGAAGATCTCTCCCTATCAGTGGAAAGATAAAGATATGAGTGAAATATCTTCTGAAATTGAGCAGTATTCCAAGTAATTTCGGATAAGACTTCAAAAAATATCTCTCACGAATGAAATCATCAAAAATAATTTCAGCAGCGGTAGCCCTCGCCTTCATGGGGGGGCTATCGAGCTGCAACCTCTATAAAAAATACGAACTCCCGCAGGATAATGCTATAGTCAACGATTATCGCAAAGCTCTCGAAGCCAGGCAGGATTCAACCTCACTCCCCTATCTGGGATGGAAGCAGGTATTTACCGACCCCCAGCTCCAAAGCCTCATTCAGACAGCCCTCGACAACAATAAGGATCTGAAAAACGCAATGCTCAACGTCGACATTGCCAGAGCTCAGCTCAAGGGCGCGAAGTTGAGCTATTTCCCCTCACTTTCGATCAATCCCAACGGAGGAACGGCTTCGTATGGCGGCTCACACATGAATTGGACGTATACTATCCCGGCAGCCCTCAACTGGGAAATCGACGCCTTCGGCAAAATCCTCAATCGCAAGCGCGGAGCACAAGTCGGAGTTGAAATGGCCGAGGACTATGCAGCGGCCGCCCGCTCTCAGATTGTATGCGGAGTGGCTTCGACATATTATGCCCTCGTACTACTCAATCAGCAGCTCGACCTTACCAACCGCACGGCGACGATCTGGAAAGACCAGGTAGAATCGATGAAGCTCATGAAAGATGCCGGCATGGTCAATGCAGCCGGGGTTGCTCAGAGTGAGGCCAACTATTATAGTATTCTTGCCAGTATCCCCGATCTCGAACAGCAAATACGTCTGACTCAGAACACTCTTTCGCTACTTCTCAATACTTATCCGCAAGAATGGCAGGTGACTTCTGACTTGAATTTCGATATCCCTTCTCAGCTCGTGGAGGGAATGCCGATTACATATCTTGCTGCTCGCCCCGACGTGGCTGCAGCCGAACGCAATATGGCTTCCGCCTACTATTCCGTAAATTCCGCACGCGCAAATTTCTATCCGTCGCTGATGATCTCAGCGCAGGGTGGATTTACGAATCTTCTGGGCAGCATTATCTCCAACCCCGGAAAATGGTTTGTGCAGCTGGCAGGTTCGCTCGCAATTCCTATCTTCTCGCGCGGTCAGAACATCGCGACTCTCGAAGCTGCGAAGGCTAATCAGCAGATAGCGCTCAACAACTTCGAATACTCTGTGCTCAATGCAGCTGCTGAAGTGAGCGACGCAATGATTAAGTATAACAAAAATGCAGAGAAGAAGGTGCAGCTCGAGAAGCAGATTCAGAGCCTTGAGCAATCAGTGGCCTATACTCAGGAACTTCTCACTTTCAATCAGTCGACGACTTATCTCGAAGTGCTGACAGCGCGCTCACAGCTCCTCCAGGCTCAGCTCGCAGGCCTCGCATGCTGGCACGACAAAGCCACAGCCCTTATCGCCCTTTATCAGGCGGCCGGAGGCGGACGTTAAATTCAGGATCAAACTTTAACCCCACAAATGCCATGAATAAAATCAGCAAACTCGCATATGTCGATCCCGATGCAAAGCTCGGCGACAATGTCACGATCCATGCTTTCGCCTACATTGAAGGAAATGTTGAGATCGGTGACAACTGTGTGATTCGTCCCAACGCAGTGATACGTGCCGGTGCACGTATCGGCAACGACTGTCATATATATGAAGGCTCCATTATCGCTGCCACTCCACAGGATTTCCGCTGGAAAGGGGATGACAGCCTTGTCATCATCGGCGATCAGACCGTAATCCGCGAACACGTCATCATCAACCGATCAATTCATAAGGACAGCGCAACAAAAGTAGGCCATAACACCTTCATCATGGCTCAAAGCCATATTGGACATGACTCTACGATCGGCGACTATTGTGTGCTCGGCAACGCCGTGAAAGTTGCCGGAGACATCACTATCGGTAATTATACGATTCTGAGTTCGAACGCACTCGTCCATGAACGTTGCGACGTCGGCGACTGGTGTCTTATAAAAGGAGGCTGTCGCGTGAATAATCACGTGCCTCCATATACCGTGATGGCCCATAACCCCATTGAATATAAGGGGGTGAATTCGTTCGTGATGAGAAAAGGCAATATGTCGGAGCAGATCATCGACGACATTGCGAGCGCATATCGCCATCTCTATCATTCCAACACATCAGCTTTCAATGCTTTGAAACGCATTCAGGCTGACGTACCGGAAAGCCCTGAAAAGGATAATATTATCCGTTTCATGAAGGGTCATAAACTGCAGTTGGCCGCCCTTCCCATGGATCTGGAAGGATAGTCTCCCGCAGTTTTACCCGTGGCTTCTAAAGCAAACTCTCTGTAAGCGCTCGGATTCTCTGTGAATCCGATGCGCTTACATAATTTATTTTACGACTTAGATATATTTTTACGATTTCGTGTTATAGTTACAATTTCGTAAAATTCTTACGTTAAATCCATAAAAGCCCCTTTTGAAATGGATGCAAAATCTACTATTGTCCGCGCCTCTTCGGGAAGCGTCTATGTACTGATAATTATTCTTGCCTGCTGGGCAGGTAGTGTCGGAGTGACATTATTGTCATGCCTTTTCGCTATTCTGGGCATTATTGAATTCCGTAAAATGCGCTTTGGCGACCCCGGCAAGAATCTATTCATCGCGGCCTACGATGCCATCGGCGGAATCCTGCTGACCCTCTCGGTCTATATCTATCCGATTTTCTTCTGGCTTCTATGGGTTATCGGGCGAATGATCATTACGATCTATTCCCGCAACGATCATCCCGAGAAAGAATTTGCCGTAGATATGGCCGGTCAGGTCTATATCGGCCTTCCAATGGCCCTTCTGGCCGCTCTGGGCAGTCTCTGCGAAGATTATTGCGGTTCATGCATGCCGATTCTGTCGATATTTATTCTGATATGGGTCAACGATACGGGTGCGTTCCTCTTCGGGTCGACCCTCGGGCGCCATAAACTCTTTCCACGCGTATCTCCCAAGAAATCCTGGGAAGGATTCTGGGGCGGATGCCTTCTGACAATTGGCGCAGGAATACTTATCGGAGCCCTCAACTCTCCCCTATCGGCCGAATATATCGGCAATAAAATGCTGTTCTGGGGAATGTCGGGGGTAGTGATATGCGTGGCATCTACATTTGGCGACCTTTTTGAATCGGTCATCAAACGCAATCTTCACATAAAGGATTCAGGAAATCTGATTCCGGGACACGGCGGGATTCTCGATCGTATCGATTCGCTGCTGATGGTAGTTCCGGCGATGGTGGTCTTCGTAGCTTTCTATGCTATGATGATCGTCTCGGTGCTCTCCGTCTACGATCCCTCGGTGCTCGCTCTGAATTAATTCATTTGAATCGCTTTAGGAAAAGCTGCTATTAAAGATGAAGCGTATTTTTTCCATAATATTTGTTGTCGTTGCGCTGACATTTGCCAACACTGCCGTCAATGCCCAGACCCACTATAACTCCAACGTTTCAGTAGGTGTTAAAGGGGGAGCCGACCTCTCGCGCATGTTCTTTAATCCGAGCGTAAAGCAAGGTTTTAAGCCCGGCGCAATGGCCGGAGTCACATTCCGCTATGTTGAAGAATCCCACTTCGGACTGATTGCCGAACTCAATTTCACACAACGCGGATGGAAGGAGAACTTCGAGGAAGCTCCCTACGAATATTCCCGCACGATAGATTATCTTATGCTACCCGTGCTGGCGCACATCTACTTCGGGCGTCGCGGACGATTCTTTGTCAATATCGGTCCGGAAATCGGATTGCGTCTGTCGGATTCTTATAAAGCCAATTTCGATCCGGCAAAGGCTCAGAATCTCCCGGATTTTCCTAAATACCACAACACGGAGCAATATGACGAACCGATCAAGCAACGTGTCGACTACGGAATATCCGCAGGCCTTGGCGGAGAATTCAGTTTAAGCCATCGCAACGCTCTGTACGCTGAAGTGCGTTTCTATTACGGGCTCGGCAATCTCTTCTCCTCCAATCGTCGCGACTATTTCAATGCCTCCAACTCAATGAATCTCGAATTTACCCTCGGCTACTGGCTGAGAATAAAATAGAACAGTAAAACAGATTACTTTACTGCACACCTCTATACGGAAGTGTGCAGTTTTTTATGCACACATATTTCGGCAGTGTGCAGACTGATATATGCACATCCGGAAAGGTGGTGTGCAAAATCTTAAAGATTTTTAAATTAGAGGATTAACCGGGCGTAAAAATTTGGAATCGGGAGATATTTTTATTAACTTTGTAAGCGTAACAACAATAATTGCCCCCGATCAAACTAACTTGGTCAAGGACTTTAACCCCTAACAGATATTACGCCGGTCGATCATTCTGCCCCAAGGAATGCCAACGGCGCAAACTAACGACATGAAGAAAATTAAGACAATCATAACCTCTCTCCTTCTCGCTACTGTATCGCTTACAGGGGCGGCTCAGACCACTTCACATTCAGCATCCCGCCGCGCCCACAGCGAGGCTCACAAAGAACTTCTTGCAGGCAGCAAATCTCGCATCGACAAGAGCGTCATCTCCGACATGGTGGGCTCTGAAATCGCAGCTCGCGAGAGCCTCAACGGACTCTCGGCAGAATCTTCCCGTCTCATCGACGACCTGCTCGCAGAAGGACGCACTCACATCGGCAAAAAATATGTGCATGGAGCCAAAGGGCCCAACACGTTCGACTGCTCCGGCTTTACAAGCTACGTCTATAAGCAGTTTGGCTACAACATATCACCGGGATCACGAATCCAGTACACTCAGGGCACTCCGGTAGCCCGCAACGAACTTCGTAAGGGCGACCTCGTATTCTTCACCTCCCGCAGTTCAGGCAACAATGTCGGCCACGTAGGTATCATCGTATCAGCCGATAACGAAACCGGCAAATTCAAATTCATCCACGCTTCAATCCGCGGCGTGACGATCAGTGATTTTGAAGGCTACTACGTGCCCCGCTACGTTGGTGCAAAGCGTATCATCGAGAAATAACCAAAAGCATATCATCGAGAAATAACTAAATAAAATCTTACTTTCAGAAATTACCAATGAGAAATTCAATCCTTCTCGCCGGGCTTGCTCTCGCATGTGCTGTCCCGGCTACGGCCAAGGATCGTATGACCCACAATCCCAATGCCACCAATACTGAAACCATTCTTCACGCATGGAGCTGGAACTTCCCAACCATTGCGGAGAATATGAAAAATATTGCAGATGCAGGCTTCTCAATGGTGCAGACCTCACCCGTGCAGGCTTGCTATGCTCCCGAAGGCAGCGGAAAAAAGATTTTCGACGATAACGTGACTGAAGGCAACTGGTATTATTACTATCAGCCCACCGACTGGAAAATCGGCAACTTCATCGTAGGCTCACGCGACCAGATGAAACAGATGATGGATTCCGCTGCCAAATATAACATAAAGGTAATTGTCGACGTGCTCCCCAACCATACAGCATTTGACATCGACGCTGTGTCGGAAGATTTCTATAAAGCTGTCGGGGGGAGAGAGAAAATGTTCCATACCAATGGACTGAAACCCATCACCAACTATAACGACCGCGATCAGTGTACGCTCTATGCGATGGGTAATCTACCTGATGTCAACACGGAAAACCCCGCATTCCAAAAATATTATCTCGACTTCGTCAATGATCTGCTTTCGCTCGGCGTACGCGGATTCCGCTACGACACTGCGAAACATATCGGAGTACATTCCGACCCGGTCGACACGGCTGCCGGAGTGAAAGAAAATGATTTCTGGGATGTCGTGACCGGTCGTAAATCAGTAAAGGGCACTAAACTTGCTTTGCCGGCCGACTCTCTATTTATCTATGGTGAGGTACTTCAGGATCGCAACGTACCCGAGAACGAGTATGCAGATTACATGGGGCAGACTGCTTCAAGCTATGGCCACGTGATTCGCGAAATGCTCCAGAAACGTTCTGCCAAGGATATCGACATCAAGCAATGGTATCACTCCGCTGCTCCGGAATTCCTTACTACCTGGGTTGAGAGCCATGACACGTATGCCAATGCCCACGAATCAGCAGGTCTCACCGATGATCAGATCCGCACTGCATGGGTATTCCTGACTGCCCGTCAGAATGGTGTGCCTCTCTTCTTCAGCCGCCCTGCCGGGAGCACCCGTCAGGCATATTGGGGCAACAACGTGCTCGGAGCCCGTGGCAACGATGAATTTATGCACCCCGAAGTCGTAGCCGTCAATAAATTCCGTACAGCCATGAATGGCCAGAAGGAAGATATTCAGGTATCCGACAATGGTCAGGTGATCGTTGTCAATCGTGGCAAAAAGGGAGCGGCAATTGTCAATCTTGGCGAGTTTGCTAATGAAGTGAACCTGCCGACAGGTCTGCCCAACGGAACGTATAAAGATGAGGTATATGGCAAAGAGTTCAAAGTGAAGAATGGCCGCATCATTGGCTATCTCGCTCCTGAACGCACATATATCCTTAAGAAATAATAGTAGCGAAAATATTACGAAATCAATCGGAGCATAGAGCTTACACCATAAAAGACACTTATAAGCCCGGTTAAGCCCTCGAACTTAGTTAAATTTAGGATTTATGTATCAGAAACTAAAATTAGGTTAGTATTTTAGTTTCAAGGTTCGTGATAAAAGATTAGGATATTTTTATCGTGCTTCATTGTACGTATCTCCGGACCGTCGCGAAGACGGGCCGGAGTTCTGTTTTTTGGGGATCTCAGTTTATCAATACCCTTCATTACTTCTCAAGGATTTATCCCTTACAGAAAAATGAACTTTTATCCGCCTTTAAAGGTTAAGATAAATGAAGACATTCCGATCAGTTCCCCCCCTCTCTCCATTACTTTGCTGATAATATTTTCGGAACATTGTCGCAGGGACTCCGGTTTGGCACGGTTTTTGCTTTATACCACACAGAGAATAATAAAAAAAACTTATAAATACAACCATGAATATCAAACCTCTTTTTGATCGTGTGCTCATCGAGCCCACTCCCGCTGAAGAAGTGACTCTCGGCGGAATCATCATTCCTGACACTGCTAAAGAGAAGCCTCTGAAGGGTAAAGTAGTAGCAGTAGGCGAAGGCACTAAAGACGAACCGATGGTGCTCAGCGTAGGCGATGAAGTGCTCTTCGGCAAATATGCCGGCACCGAACTCGAGCTCGAATCAGTGAAGTATCTCATGATGCGTCAGAGCGACGTGCTCGCAGTCGTCGGCTGAAATTTACAAGATGAGACCTCTTTGAGGACTCAGTAGATCTGGCTCGCAAAAGAAAAGATTTTCAAAAAAGACAAATTACCGACTTTTAAAGGTCCGGCCGGAAAGACCGGATAATCGAATATGGCAAAAGAAATCAAATTCAATACTCAGGCTCGCGAAGAGTTGAAAAATGGCGTTGACGCTCTTGCCGACGCAGTGAAAGTTACTCTTGGTCCGAAAGGACGTAACGTTATCATCGAGAAGAAATTCGGTGCTCCTCATATCACTAAAGACGGTGTCAGCGTAGCACGCGAAATCGAACTCGAAGATCCCTTCCAGAATATGGGTGCGCAGCTCGTGAAAGAGGTTGCATCCAAAACCGGTGATCAGGCAGGTGACGGCACAACTACTGCCACCGTACTTGCTCAGTCGATCGTCAATGTAGGTCTTAAGAACGTTACTGCCGGTGCGAATCCGATGGATCTTAAGCGCGGCATAGATAAGGCCGTATCAAAGGTAGTGGAAGGCATCAAGGCTCAGAGCGAAGAAGTAGGCGACGACATCGAGAAGATTCAGAACGTCGCAACTATCTCTGCCAATAATGACTCCGAAATCGGTTCGCTTATTGCTGAGGCTATCCGCAAAGTGACCAAAGAGGGTGTCATCACAGTAGAAGAAGCCAAGGGCACAGATACTACCGTAGAGGTTGTGGAAGGTATGGAATTCGACCGCGGTTACATCTCCCCCTATTTCGTCACCAACACCGAGAAGATGGAATGTAACATGGATTCCCCCTATATCCTGCTCTACGATAAGAAGATTTCCAATCTTAAGGATCTTCTCCCGATTCTCGAACCTGTAGCCCAGTCAGGACGCCCGCTCCTCATCATCGCTGAGGATGTCGACAATGAGGCTCTTGCTACTCTGGTAGTCAATCGTATTCGCGGTTCGCTCAAGATCTGTGCTGTGAAAGCTCCCGGATTCGGCGACCGCCGTAAAGAGATGCTTGAGGATATCGCTATCCTTACCGGCGGCACAGTAATCAGCGAAGTCAAAGGTCTCAGCCTCGTTCAGGCTACCGTGAACGATCTTGGCACTGCCGAGAAAGTCACTGTCAATAAGGATCGCACCGTAATCGTAAACGGTGCCGGCGACAAGGATGCAATTGCATCGCGCGTGGCACAGATCAAGGCTCAGATCGAAGCTACGACTTCCGACTATGATCGCTCGAAACTCGAAGAGCGCAAAGCCAAGTTGGCAGGTGGCGTAGCAGTGCTCTATATCGGTGCAGCATCTGAAGTTGAGATGAAGGAGAAGAAAGATCGCGTCGACGATGCACTCTCCGCAACTCGAGCTGCAATAGCCGAGGGTATCGTCCCCGGTGGCGGTGTGGCCTACATCCGTACTCTCAATGCTCTTGACGAACTGAAAGGAGCCAACGACGACGAAGAGACCGGCATCGCTATCATCCGTCGTGCAATTGAAGAACCCCTCCGTCAGATCATGAAGAATGCAGGTGTAGAGGGAGCCGTTATCCTTCAGAAAGTAAAGGAAGGCACAGGCGACTTCGGCTATAATGCCCGCACTGACTCTTTCGAAAACTTCTTCAAATCAGGCGTTATTGATCCGGCCAAGGTGACTCGTGTAGCTCTTGAGAACGCTGCAAGCATCGCCGGCATGTTCCTCACGACTGAATGTGTCATCGCTGATAAGAAAGAAGATAATCCCGCTGCCAGCGCAGCCGCAATGGGTGCTCCCGGAATGGGCGGCATGATGTAATAGAGCGGTAATTGCGACAATCAAAATATTTCAGATTTCCTTCCCGGGATGCCGGGAAGGAAATTTTTTGTAAATCTGTCGATGCATTTGTCGGAATCACGATTTTTTTGTAAATTTGAAACATGGTTTCTGTTAATAATCTCGGAGTTGAATTTTCGGCGCGTCCGCTCTTTTCGGACGTTTCTTTTGTCATTAATAAAAATGATCGGATTGCTCTTGTGGGCAAGAATGGCGCCGGGAAATCAACCCTATTGAAAATACTTGCCGGGATGCAATCCCCTACCGAGGGAGGCGTGGTAGTGCCTAATGAAGTGACAGTCGGGTATCTTCCTCAGGAAATGAAGACTTCCGACGACACTACTCTTATCAATGAGACACGCAAAGCCTTCTCGGCTCAGATCAAAAGGCAGGAAGAACTTCAACATCTTCTCGACGAATTATCCCGGCGCACTGATTATGAATCAGAAGAATATGCGGCGCTCCTCGAAAAGATAGAATTTCTCAACGAGCGCATAGCCATGGAAGGCTCCGACAATATGGAAGCCGAGATGGAACGCACTCTGCTCGGACTCGGATTCAAGCGCTCAGACTTCAATCGCCCTACTTCGGAATTTTCCGGTGGCTGGCGTATGCGCGTCGAACTTGCCAAACTTCTACTGCGGCGCCCCGACCTTCTGCTCCTCGACGAGCCCACCAACCATCTTGACATTGAATCGATCCAATGGCTCGAACAGTTTCTGGCCGGAAAATCCAATGCCGTTCTGCTCGTCAGCCACGACCGGGCATTTCTCGACAACGTCACCAATCGCACAATTGAAATTAATTGCGGTAAAATCTACGATTATAAAGCGAATTATACGAAGTTTGTCGAACTGCGCAAGGAACGCGTAGAACAGCAGCTCCGCGCCTACGAAAATCAACAGAAACAGATTGCCGATATCAAAGATTTTATCGAGCGATTCCGCTATAAGGCCACCAAGGCTGTGCAGGTGCAAAGCCGCATCAAGCAGCTTGAGAAGATTGTGCCGATTGAAGTGGATGAGGTTGATAATTCCCGAATCAATATTAAATTTCCGCCTGCCCCGCGAAGCGGAGATTTTCCGCTGATTTTAGAGAATGTCGGGAAGGCCTATGGCGACCATCAGGTATTTGATCACGCCGAATTTATGATCCGCCGCGGTGAAAAGGTAGCTTTCGTCGGAAAGAACGGTGAGGGTAAGTCAACGCTGGTGAAATGTATCATGGGTGAGATTCCCTTCACCGGTAATCTTAAGATCGGACATAATGTCAAGATCGGATATTTCGCTCAGAATCAGGCACAGATGCTTGATCCCGAACTGACAGTATTCGAGACTATCGACCATGTGGCCGTTGGCGATATCCGCCTTAAGATTCGCGATCTTCTCGGGGCATTTATGTTTGGCGAAGGGGATGTCGACAAGAAAGTAAAGGTGTTGAGCGGTGGTGAGAAGACCCGTCTGGCCATGCTCCGCCTGCTCCTCGAACCGATGAATCTGCTGATTCTCGACGAGCCCACCAACCATCTCGACATGCGCACTAAGGATATTCTTAAAGACGCTATCAAGTCGTTTGAAGGGACAGTAATCGTCGTCAGCCACGACCGCGAATTCCTCGACGGATTGGTAGAGAAAGTATATGAATTCGGCGGGGGGAAAGTCAGAGAGAACTTGGGAGGAATATACGACTTCCTTCATTCCAAGCGTATCGCAGAACTTTCCGAACTTGAAAAGCGTTCGGTGGAATCAGCCTCTTCAACTGCCCAAGCCTCTCCCCTCTCGTCAGCTAAAGCCCCCGGTCAGGCCAATTCCTCTCCGGCCACTGTTCCCACTCAGGCTGAGGAGCGCAAGCTTTCCTACGCCGAGCAGAAAGAACGCGATAAGATCGTAAAGCGTGCAGAGAAAGCGGTAAAGAAAGCCGAGGAGGAAATAGCAAGATTAGAGGCCGAATTAGCCCAACTTGAAAACAAGCTTGCCCAGGGAACATGCGACGACGATACACTGGCTGCCTATTCCTCTGCTCGAGAAAATCTTGAGAAGGCAATGACCGACTGGGAAGCAGCCAGCGAAGAATATGAAAATCTAACTCTATGAATTCTACTATTTATAAATACTCAAATAATACCATTGACAACATGAATCTACGCCAGTTTCTCATGATGTCGGCTGTTGCCGTGCCCATGATGATGAGTGCCGCCGAACCGGCCAACGGAGGTTGCTGCGGCAACTATACGGCTTGCGAAAATCAGCAGAAATGCCATAAGACCCGACATGGCATCAATCGCGAAAATCTCGATCCGAGTGTGAATCTTAAAGATGACTTCTACGGATATGCTTGCGGAGGATGGATGAAGAATAATCCCATCACGGATGAATATGCCCGCTATGGCATGTTTGATCTGCTTCGAGAGAATGCCCGCACTCAGCTCAACGAGCTTATCGTCAATCTTAAGGAAAATCCCGACGCAAAGGTGAAAGGTACCAATGCTCAGAAGGTTTCGGATATCTATGAGATGGGTATGGATTCCGTAAGACTCAATAAGGAGGGCGCTGCTCCTCTGAAGCCTTTCATTGCCAAGGCACAATCGGCCACCAAGAAGAATCTCGCTGAGATCCTCGCCTGGGAACATGCCGGAATCGGTGCGTCGCTATTTTCCACGGGCGTGGGCGCTGACGTCAACGATGCCAACATGAATATCATGCACATTGGCGAGACAGGTCTCGGACTCGGCGACCGCGACTATTATCTTGAGGATACGGAGGAGAATCGTAAATTCCTTGAGGCATATACAAAATATATCAAGGAGGTATGTGCCCTTGCCGGCCTCTCAAAAAAGGATGCCGATCGCATTGCCAAGAATGTGCTGAAACTCGAGAAGGGCATCGCAGAGCACAAGATGACCCGCGAAATGCGTCGCAATCCCAAACTGCGCAACAACGTCATGACCATTGATGAACTCTGCGCAAAATATCCCAACATCGACTGGAAGACCTATTTCACGGCTTTGGAAATTCCCGTGCCTGAGAAGGTGAATGTCGGTTCGACAGGCTATCTCGAATATCTCAACTCTCTTATCCCCACACTTTCGGAGCAGGAGATTCGAGATTATCTGACGTTTGAAGTGATTGCCGAGTCTACTCAGGTGCTCAGCGATGATTTTGTCAATGCCGATTTCGAAATGTTCTCCAAAACCCTTTCGGGCAAGAAGGAGCAGGAGCCGCGCTGGAAACGCGCCATGGCCATCCCTAACTCAATGTTCGGAGAGGCAATCGGTCAGCTCTACGTGGAGAAATATTTCCCCGAAGAGAGTAAGCAGGCCATGAAGACTCTCGTAGAGAATCTGCGTGTAGCTCTCGGCCAACACATCGACAATCTTACCTGGATGAGCGATGAAACCAAAGCCAAGGCCCATGAGAAGCTCGCTAACTTCAAGGTGAAAATCGGTTATCCCGACAAATGGAAGGACTATTCCGGCATTACGATCGACCCTTCCAAGTCGTATATGGAGAATTGCTACGAGGCTTCAAAATGGTATAAGCACGACAACTATAAGAAGGTAGGCACTCCGGTGGATAAAGAGGAATGGCTCATGACTCCCCAGACTGTGAATGCCTATTATATGCCTACCACCAATGAAATCTGTTTCCCCGCGGCAATTCTGCAGGCTCCGTATTTCGACCCGACAGCCGACGATGCTATGAATTATGGCGCAATCGGAGTAGTTATCGGCCATGAAATGACTCATGGGTTCGATGATTCAGGCCGCCAATATAATAAGGATGGTAATCTTCAGGACTGGTGGACTCCGGAAGATGCAGAGAAATTCACTAAATTGGCCGACGGTCTTGTTGAGCAGTTCAATGAAGTGGAAGTTCTGCCCGGCGTGCATGCCAACGGACGATTCACTCTTGGTGAGAATATTGCTGATCAGGGCGGTCTGCGCGTAGCTCTGACTGCATATCTCAATTCGCTCAACGGCAGCGAGGGCGAAGTAATTGACGGTCTGACTCCACTTCAGCGTTTCTATCTCGCTTACGGAAATCTTTGGGCCACGAACATCCGCGATGAAGAAATAGCTCGCCTCACAAAGGCTGACTCTCACTCTCTCGGACGCAACCGCGTAAACGTCTCTCTACGCAACATAGCACCCTTCTTTGAAGCCTTCGGTATTCAGGAGGGCGACGCAATGTTCCGTCCCGAAGAGGAAAGAATCGTTATCTGGTAATATTCCGAGAAATTTACATATATTCTCACGCGGCAATATATGTAGCCGACTATAAAAGCCCATTGTCCGGACTTGAAAACTGCTCCGGATAATGGGCTTAAACAATTAACTGACGTCAAAAAACAGATGAATCCTACTATATGCTACGGACTGATAGGTAAAAAACTCGGACATAGTTTTTCAGCCCGATATTTCAACGATAAATTCTCACGCGAGAATATTCCGGCTCATTATTCACTCTTTGAGATTGAGGATGCGGATGCCATGAGGCGATTGATTGAGACGCATCCGGATCTTCGCGGACTGAACGTCACAATCCCCTACAAGCAAGAGGTCATCCCGATGCTTGATTCCCTCTCCCCCACTGCCGAAGGGGTCGGAGCGGTCAATACCATCCGCATCGAACACTCCATGACTGATACTGAATCCGGCCAAACTGAGAATTTGCGGCTTATAGGCCACAACACTGATGCCTGCGGATTTCGGGAAGCGATCCGACCGTTGCTGAAAGGTCGGCGACGCGCATTGGTGCTTGGACTCGGCGGAGCATCAAAAGCCGTGATTTATGCCCTTAATGAGTTAGGAATCGATGTGACCAAAGTTTCTCGTACGGCANCTCCCGGAGTGCTGACCTACGCAGATCTCTCCGATGAAATAATNGATTCCCATGATATCATCGTNAATTGTACTCCGCTCGGCATGTGGCCTGAAACTGATGCCTGTCCCGACATACCNTATTCAANGCTTAGCAACCGATATCTCTGCTTCGACCTCATCTACAACCCTGAATATACGCAATTCATGAGAAGATCNGCAGAGCAAGGCGCAGAAGTCTGCAACGGGTTGCAGATGCTGCATAATCAGGCCGATGCNGCTTATGAATTTTGGAATACCCGCACTTTTTCCGTTCCNAATANCATTTCTAAGAATNGCGGGAAAGNATCTGTCGANTATGAGAAANACAAGGNCAATCNACACTCATGCCGGGTAATGTCGCGAAAAATTACCGTCATTGATTGCNACGGGCAATCCCANGAGTATTATCTTAGTATTGCTGAAGTCTTNACGANCGATACAGGAAGCGTAGAATCGGTAAGTGTCAGACCTTTCACACGCGAGATCTGCAACGTCAGGTATTTTGACAATCCAATCTCAATACGGTTAATGAACAAATTGACTCTGTAAGGCATTTTANTAGTGAATCGGGTCGCAACATTTACATNCNCCCGATACTCACCGCCCATTCAGGGTTATGAAAAACACACTTCAAACACACATTAAAAACATANACACTAAAAATCGACTTATAAAATAATCTTAATATGAATACTGAAAAATATCTGATCGCCTACTTTGCCCAGAAGGGTAAAGAGGAAACGTCCAACAGTGCNAGCCTTGCCAAGCAGGCTGCCGCTTTGCTGAAAGAGAAAGGTGTCGACTTCGAAACGTTTGTCATAACTCCTACCGAAGAATATCCGGCAGATGAAGAAGCCTTTAAGATTGCCACTAAGGCTGAAAAGGATCTTAAAGCGCGCCCCGAACTGACGGCAAAACACGGAGGAATGAAATACGTAAAAGACATTCTGCTGATTGCTCCGAATTGGTATGATTCTGTTCCNGCCGCAGTCTTTACCTTCCTCGATAGTTATGACTTTACGGGTAAGCGCGTCGTGCCCGTCATCTCCACTCAGGAGCCGGCCGGCGACGTGCGTCAGGAGATCCGTAATTTCCTCCCCAATACATGGGTGCTCGACGGAGTTGACGTAATGGCGGATGCCACTGCCNATGCCTCAAAAGAACTCAGCGAAGCAGTNGCTCAGTTGTTCCAGCCTTCGACATCGAAGCATTAATCAGTCAAATTAATTAAAGAGAATATTGAAAAAGAATCCGCATGCCGAGTAAGGNCTGCGGATTTTATTATATAATTTTCCTCCCACAGACCAAGAAAACTACTCAAATCTAAAACTTTCAACCGTTTGACATGTTATAATTATGTAACTATTAGCTNTAATTGAAAGATTTCCGCCTTTAGTATACAAACTATTATCATACTATTAAAAACACTCAAAATGAACACAGCACCTCTTCAAGGTATCAAGGTCGTTGACTTCACTGAAGTACAATCCGGACCTTCCTGTACACAAATGCTCGCCTGGCTTGGCGCAGACGTTATTAAAATCGAACGCCCCGGCGTAGGCGACGCCACTCGTAAAGAACTNCAGTTTAATCCTGATCTCCCCTCTTATTATTTCCTTCAGCTTAATTCTGATAAGAAATCACTCTCTCTTGATGCCAAGACTGAGGATGGTAAAGCCATTCTGACAAAACTCATCAAAGAGGCNGACATCTTCGTGGAAAATCTTCATCCGGGAGCTATGGATAAACTTGGATTCTCCTGGGAAGCAGTCCATGCNCTCAACCCACGATGCATCTACGGCACTATCAAGGGCTTCCCGGTATCATCCCAGTATGCGAATCTTAAGGCCTACGAACCTATCGCTCAGGTGACAGCTGCGGCAGCCTCCACTACCGGTTGGTATGACGGCGATTATAACATCCCGACTCAGTCAGGCGCAGCTCTCGGCGATTCCAACACCGGTATGCACCTCCTTATCGGTCTGCTTGCAGCCCTCTGTCAGCGTGAGAAAACAGGCGAAGGTGTCTACGTCTATCAGTCGATGCACAATGCCTGCCTTAACCTCTGCCGAATCAAGACCCGTGATCAGCTTACCCTCGATAAGATCGGCTATCTGACTCAGTTCCCGCAGTATCCTAACGGTAAATTCGGCGACTGCGTGCCCCGCGCTGGTAATATCGAAGGCGGTGGCGTACTCGGTTGGACCTATAAGTGTAAACCTGCCGGCCAGTACGACAGTGCGGTTGACGCCAACAATTACGTCTACATCATNCTTCAGCGCGGAGAGAAGGATTTTGAAGCAGCCTGCAAAGCCATGGGCTTTGAGGATTGGCTTACTAATCCTGATTTCAACACTGCTGATGCGCGCGATCGCCATAAACAGGAGATTTACGCCCGCATCGGAGCCTGGACAGCCGATAAGACCAAGTTTGAGGTGACAGAAATTCTTGGCAAAGCAGGCGTTCCTGTCGGACCCGTTCTCTCTACTAAGGAGATTCTTACCGATCAGAGCCTTTACGACGGCAATACTCTCGTGAAAATCAATCAGGGCGGTGAAGTCGGTGAGTTCGTCACAGTCGGCGTCCCCTTCACTTTCTCCAATTATCAGCCTGAATATGGCCCGTGTCCTACGCTCGGCGGCAATACGGAAGAAATTCTTTCGTCGCTCGGATATTCACAGGAGCAGATTGATTCGTTTGCAAAGAACGGTACCACCAAACCCCTTGCTGACGGAAAGATGTAATCTCGTCGGAGGACCGGAGAAGATAATATTCCCCCCTCGCAACCGACAAAGGTAATATAGAAATCAGATAAAGGTGACTTGCAGATCGAACCGCTCAGGTTACGTAGCAAGTCACCTTTTCAGGATTATTAGCACTTTCACATTTTTTATCAATTTTTATAGAAAGAAATTACTATGGCAAACACAACACAGGCCTCTTCGGCATCAAATAATAAACCGCATTTCCCGGAGCAAGTGACGGGAATGTATATTCTCGCAGAGTCTCTTAAACGTCTNGGNCTGATGGATGTCTATGGTCTGGTAGGCATCCCTGTGACTGAAGCGGCTTACGCTATGCAAAAAATCGGAATGAATTATTACGGATTCCGTTTCGAACAGCAGGCCGGCATGGCAGCCGCTACACACGGTTATCTTACGAAACAGCCGGGAGTGCTCCTNACAGTATCTTCGCTCGGATTCCTCAACGGACTGACNGCTACNGCGAATGCTACAGTCAACTGCTATCCGATGATACAGATTTCCGGTGCGTCAGATCCGACAATGGTCGATATGAACGTAGGGACTTATGAGCAACTTGATCAGTTTAATACGGCTAAACCNCTCGTAAAAGCGGCCTTCCGTTGCTCNCACGCCAAGGATATNCCTTCGGCTGTAGCCCGCGCATATCGGGCTGCCGTCAGCGGGCGTCCCGGCGGTGTCTATATCGATATGACGACTCCGGCGCTGGGCGAAATTATGGATGCCTCGGAAGCTGAGAANCTNTTCTACACTCCGGTGNATATTGCATCTCCCGTGGCTCCGACTCAGTCGTCGGTAGATCGGGCCGTAGATATTCTGACCTCTGCGAAACGCCCTGCTATTCTTCTTGGCAAGGGGGCAGCTTATGCTCAGGTTGATGACAAGATCAAGCAACTTGTGGAGACCTATAAGATTCCTTATCTTTCTATGTCGATGGCAAAGGGTCTGTTGCCCGATAATGGCCCGCTGTCAGCTCTTAGTTGCCGTTCCACAATTATGGAAAAGGCTGACGTCGTAATGGTAATCGGAGCCAGAATCAACTGGATGCTNTCCTTCGGACGCGGTAAATGGAATCCCGAAATGAAGTTTATTCAGCTTGATGTGGAACCGACGGAGATCGATCGCAACGTTCCCATTGCCGCTCCCGTAGTCGGCGATATGGCTGAATCTCTCGATATGATTCTTAAAGCGCTCGATGGAAAACCAATGTCGACAGAGGCTGACTGGGTATCTTCACTTCAGTCAGAGTCAGCTGAGAAGAATGCGAAATTCAAGACGCGACTTGAGGATGCATCGAAACTCATGCCGATGAATCACTGGAGTGCTCTCTCAGTCGTAAAACCCGTACTTGAATCCAATCCTGATGTAATTCTTGTCAATGAGGGTGCGAACACTCTCGATGATACTCGTGACTCAGTCGACATGTTCCTGCCTCGTCATAGAATTGACTGCGCTACATGGTCAATCATGGGTATGGGTATGGGTTCAGCAATCGGTGCGGCCGTCTCTACGGGTAAGAGCGTAGTAGCCGTGGAAGGTGACTCAGCCTTCGGTTTCTCGGGCATGGATTTTGCTACAATCTGTCGCTATAAGCTCCCTGTCACAGTGGTTGTATTCAACAACGGTGGTATTTATAATGGTATAGGAGTCAATCCATCCGGCAAAGACGCCCCTGCTCCGACCACTCTTGATATCAATGCTCAATACGATCTGATCGGAGAAGCATTTGGAGCGAAGGGCTATCGCGTCTCAACTCCGGAGGAACTCAAGGCAGCACTCGAAGAAGCTATCGCTTCCAAGGCCCCGGNTCTTATCGACGTGCAGCTTGCAGCCGATGCCGGTAAGGAATCAGGCCATATAGGATATCTCAATCCTACTCCACTTATTAACTATACCGTTTAATTATCTAAAACTTTACCACTATGGGTTTATCACACGTTATATTATACGCCATAGTTCCGATTATCGTCGTGATGCTTGCCGGTTTTATCGCCGGTAAGAAGGGCGCTTTTTCGGGTGATGACGCGAAGAAGTTCAATAAGGTTGTGCTTGACTTCGCCCTCCCGGCAGCCTTGTTTGTCTCGATTGTTCAGGCATCGCGCGAAGATCTGGCTAAAGACCTTAAGCTGACTTTAGTATCCGCAGTCGGCATTATGGCCTGCTTCATGGCCGTATATTTCATATTCCGAGCGTTCAAGAAAAACACGGGAGCNGACGCGGCCGTTTCGGCTCTTATCAGCGGTTCGCCGACAATCGGCTTCCTCGGCTTNGCAGTACTTGAACCGATTTTCGGCACTACACCTTCCGTAGCACTCGTGGTTGCGATCGTAGGTATCGTGGTCAACGCAATCGGAATCCCGGTCGGACTTTCCCTCATGAATGCATCACTCGATGAAAATGATCCTAAAAAGAAACATACGAGCGGATGGGCTCCCGTGCTCCATGCGCTTGCCCAACCTGTCGCATGGGCGCCGATTTTGGCGGTCGTATGGGTGCTTGTGGGNATTCCATGGCCTAAGGAACTTAGTCCGTCGTTTGACCTGATAGCCAAGGCCAATGCTTCAATGGCAGTATTCTCCGCAGGTATTACGCTGTCGGCCATCAAGATCTCAATCAACTGGCAGGCTGTACTCGGCTCGATAATGAAGATGGTGGTCATGCCGGCCGTGCTCCTGATTTTAGGACTCCTNGTCCATATGGATCCGATGAATCTTAAGATGCTCGTAATTGCAGGTGCGCTTCCTCCGGCTTTCTCAGGAATTATTATTGCCGATGAGTATAACACCTACGTAGCTACCGGCACATCATCGCTGACACTCTCCGTAATTCTGTTTATCGGATTCTGCCCGTTATGGTTGTGGCTGACCGATATGGCTCTAACAGTATTCTAATCAAGTTCAAACAAACAGGTTATCAAAATCATGTAAGACGGAAGAGTCAAATGACTCCTCCGTCTTTTTTATGCCGCTATATTATTAAAGAATTTTAATACAGAGGTTGTCATTATCTTAAATAAGATTAAAAATAGAGGGTAAACGCTGCGAAGCGTGTAATAAATGACCCAATTTTTACTATTATATATAGGTGAGATATTAAAATCGGAGTGTTTTTATTCCACTTCCCCCGATTCCCTGCTCTCCCCCTTCATAATACGATAACCATATTTAATACTATAATATGATGAAAAGATTTATCTTCGCCTCAGCCCTGGCTGTCGCTACCGTCGGAACTCTCTTCGCAACTCCCGCAGAAGAGGGACAATTCATCCGCACGGCTTCTACCCCAGCTTTCGAAACCGATTTTACGAAGGCAGCTGAAAACACGGTCAATGAAGTAGTCTGCATCAAATCGTTTACGGCTCCTCGCCAGCAGCAGATGATGGGCGACCCCTTCGGCATGTTCGATTTCTTCTTCGGTCAGCAACAGCCCCAGCAGCGACGCCAGCAGCGCAATCNCAAAGGGAGCGATGATGATTACGTNCAGAGCGGTCTCGGCTCGGGTGTTATTGTCAGCGAAGACGGATATATAGTCACCAACAATCATGTGGTAGCCAACTCCGAGAAACTCGAAGTGCTCCTCAACGATAACTCTACTTATGATGCCCGAATTATCGGCACTGATGAAGCTACCGATCTCGCCCTTATCAAAATTGATGCNAAAGGTCTGTCGGCAATCACTTTCGGCGATTCAGAGGCAGTGAAAGTCGGCGAATGGGTGNTGGCNGTCGGCAATCCCTTCGGATTCAACTCNACCGTGACGGCCGGTATCGTCAGTGCGAAGGCTCGATCACTCGGCACAAACACTACATCCGGCAACATCGGCATCGAATCGTTTATTCAGACCGATGCCGCTCTTAATCCGGGTAACTCCGGCGGTGCGCTCGTCAATCTGAAAGGTGAACTTATCGGCATCAANTCCGCCATATACTCCAATACAGGTTCTTACTCAGGCTTCTCTTTCGCAATCCCCACTACGATTGTGAAAAAAGTGATTACAGANATCCGCCAGTATGGCACAGTACAGCGTGCGGTGCTCGGATGTGCAGTTCGCGAACTTGATGCCAAGCTCGCCAAAGAGAACGATATTACGGCCACTAAGACCGGNTTGCTCGTAAGCAGTATCTCAGCGCGTTCCACAGCTAAGGAACTCGGTCTGCAGGATGGAGATGTCATCACGGCCGTCAACAACGTGCAGGTGAAGAATCGCGCCGAACTCGTAGAACAGCTCAATAAGTTCCGCCCNGGCGACAAAATTAATATCACCTACTATCGCGACAATAAGAAGCAGACTTCAAGTGCGACCCTCCGCAACACTCAGGGCAACACTGAAATTACGAAGGCCGGAGACTTCTCCGAACTCGGATGCGCCTTCATGAAAGTAAGCAAGGAACTGCGTGAGAAATTCGGTCTGAGATCAGGCGTTCAGGTGACGGGAATCCAGAAAGGTCTTTTCCGNGACGCCGGNGTCAAAGACGGATTCGTAATCGAAGCTATCAACGGGACAGCAGTCAACTCTTCCGACGACGTAGAATACATCTACAACTCTATCATGAAGGATGATGACGACGACAAAGTAATGTTCTTGACAGGCTTCTACCCGACTACCGGAAAAAAATATTACTATGCAGTAAACCTTAACGCGAACTAAAGCGTTATATNAACGGATAAGCAAAATAGCCCGCAACCCCCACTGATTGCGGGCTATTTTCGCCCTATATCTATGCCGAATCAAGTCCCTATCAAATCTAAGGATATCATCTTTCGGATAAAATATTTGTAAAAATCCTAAAAAAGTATTAATTTTGCAATTCGGCACATTGTGCCGATTGTTTTACTATTGACGTGCTTCCGCCACGCTGCCTTTCGCTCATTCCACGGCATTGGCAGCTGATCGGTTGACGCTTAATATAGACAGGAAACAGCAAAAAGTAGACTATGAGACAACTCAAGATAACCAAATCAATCACCAACCGCGAAAGCGCTTCGCTCGATAAGTATCTTCAGGAAATCGGTCGCGAGGAACTCATCTCCGTTCAGGAAGAAGTAGAACTCGCTCAGAGAATCAAGAAGGGAGACAAAAAGGCTCTCGAAAAACTTACGCGCGCCAATCTGCGTTTTGTTGTGTCTGTTGCAAAGCAGTATCAGAATCAAGGCCTTTCTCTCCCCGACCTCATCAATGAAGGCAATCTCGGACTTATCCGCGCGGCTCAGAAATTCGATGAAACACGTGGCTTTAAGTTTATCTCTTACGCCGTATGGTGGATTCGTCAGTCGATTCTACAGGCTCTCGCAGAGCAGTCGCGTATCGTCCGNCTTCCCCTGAATCAGGTTGGATCACTCAACAAAATTTCTAANGAACTTGCNAAGTTTGAGCAGGAAAACGAGCGNCGNCCGTCNTCGGAAGAATTGGCTGAGCGCCTCGACATTCCGGTCGATAAGATCGTAGACACAATGAAGGTGTCAGGTCGCTCTATCTCCGTTGACGCTCCTTTCGTAGAGGGCGAAGACAATTCTCTTCTTGACGTGCTCCCTAACGACGACAGTCCCATGGCCGACGCTTCTCTCAATCAGGAATCTCTCGCTAAGGAGGTCGATCGTGCCCTGCGTCAGCTCTACGATCGCGAACGTGAAATTCTTAAAATGTTCTTCGGAATAGGATGTCAGGAAATGACTCTCGAAGAGATCGGTGCAAAATTTGATCTTACCCGCGAACGNGTGCGTCAGATCAAGGAGAAAGCGATCCGACGCCTGAAAGGCCAGAAGAGCAAACTTCTGCAATCCTACCTCGGAGAGTAATTTAAGATGATTTTATAATCCCCTCTCTTCCGACCGACTGAAAGAATTCTTATCTATTACATTCTATCAACTGAATTAAAATGGCAGTTATGCGCCCTCAGAAGTTATCAACAATCTTGACGGCCATAGCCGCCATTCTATTTTGTATCCCTACACGTGCGCAGGCTCCCTATGGAGAGAACGTCACTGAGGAGGAGACCATTACAGTCACAAAAGTAATGGCTGACTCCACGGTCGTCACTGCTGTATTTTCCGATCGGTTGCAAGCCGATGAATTTGCACGGTCGGGGTCTCTCGTACCGCAGGGAGTCGCTCCCGAGAAGGTGCAACCGAAAAAGATGTCGCCTCTGATGCTTGGCCTTGAATTCGGCACCGGCCTCGACCTCTCCAGTACCGACATGTCTACGTTCAACGCAGATTTCATCGTGGGATACCGCCATAAGGTAATACAGCTGCTCGGCATTCAAGCCGGAATCCATAAATCTCTTGGAACTCGTGACAGCTTTATTCCAATATATGCCGTNTTCCGAACAGGCTTTCTCCCGCGGCCAACACTCGCATTCATGCACATAAGCGTCGGATATAGTTTCAGCACTATTTCCAACTCTCCGATGTTTGGCGACACTTCGGCCACTATCGGTGCCGGAATCAATCTTGTCAGCCGTCCGAAATTCCAGAGTAACATAATATTGGCTGTGGGTTATCGTCATTTCAGCGAACGCCACCAGGAACTTGCCAAAGTCACAAAACCAAATATAAGTTTTGCTCAGATATCATTTGGCATCAGTATGTAATAGTCCGGAATCTACATTGTGAAATGATTACAGAGATTGTTATACATAATCTGAGTTGTAATATATGATTGAATCTTCCACTCCTGAAATCATTATTGAAGAGACCTCCGCAGCTGCTCTTATAATCGATAATGAGATACTCGACCAGCTTTCCAACTTCTTTGCCAAGTATGCCTCCTACATGCTCGGTAGCGGCGCAACATGCATCCGAATCGAAAAAAATCTCCGGAGAATGGCTAATGCCGTCGGACTTCAGGTAGATATGATTATTCTTTCCCACCACGTCACTGTAATATGCACCGATAACAGCACCGGCCTTCATTGCCAGCATATCCGACGCATCGCTCCCGTCGGGATATCATTCGAAATCAATACCCGTCTCTCCGAACTTTCATGGAAGGTAGCCGATAGAAAAGTATCGATAGAAGAAGCCGAGACAATTTTCTATCGCATTATCAAGCATCCGCCGATGCAGGATTCCGTCATTATGATGCTCGTCGTAGCAGCCAACGCCTCATTCTGTCATCTCTTCGGTGGGGATTTGGGAGCCATGATTATTGTAGCCATAGCCACCCTTCTCGGATATGCTCTTAAGATTCTGCTTCTTAGTAGAAGATGGGACGTTAAACTTACTTGGCTCGCTTGTTCGTTCGTCTCTGCTCTTACCGCTGCAGGACTGACGTATTTTCCTCTTACCCATACGCCGGACTGGGCAATCTCAGCCAGTGTGCTTTACCTCATTCCCGGGATTCCCTATATCAATTCAATCTCTGACGGACTGGATGGTCATTACCTTTGTGCCGTAGGGCGTCTGATACACGCCCTTGCCCTGACGGCATGTATAGCTCTCGGACTGACGGCAGGAATAATGCTGGCAAATAAAGCACTGATTCTATGAATGAAATAATCGACATAACTATTCACCTGTTTGGCGATTTCATATTTGCCGGAATAGCTGCAATCGGCTTTGCGGCTATCAGTCACACTCCGAAGGATGTGCTGAAATTCTGTGCGATAATTGCCGGAGCAGGTCACGTAACACGCACCTGTCTTATTGAATTTGCCGGATGGCATATAATAGTGGCTTCATTGTTAGCTGCAGTTATGGTAGGCATTCTTGCCATTGTAATTGCTCCGCGCCTCAAATGTCCGCCCGAAACATTTTCCTTCCCTTCTCTGCTCCCCATGATTCCCGGCATATATGCCTATCATACGATTCAGGCCCTCGCCATGTCGCTCACAACCCACGATGAAAAAGCATTCGAACATTGGTTCTATCTCTTCGAATCCAACGGATTGATAACAGCACTCGTAGTATTGGCAATGGTAATAGGCCAGATGCTCCCCATTCTCCTATTCCCCCGCATCTCTTTCACTTCAACCAAGTAATTACAAGTACTCTGCCTCATAAAAAATGCGCCCCGAAGCAATCCGGAGCGCATTTTTCATTTATTACTTGCGACTTAACGTATTATTACATACTTCTTATTACCTACTACTTATTTCTTTTTGATTCCGTCGCGGATAAGCAGAGCATCCACAGTAGGTTTCTTACCGCGGAATTCGATATAGAGAGTCATCGGATCAACCGTGCCTCCACTCTGAAGCATCTTACGGAATTTAGCTGCAGTCTTCTTATCAAAGATGTTACCGCTCTCCTGGAAAGCTGCGAAAGCATCGGCATCGAGTTCCTCACTCCATTTATAACCATAGTATCCTGCTGCATACCCTCCGGAGAAGATATGACCGAAGGCCGGCGACATGTAGCATCCTGCAAGAGGCTGGAATATTTTCACGGGAGCGATTGCATCATTCTCAAATACCTCTATATCTGCAGAAGCACGCAGAGGCTCTTTGATNGTATGATAGGCCATATCAAGGAATCCGAAGTTCAACTGACGGATACATGCGTAGGCTGCGCCGAACTGCGACGACTTGATAAACTTCTCAAGCAGATCCTTAGGCATCTTTTTGCCGGTCTTATAATGCTTGGCGAAACTATCGAGGAATTCCTTCTGAGTAAGATAGTTTTCATTAAATTGAGAGAAGAGTTCGACAAAATCGTGGTAAACGTTCGTACCGCTGAGCGATTCATACTTTGCCTCTGCCGAGAGTCCGTGGAGAGCATGACCGAACTCATGAAGGAAGGTCTCAACCTCGTAAGGAGTAAGAAGTACGGGATTGTTACCTACAGGCTTGGCAAAGTTGGTGACGATCGAGATGATGGGAATTGTGCGNTTGCCCTCATCATCNTTGGTTTCTGTCTGAAACTCTGTCATCCATGCTCCNGGAGCCTTCCCCGGGCGATAGAAGAAATCGGTATAGAGCATTCCGAGCANCTTNCCGTCAGGACCATAGACATCATAGGTCTTTACGTCGGGATGATAACCGGGCACGGACTTATTCTCCTTAAATGTGTAGCCATAAAGCTTGGTAGCCAGGCCGAAGACCCCCTTGATAGTATTATTCATCTCAAAGTAGGGCTTCAGATCCTCATCGTTGAAGGAATAGCGGGCATTCTTAAGGCGATCGCTCCAGAAAGAATAATCCCAAGCCTCAAGATTGAAGTCGGGACCTTCAGTCTCACGCGCGAAATTCTGAATCTCTTCAAGTTCAGCCTGCATAGCGGGATAATAAGCCTCTCGAAGTTCGTTGAGCATGGCATATACATTCTCGGGATTACCGGCCATCGTATGTTTCAACTGATAGTCGGCAAATGTAGGATAGCCGAGCAGATTGGCGATCTCAAGGCGCACGTTGGCNATATCCTTAAGAAGCTGNACGTTGGAGTATTCACCGCCGATTGCGCGAGTGTTATAAAGCGTATAGAGTTGTTTACGCANATCCCGATTCTCGGAATATTTGAGGAAGGGGGAATAAGAGGGCATAAAGACCGTGAAGAGANACATGTTCTCATCATCGGGTTTGCCATCNGCCTCCANAGCATCNTTAGCATCATGACGCGCCGCATCCACGATTGATTCGGGGAGGCCGGCGAGCTGGTCGGCTGTNAGCCACAGACGACGCGAAGGATCCTTCATAGTGTTGGTCGTATTCTGCGCGAACTTCACGTTAAGATCTGAAAGTTCGGCTTGCAGTTTGCGATATTTCTCACGATCTGCTCCCTTAAGATCAGCACCATTNATAGCAAATGAGAGATATGTCTCATCAAGAAGCCGNCGGTCTTCCGGAGTAAGATCAGTAAATTTATCACGATTGTCATAGACCTGCTTGATCTTATTCCATAATCCCTCGTTGAGAAGAATGGAAGAAGCGTGCTCCGAAAGTAAAGGAGTGACATTCTGAAGGGCCTCCATCAGGTCTTCACGTCCGAGAGAATGCTCGAGATTGCCAAGAGCCAGATCAGCTCTGCTGAGTTCGGCTCCCGAACGTTCAAGAGCCACGATAGTGTTCTCAAAATCGGGNACGGCACGATTATTCACGATAGCAGCGATACGCTGATTCTGAAGGGCGATCGCCTCTTTTACGGCGTTTTCATAGTCAGTAGCCGTCATGCGGTCGAAGGGGATTGCTCCNTTGGGAAGCAGACCGACCTGCAGCAACGGATTCTGAGAATCAGAAGCTGCGGCTGCATCTTCATTATAGGCAAATGTCATAAGCGATAGAGCGGCGAGTCCGCCGGCTATAAATTTATTCATTGTCGTAGGATTATTTAATTAAGNGGCTCTTAAAAATCCGAAATAGTTTTTAGGAGATACTTAACTCCGCGAGTCTTACTAAAGTGAGGCCCGCGGAGTATATGATTTACAGTCGTAATCGATTCTATGTAACGGCCGGTAATTTATTCAGCAGCCTTTCCGTCGAGGACGAGCTGGATACGGTTCTTNCCATCNTACATGTTCTTGATGTATTTATTGAAATCATCAAGAGTCACTTTCTGGATGAANTCCTGACGACCGCTGACGACATCAAAGCCACGTTCAATAGATAAGAGNTGATTGATCCAGAAGCCATTCTGGCGAAGACTGAGCTCATACTGCTTGAGAGTAGCCTCCTTCACCTTATTGAACTCTGCTGCATTCGTGCCGTTGGCCATGAGTTCAAGAGTCTCCTTATGGGCACGTTCCATAAGCTTCGGAGCCTGCTCGGCATTAGTCTGGAAGTAATATTTCAGAGTCCACTGATGTGAGGCAGGAAGCATCTGGCCTCCAACGCTTGCACCGTAAGTGCCACCCTCTTCTTCGCGGAGTGTAGTCACGAAATTGTTGTCAAGGACATCACGGAAAAGGCCAAGCATTACTTCATTTTTGAGATTGAATCCAAGATTGTTTCCGGAATATACATCATAGACAATAACAGCGGGAGTCTGCATCGTGACATCTATAGTTTTATTGATCTGGCCGGTTGCAACGTCTATAGGATTAAGCACTGTCACCTTATCTTTCTTACGCTTTGAGGGGAGAGAAGCTACATACTGCTCAAGGAGCGGACGAAGAGTGTCGAGGTCGATATTGCCGACGAGCAGGAGAGTATAGTTAGCAGCATTTGCAGTAGCATCCTTAATCATCTTGAACATTTCAGGGTAGGATGCCTGCTCTGTCAGAGCAACGTCGGGAGATGCCATCACAGGATTGCCACCCCATTCAGCGTCACGCATAGCTTTAGAGAAGATTGTATTCGGGTTATTCTCCTGCATTTCGAGCATCTGGCGCGCCTTCTGAATGTAGACGTCATACTGATCCTGATTGGGGTTCATATTGGCGAAAGAGGTATAGAGGAGTTCCATCAGAGTCGGGAAATCCTTAACAGTCGATTCACCCTTGAATGAGAGCGTCGACAGACCTACTTCCATACCGATACTTACCTGCTTTCCGGCAAGATACTTGCGGATGTTGGTAGCATCGTAAGGACCGAAGTTGGACTGGTCATAAGCATCATCCATAAGCTGGACATTTGCAGCCTGAGCCACGGGATAGTTGCTCTTACCGCCCTCACGGAACATTGTAAGTAGAATCTCATTGGAAGAGAAATCTGTAGGTTTCACCACTACTTTCACACCATTGGAAAGCATCATCTCCGTAGTGCCGAACTTAGCGTTCTGCTTCTCGGATTTGATTGAGCCTTTAATGGGAAGGTTTGCGATAAGAGGTTCGGTAGGAGTCTCGTCGACGTATGCCTCATACTGAGCATTGAGCACGCTGTTGAGAGCCTGCAACATAGTCTCCTTTTCAGGCAGAGTATAGTTCTCATTTTTCGGCTGGGCCACTACCATTACCTCATTAGTCGGAGTCAGAAGCTGAGAAGCCATGGCGTTAACGACCTGCACGGGAAGAGTCGGAAGTACCTGAGATACGATCTGATATTCATTCTCAATACCGGGAGCGGGGTAATTATCGATGAAATGGCGAATAAGTTCATTTGCGATAGCGCCACTTTTAGTCTTATCGCGATCATTATAGAGAGCCTCATACTGAGCGATAATCTGGCTATCGACACGCTCAAGCTCGGAATCGGTGAATCCTGTCTTACAAGCACGGGCTACTACNGCCATCGCATCCTCCATGGCTGCCTTNGCATCAGTGCCCTTAGGCACAACGCGGATATTTACAGCATTTTTGGTTTTGGANACGTAATAAGTATCGATAAAGCAGCCTGCGTAGATGTATTTACATTCGGGCTTCTCTGCATATTCGTTCAGACGATTGTTGAGAAGTGTAGTGAAGACTTCGTTGAGAAGATTATCCTGAAGNTAGGCTTCAACAGTGTTACGATATTCGAAAGGAGTCGGATTGAACTTGAAAGAGATNGTGACCATTGCAGATTTCAGCTCNGGATCCTCAAATGTCACGTAGATGGGATCNACGTTGTCGCTGACCTGAGCATAAGTACGTTCTGCNGCATTCTTCGGCATGGGGATAGCTCCGAAAAGATCTACTACCTTNTTNTCCATCTCNTCAGCATCAAAATCGCCGACGATGATGATTCCCTGTTGATCCGGACGATACCACTTATGATAATAGTCGCGAAGTGCCTGAGGCTTGAAGTTCATTACGACATCCATGCTTCCTATCGGCATCTGCTCGTACTGATATTCCTCATATAGCTGGGGAAGGATAGCCGTGAACATACGGGTNTTNGCATCATTACGGGAGCGCCACTCCTCTCGGATAACGCCACGTTCCGCTTCAATTTCGGTCTCGGCGAGGAGGATATTGCAGCTCCAGTCGCGGAGGGCAAGGAGCACGCTATCCATAAGAGGTACATCCGAACAGGGGACATTGTTNATGTTGTAGACCGTCTCATCAAAGCTTGTGTAAGCATTGATGTCCTCACCGAAGCGGATACCTTTCGACTGCAGATAGTTGAGCAGATTCTTTCCGGGATACGTCTTGGTGCCGTTGAATGCCATATGCTCAAGGAAGTGAGCCAAGCCGAGCTGTTCGGGTGTCTCAAGAGTTGAGCCGACTTTCTGGGCAATGTAGAAATTAGCGCGGTTTTGCGGTTCNGCATTGTGAAGAACGTAATAGTGNAGACCATTGGCCAACACTCCGCTTTTCACCCCTTCCTTCAGAGGGAGAGGAGTCATGCCGGATTGGGGTCCGCCCATGGGAGCCTGCGCGTTGACTCCGGNTACAAAAGCCATGAGCAACATCATCAG
Source organism: Bacteroides sp. (assembly GCA_014801585.1). Lineage (GTDB taxonomy): Bacteria > Bacteroidota > Bacteroidia > Bacteroidales > Muribaculaceae > Lepagella. Next base: position 75,184 of record JAAVDX010000018.1, read on the forward strand.
GGAGATCATTTTTTTCTTCATCTCGTTGATATTTATAAGTTAGATAGTTTAAGTTTTCAAAGATACAAATTTATATTGATATTTCCCATCTTGAAAGCTATTAATTTTCTACAACTCATTCCTGAATTTGTAAATTATTTATATGCATATAATCATAAACAGGGCATCCCCTTACGGGAATGCCCTGCAAATATAGATTAAAATTTTCATTTAACCAAGAAAATTTATCGAAAAACAATAAATTTTTCGTGAAATTCTTAAAATCAGNGATAAAATATCNTTTCTTATTTGAAATGAAGGGTGACGGATTGAGTGATGACATAATCCATCGGCACGTCATGCGNCTCGGCCGGAATTTCATCTACNAGCTGAAACTCATAGCCNACTCCGATCTTTGTGGCGCGTGCTGATGAGAGAAGTCTGTCGTAGAATCCTTTACCGCGTCCCAATCNGTTGCCNCGACGATCATAAGCTACGGCCGGCACTACTATCAGTTCGATTTCATCAGCATCTACGGTGTCATTACCTGTCGGTTCTTCAATATGAAACGATCCTAATTCGAGTCGGCTCTCATCGTAGGGAAGGATATCGAGATTGACTCCGTTGACACGCGGAAGATAGAAACGCTTTCTGCTACCCCACTTCTTNAGAAATGCATGAGTTGAAAGTTCATCGGGGAGCGAGTGATACATCAGCACCTTGTCGGCCATCAGGAATGCGGCTGTCTGTTCAAGACGATTGAATACCTCTTCNGCCGCTGATATTCTTTCAGCCTCTGAAAGCATCTGACGCATAGCTTTGATTTTACGNCTGATATCTGATTTTTCCATAATATTAAAAATTTAAGANTGGTTATTTTTTCTTGGAGGTCGTGGTNGGCTTGGTGGTGGGCACGGCTGNCTTCTTACCATCAGTTTTTTCNNATGGNACGATAAGTACGGGCGATTGNCCGTTGCGCAAGAGTTCCAGACCGCGTTTCACNACCGGGTCTTCCTCATTAAGCATCTCTATGAAGGAAGAGTAGCCGAGAATGTCACGCGCTATCACNCCTTTGAGTTGNGAGAGTATCAGATTCTGACTCTTACGGATATAATACCACCGNGCNGGAACTCCGTTGGCAGCCGCATATTCTACGAAGCCNTCCAAAAGGGTGTTATCCCGCGGAAGCAGACGCTTAAACTGATCAAGCGTNTTGGCATTCTTCAGAACTTCACGATAATTATCGGCCACTTTATAGGCATATTTCTGTATCAGTCCGGCATTGACAACCTGCACGTAATAAGAGGTCATTCCGAGAGTGTCTTCCGGTACGAATACGTCAGGCATTATNCCACCTCCGCCATAGACAGTCCTNCCATGCATAGTATTGAACATCTTGCTCTTATCAAGCTTGATACTATCCATGTTGTAGAATTCTCCACGTTTGAAGCGCTGCGCGATATCTGACTCATATTCCGATATTCCTCCAAGTTTGTAGTCTTTCTGTATGGAGCGCCCGGAAGGGGTGTAATATCTTGCAATTGTGAGTCGGATCGCACTGCTGTCAGGNAGCATTGTCTGTGTCTGCACGAGTCCTTTACCGAAAGTGCGACGTCCTACGACCAATCCGCGATCATTATCCTGAATAGCACCGGCAAAAATCTCTGACGCAGATGCGGAGTATTCATCNGTGAGCACGACAAGCTCCGAATCNCTGAATGCACCATCGTCGTCTGCCACGGCAATTGAACCATATTCNGGCAACTTTCCTTTGGTATAGACGATTGCCTGACCCTCCTTGAGAAACTCCTCAGCCATAAGAATAGCCTGATCCATAAATCCNCCTGAGTTNCCTCTCAGATCTACTATGAATTTCTCTACTCCCTGAAGCTTCAGAGTCAGCAGAGCNTTATGGAANTCCTCAGCAGTTGTGCGGGCAAATTTGCTGACACGTATNTAGCCCGTCTTATCGTCAAGNGCATACATCGCGTCTACACTGTGTACCGGCACATCTCCACGNACGATATCGTATTTCAGCGGCTTGGCGGAAGTGGANCGAAGAATCTCAAGNGTGACTTTTGACCCTTTCTTNCCCCGCAGGTTCTTGAATACATTTTCGTTGGTTGCACCTTTTCCTGTAAGGTCTACCGTATCAGCCCGAAGAATCTTATCACCGGCCTGAAGTCCGACTTTNTCCGACGGACCGCCGGCCACTACTTCAATTATGGTNACCGTATCATTCATTATCTGGAACGATACGCCTACACCGCTGAATGAGCCTTCCAGATCATCGTTGACAGCCTGAAGTTCAGACGCAGGAATATAGGCCGAGTGGGGATCGAGGAGTTCCAGAAGGCGNGGATACAGCTCTTCCATCAGAGAATCCATGTCGACCTCATCAACGTATTCATTATCGATCATTTCGAGGATAGTGCGCAATTTATCTTCATGCGCCGACCTCGTCGATACGAACATATATTTACCTATCCATACGCCTCCGACAATTCCCGCAGCAAATATAAGCGGAAGAATCACCATCGACCATTTTCTCTGCTTCACCATTAAATGTAATCAATTCTTTACGTCTGTCAGCCGTATCGACTGATTTTTCAGTCGGCAGCGACATCATACTATTATAACAACTCCCACACGATTTTTATTCCTGCAATTGTAAATCTTACGGNTCCNAGAATCAATCCAGAGGGAGATAGATTGTCTCTACTCCGGCCTCNCGCAACAGGTCGAGGCCATCCGTAATCCGATACATCTCNGAGAAGACGACTCTGCGGATACCGGCCTGAATAATTAGTTTTGAACATTCCATGCATGGAGATGCCGTCACATAAAGCGTAGAACCCTCCGAAGAATTATTGCTGCGCGCCACCTTNGTAATGGCATTCGCCTCGGCNTGCAGCACATAGGGAAACGTTGTGCCCTCCGGATTCTCACAAACATTATTAAACCCCGACGGCGTACCATTGTAGCCGTCGGAGATTATCATTTTNTCTTTTACTATCAGAGCTCCCACCTGCCTGCGGATGCAATAGGAGTTTTCACTCCAGATACGCGCCATACGCAGATATCGCTCNTCAAGCAATCGCTGTTTGTCTTCGTTCATATTCGAAAAATCAATGTTCCATCAGGAAACGCTCTGCGTCGAGAGCGGCACGACAGCCNGTTCCGGCAGCCGATATAGCCTGACGATAAGTAGGATCCGCACAGTCGCCGGCTGCGAACACACCCTCTACGTTTGTGCGGGTTGAGGGGGCTTTAGTGATGATGTATCCCTCAGAGTCAAGATCGATCTGACCCTTGAAGATATCGGTGTTGGGATGATGNCCGATNGCGAGGAAGAAACCGTCGATTTCAATGTCGAACACNTGTTCCTTATCAGTACCCTTGTTTTCGACAATTTTTGCACCCTCTACNACTTCATCGCCGAAGAGTCCGACTGTGTTGCAATTGAAGAGGATTTCGATATTTTCTCTTTCTCTTACCCTGCGNTGCATGACTTCCGATGCTCGCAGATAATCCTTGCGCACGATAAGATAAACCTTCTTGGCAAGAGTAGAGAGATAAAGAGCTTCTTCGCAGGCAGTGTCGCCGCCGCCAACNACCGCTACATTCTTCTTGCGATAGAAGAAACCGTCGCATGTAGCACAAGCGCTGACTCCCATTCCGCGATACTTATCCTCATCGGCAAGACCGAGATATTTTGCAGACGCACCGGTAGATATAATAACTGTATCGGCAAGAATTACCTTACCGTCCTCGTCGGTCACCTTGAAGGGCCGCTCGGAGAAGTCAACCGCAGCCACTGTCTTGGATACGATTTTCGCACCAAAACGTTCGGCCTGTGCACGGAATTCCTCCATCATATCAGGNCCCTGAATACCTTCGGGGTATCCGGGGAAGTTTTCAATTTCGGTGGTCTGTGTGAGNTGACCTCCGGGCTGGTTGCCCTCATAAATGAGGGGAGCGAGGTTGGCACGCGAAGCATAGATTCCTGCTGTGTAGCCGGCAGGACCNCTTCCGATTATAAGCACTCTTACTTTGTCTTCTGCCATAATATTCCTTTCTCTTTTAGGTGGTTTTATGTATAGATTTAAGTTATTTCAATATTTGGGCAATNATATTTAATCTAATCATTGCTATGCAATTATCATGCCAAATTTGATTATCGNCANNCATCCGGTCAGNNCAGCCTTATCTGAGATCTGTCACTGTCGCTTTCGGATATTTCGATTTTGGATACGCAAATTGCGAATNTGCAATTGTCGCATTCAAAGTGAGAGATGTCAGTGTTACGGTTGACGATGCTGAGCCAGCAACTATTGTAAGTCGTTTGGGGAGTGAGGTAGCATTATTGATTACTGCAGTAACCGACTTTACTCCGCTATTGCGCTTTTTAGGAGTAAGCACAATGACGCTCTCTCCTTTCTTTGCACCCGTCCCGGCCTTCACATTATAGTCNGATGCGGAGGAGAGGTATAATAGAGGGTTCGATTCGGCAAGTTCGGCAGCCGTGGGAGTCCAGACGGTAGTCTCCCCGTTGGCAGANCTGTAACTCCATATCGACTTCCCGTCATACCATGTCCCGAGACCGGGCATAGTCATTGAAAACTTNTTCCCTTTTGTGAGCAAAGTCCCGGAGACATTCCGNCCGTTAAATGTGGCNGTGAAAGATGCCTTCATGNTCTTCGCACCCGAAAGTTTCTTCACACANGCCTCGAGGGTCTCAGCCGGAGTGGCAGCCGATGCTTTGAAGGGAAGAAAGATCGCCGAAACTCCTATAATCAGAGCCAAGAGCCCGAATCTCCGGGCATTAAACTGACTTATATATCTTTTGAAAAATGTATTCATAACCTTTCAACGTAGAATTACACCGCAAACGTATAATTACGGGGATAATAACTTCAGATCAGATTCAGAGTGCGAAGGAGTTCCTGAAGTCCGTAGGCGTCCATGAGCACCTGGCGCGGCTTGCCACCCATCGACGGACCAACCACGCCATAATGTTCGAGCTGATCCATTATTTTACCNGCACGATTGTAGCCGATCGACAGACGGCGCTGAATACCGGAAGTAGAACCGATTCCGGATGTCACTACGATATCCGCCACCTCNGGGAAGAGCGGGTCGAGTGTTTCCGGACCGCTTACGCCGCCACCNACNCCNCCTTCNCCGCCTTCATTCATAAGCGGCTCNGGAAGTATNTACGCACCGGCATTGAATGGTTGACGCCCGATATGCTCACAAATCTCCTCAACTTCAGGAGTATCTATGAATGCACACTGTACTCTCACCATCTCGGAGTTGTTGCTTATCAGCATATCACCCTTACCGATCAGTTGCTGGGCTCCCGTAGTGTCAAGGATNGTCTTAGAGTCAACTCCGGATGAAACTCTGAATGCCATTCNCACCGGGAAGTTGGCTTTGATTATACCGGTAATGACATTCGTAGAAGGACGCTGGGTAGCTATGATAACATGAATACCGATAGCACGCGCTTTCTGCGCAAGACGGGCAATCGGAGTTTCTACCTCTTTACCNGAAGTCATAATCAAATCNGCAAACTCATCGACGATAAGCACTATATAGGGAAGGAAGCGATGACCCTCTGAAGGACTAAGCTGATTACGCTCAATCTTTGTGTTATATTCCTCGATATTGCGCACCTGCGCCGTGCGGAGAAGTTTGTAGCGGTTGTCCATCTCCACACATAGCGACTGAAGCGTNGGCACCACTTTCGACATATCCGTCACTATAGCATCCGANTCCTCAAGTTTTGCCAGATAATGCGACTCAATCTTGGCATAGAGAGAGAACTCTACCTCCTTCGGGTCAATCATGACAAACTTCAGTTCATCGGGGCGTTTCTTATATAACAAAGAAGCAATGATAGCGTTCAGACCGACAGATTTACCCTGGCCCGTAGCACCCGCTACNAGGAGATGCGGCATTTTAGTAAGGTCAGCTATATAGACCTCATTACCGATCGTTGAGCCAAGCGCAACCGGCAGACGNTAACGGGTCTCGGCATATTTTCGACTTTCGATAATCGTACGCATTGAAACGGTCTGAGGTTCCGCATTAGCAACTTCAATACCCACAGTACCTTTGCCGGGAATAGGCGCAATTACACGCACACCTTTAGCCGCCAGACTCAACGCAATATCATCGGCGAGATTCTTNATCTTNGAGATCTTGACTCCCTGCTCCGGACGTATTTCATAGAGTGTCACCGTCGGACCTACGGTAGCTTCTATTCTGGTAATAGGAATTTTGTGATACAACAATGTCTCACGAATACGCTCCTTATTCGCCTGCTGCTCTTCGATATCGACTGTNACACGATGNTCACCCGGACGCAATAGTTCCGTAGCGGGGAATTTGTACATCTCGCGAATCGACCCATGACTTTGAGTCGGGTCTTGAGCCTTTGCAATCTGGTTGACATTCACAATCATCGGAGTTTCTGCCGAGCTGCTTTCATTAGCGTCGGGAGCATCCGAATAAGGATTAGCCTTCTCCGNAGCCATGGCATCCTCTTTAACTCCGGATTCAGATTCTTCGCGAATCGTCGCTTCGGTCTCAACGCCGGATACCTCTGAGGGAGNATCAGGAGACTGACAATCTGCGTCCGGCATTTCAGAGAGTACTTCTCCCGTAATCGGATCGACTTGGAAGTCTCCGGCTACCTCGACTGCAGATGCGGGAGCGTTATTAACATTTGCATCCTCNGNTGCTTCGTCTTCCGAATAATATTCAGCAACCGGATTTTCAACATTCTCAGCTTCCGAAGAATCTGCATGGCGAGTTTCTCGCGGNTCCTCCGGTTCNTCATCCAGATCATAACCATCAAGCGACGGATCAATAGCAGCCTCATCACCCGTAAAATGNAGAGTATTCTCNTTGTCTTGCTCGGCAGANTCATCCGGTTTGGCCGCGGCCTCTCCGGCTCTGATTGCATCGATCTCTTCACGCATNCGCATCTCTGCAAGTTCACGCTCAAGCTCTTCCTGCTCCTGACGTATTCTTTGAGCTTCACGCCTACGCTCNGCAATCTCTCTCTTCTTTCGCAAAATCCAATTGACGAAATCGCGCAGACATATAATAAAGAAAGCGGCTACAAGAACTACGCAGAGAATTACACCACCGGTCCAACCGAAAAATCCTACTATGAATTCATTGACATACCGACCATGATAGCCACCCCAGTTAACAGGAGTATCTGAGGCTAAGGTAAGCAATCCTATGATCAATGATACTGTGATCAGAGCNACTATACATTTTATAGTGAAGTTGACAGTCTTGAATCTTGGCCACCCACTAAGAAGTTTTGACGCAATCGCAGCCAGCCAGAGGATGATNACAAACGATCCGAGGCCGAACGANCCGTTAATAAGGAACTCAGAAATGCGAGCTCCACCCTCTCCTCCGGAATTTCCTACTTTAGGAAGCGACCCTACACCGGAATTGATTATNGATGCTTGATCTTCAATGCAATGGGCGAAGTAGGATACGAAGCATACGAGCAGATACGCGGCAAACGCGCCGAGCACTATNCCGGTAAGCCAGCGCATGGTCTGCCCCGTAAGGAAATCCTTAATATTTGCAACAGAAAATTCAGTCTTGNTCTCAGGAGTTTTCCGATTACGCCCTCCTGTGGAATCAGGCGAATTTCCCTTTTTCTGNCCGGACGGTCGGACACGTTTACCTTTCGGACCTTTCTTCTTTTCGGGAAGCACTTCCGGAGTTTGAGTGTCGGATAANTCCTTACGTTCATCGGTCGGACGNCTCTGACCTCTGCGAGGAAGATCGACAACGGGATTATATGAATCTGAATATTTCTGTCTGTTGTTTGTCATTTTCTATGCTTATTCTGCAGATGTTTCAGGAGTAGAAGAGGGAGAGGCAGATGAGGGAGCGGAAGGAGCNNCNGGCTCNGGTGCAGATTTATGGAGTTCATCTTGTGATTCGATAACTTCACTATCCTTCACACTCGCTGACGGGACAGCAATGCTGTCGGAAGGCTGCGCAGTTTCAGACTTAGCTTTCTCCTTATTACTATTTTCTTGTTCATAAGCTGAATATTTACCCGCCACGCATGGACGNCCNCCTTTTACGACCGGNACTGCNGGGATGTGATATCCCTCCTTCTCATTGACTGCCATGTCGCGCGGACCGGGTGACACTATCACCGGCATTCCNGCGGCACAAAGTTTGTGGATTCGCATGATATTTTCATTTGTCATGCGNATACATCCGTGTGANCGTCGGCCGCCGATACTACCCGGAGAAGATGTACCATGTATGCCNATTTGAGGCGCAATTCTCATGAAGCGTGGCCCGAAAGAGCCTTTTGCCGGACTCGTATATCCATTATCGTCGGTAAAGAGCCAATCNGTCGAATCGTAGATACCTGAAATGGAAAAGTATCCTTCCGGCGTGCGGCTGTCAGCNTTCTTATGTTTGGTGCCATAGTTGCGGGCACAGGCTATTCCNACATGCTCCTGTTCTACCCCATATTTATCATAGCGATAAAGCCTCATAGTGTTCTTATCAACGATCAGNAAGCCATTCTCACACGTGTTGTCAAGAAGTCGGGAAGCATATTCAGGCACGTATTCCGCCATCGTAGGGATGATACCGGCTTCATAGCGCTCTCTATTCGGAGAATTTTCGATAAATTCCATTATCTCAGCCTTCGAGCGAATGCGGAGTGGTTTTTCCTTCTTATCGGCAGAATCCTTTGCGGCTTCAAAATCGGTGGTATCGTTCATCACGGAATCTACCGGCATCGTTATCACCTCTACGCTATCTGCTGAATCTTCGGAGCCTCTTCCGCAAGCAGAGAGGAACGAAATTATGGAGATAGCGATTCCCATAATCGTCGCCACACTTTTCAGTTCTTTTTGAAAGCGTTGTATCATATCTTTGTTGAGTCAGAATTATTATGAGTTTGTTTTCGATCTGTTAATTTTAAGTCACAAAATCTTACCGCCGATCGGATAAAGCAAAGCGACTGTCTCTAACCGGCGGATTGGTTTAAATTGGTTCAAATTCATGCCCTGGAAGCCCCTTTAGGGGTGAGAGTATGCCCCGGCAGGTCTCCCGAAAGAGAAAAAGAGGGGCACGACATGGCAGTAACATGAAATATGAGTGCAAAGATAACAATTTTTCCAAAAAAATTTATTAAATTCGCACCAATGAAACAAAATAATTCACAAAAAAGTGGCGATTCCTCCAAAATAATCGGTGTTATCTTCTTAGCACTCTTATGGATTGTGCTCGTTTGGCAGCTTTTCGTCCGCGGAGGCATCAATCTCAAGAATCTTCTTGTCGCCGCATTTTCAGGAATTATCATCATATATCCTTTATGGAAGAGATATCTTCAACCCCTTTGGGAGTCGAAAAAGAAAAAGTAAGTGTCGAGTCTGCAACCGACCCTGCAATCGGAAGCACTCCAACCTGTACAGTTCCCCCATTGCTTGCCCGCATTTCCTCTCCGGAGGATCTGCGCCAACTTCCTGTGGGGGCACTCCCGGAGGTATGTCGTGAGCTACGCAGCTTTCTGATTAAATCTCTCTCGGAAAATCCGGGGCATTTCGCCTCAAGCATGGGTGCGGTGGAAATTATCGTAGCGCTCCATTACGTATTCAATACCCCTTTCGACCGAATCGTATTCGATGTCGGTCATCAGGCTTATGCTCATAAACTCCTCACCGGCCGTCTGCATCAATTCTCCACTCAGAGAAAATTCGGAGGCCTGTCGGGGTTCCCTACTCCTTTGGAATCTCCGTATGACACTTTCGTGGCCGGACACGCGTCGAATTCTATTTCGGCCGCCCTTGGCATGGCTATCGCCGACACTTTGACTCCCGGCTGCGAAAACCGTAAGACAGTAGCGCTTATCGGAGACGCATCTATTTCCGGCGGATTGGCTTTTGAAGGGCTCAACAATGCGGCCAACAATCCAAATGATCTTCTTATTATTCTGAATGATAACGAAATGAGCATTGACGACAATGTCGGTGCGCTTCATCGCTATCTTTCTGATCTTTCTACTTCCCTCGGCTATAATCGCCTCCGTAAGAAAGTCTACGATGCATTCCGCAATCGCGGATATATCGGTGATCAGGGTAAAGGACGAATCTTGAGATTCAACAATTCCATAAAGGCTCTCGTCAGCAACCAGCAGAATATCTTCGAAGGACTCAACATTCGATATTTCGGACCGTTTGACGGAAATGATGTAGAAAAGGTGGTGAAGGTTCTCTCGGAAATCAAGGATATGAAAGGTCCGCGTATTCTTCATCTCCACACCGTTAAGGGTAAAGGTTTTCCAAAAGCGGAAGCCGATCCCACTACGTGGCATGCCCCCGGATGTTTCAATCCTGAATCGGGCGAGCGTCCGGCTAAGGCAGCCTCTGCCCCACTCTGGCAGGAAGTATTCGGAAAAACTCTTGTGCGCCTTGCAGGCCGGGATGAGAATATAGTAGGAATCACCGCCGCGATGCCCTCGGGCACATCAATGAGCATGATGCTCAAGGAGTTCCCGAAACGCACTTTTGACGTTGGCATTTCCGAGGGACATGCCGTCACTTTTGCAGGCGGATTGGCTGCTGCCGGCAAACATCCTTTCGTAGCGATATATTCCTCTTTCCTGCAAAGAGCTTATGATAACATTATTCACGATGTATGCATTCAGGGTCTGCCGGTCACTTTCTGCATTGACCGTGCCGGACTGGTGGGCGAGGATGGTGTGACCCATCACGGTCTTTTCGATCTCGCTTACCTCCGATGCATCCCCGGAATGATGGTAGCCGCTCCAATGGATGCTCCGACTCTTCAGAGTCTGATGGCTACTGCCGCTTGCCATAACGGCCCAATGGCAATACGCTATCCGCGCGGCAAGACTCCGGCTATTCCATCTCCATATTCGGCTGACTCAGAAATCCCACGGCTCGAAATTGGGAAAGGCCGGTTCCTTTCCCAATCGGCTGATGCGCAGACGGCAATACTCTCTATCGGAGAAATTGGCAATGAGGCATCCAAGGCCGTTGATATGCTTAAGGATAAGGGAATCGAAGTCGACCATTATGATATGATTTGGGTGAAACCCCTCGACTCAGATCTGCTTCGTGAAATATCTTCCCGCTATAAGACAATCGTGACAGTGGAAGACGGCGCACTCGAAGGTGGCTTCGGAAGCGCAGTGGCTCAATGGCTTGCGCGAAATAATGATGCCGTCACCCCACAACTGATCCAACTCGGTATCCCTGATGAATGGATAGCTCAGGGGTCGGTGGCACAGTTGCGTTCTGTAGCCGAAATTGATGCTGTCTCGATAGCGGATAAGATAATCCATATTCAATCCAATCCACAGTCTTTATAAAATCCCGCGACAAGGTGAAAATTATTATTGCTGGAGCCGGAGAGGTCGGTTGCCATCTCGCAAAAATGCTTTCAAGAGAGGATCAGGATATTATCCTCATCGATAGCGAACAAGAGAAACTTGATTCCCTCGACTCTAATTATAATCTGATGACCTGGAACGGAAGCACATCTTCTTTCCAGACTCTGCGCGATGTCGGCGTAAATGATTGCGATCTTTATATAGCCGTGACTCCCTTCGAAACGCGCAACATCACATCTTGCTCCATTGCCAAACGCCTGGGAGCCAAGAAGACTGTGGCCCGTATTGACAATTCCGAGTTCCTGCGCCCGGAAAATGGTAGGATTCTTAAGGAGGTCGGCGCGGACTATCTCATCTATCCGGAGAATCTCGCAGCTGAAGAAATTCATCTTGCCCTCTCTCATAATTGGGCAAGATATTGGGGAGAACTCCACGACGGCAAACTGATTATGATCGGAGTGAAACTTCACTCCAAGTCAGAATTAATAGATAAAAAACTCAGAGATATTACTGTCACTACCCATGACTTCCACGTAGCGGCTATCAAGCGAAATAACGAGACTATTATCCCTACGGGTAATGATGAGTTGCGCCACGACGATATAGTCTACTTCATCACTACTCCGCCTTATATTAATGAGGTCCGCGAGATTTGTGGCAAGCGCAAGCGCGTCATAAAGCGTGCCATGATTATGGGAGGAACGCGAATCACACGTCGCTTCGCCACACTTTACGGGGACAAATATGATCTGAGAATCATCGAGCAGGATCGGGCACTCTGCGAGCAGATGGCCACTAATCTTCCTGATTGCGAGGTAATCAATGGTGATGGTCGGGATATCGAGATTCTGCGTGAGAATAATATTTATCAGTATGACGCCTTTCTGGCCATGACGGAATCATCGGAAGGTAATATCCTCTCCTGCCTTACGGCTAAGGAATTCGGTGTGCCTAAAACGATAGCGGATGTCGAGAATCTTCAATTTTTCTCGCAGGCGGAGAATCTGAATATCGGTACAATAATCAATAAAAAACTCCTCGCCTCCTCTCACATTTTCAAACTTTTGCTCGATGCCGATGAAAGCAGTGCGAAATTCCTCGTACTTGCAGATGCAGAAGTAGCGGAATTGCAGGCCCGTCAGGGCTCGAAGATCACTAAGCATCTTGTGAAGGATCTTCATCTCCCGTATGGCATGACCCTTGCAGCTCTCGTCAGAGGCGAAACGTGTGAACTTATCTCCGGTATGACCCAAATACTCCCCGGGGATTATGTCGTAGTGTTCTGTCTGAGCGGCATTTTCTCCAAGGTTGAGAAGTTATTCTCCTGACGTTTTTTGAGATTACATTCTGAAATGTGGACCTATCGTAAGAGATCATATATCAATATTCCGATGCTGCTGCGTATCGTCGGATGGCTGCTTCTGATAGAGGCGGCCATTATGGCTGTGCCATGTATCGTCGGTATTATCTATCGCGAAGGGAGTGCTCTCTCTTTTCTGATCTGTATGGGAGTGACCGCCGGAGTAGGAATCGGACTACGCAGCCTTCGACCGAAATATCGCGATATGGGACAGCGCGAAGCAATACTCCTGACCGGACTGACATGGGTTATTCTCTCACTCTTCGGTATGCTACCTTTTCTACTCTGCCGAACCCACTTCTCAGTGACAGATGCCTTCTTCGAGACAATGTCAGGCTTTACGACTACAGGTGCGTCGGTGCTCGACACTTTGGACGGTGTGCCACATTCTATCCTTATTTGGAGATGCATATGCCAATGGATAGGAGGATTAGGAATCATTCTTTTCACACTCGCAATCGTCCCCATGCTCAACACTTCAGGCGGAATGATGCTCTTCAACGCTGAAGTGACCGGCATTACCCACGATAAACTTCAACCTCGTGTAGGAAATACGTCCAAAGGACTGTGGGGAATATATATTATACTTACCGTCACTCTAACGGTTCTTTTGCTGGCCTCGGATATGAATATATTCGACTCCGTTTGCTACGGTCTGTCGACGATGTCAACCGGAGGATTCGGAAATTCCGACCTGTCTCTGGGGCGCTGGGATTCAGTATATATAAAGGTAGTAATGACGATTTTCATGTTTCTTGGAGGCGTCAATTTCTCACTTCTTTTCGGACTTACACGAGGCAAATGGCGCGGGCTTCTTGAAAATGAAGCTCTCCGATATTATCTCTGTATTATCGGAGTGTGCTATGCGGTCTTCACTTTGAATATAATTATTCGCGGTTTAGGGCATGATGTGCAGGATTTCACTATCGACCCCTTGTTTCAGGCCGTCTCAATACTCTCCTCTACCGGACTTACCGAACCCGATTTCCACGATTGGGGAGCGGTCAGCGTAATCGTATTGATAGTGATGATGGTAATGGGAGCATGCGCAGGCTCTACGTCAGGCGGGGCGAAAATCGACCGCTTTATAATCCTCATCAAGTTTCTCCGCAATGAGTTCTACCGAATGATGCACCCCAATGCCATACGTACGGTCGTAATCAATGGCAAAGGGACACCCCAACCGGTATTGATGAAAACTTTAGCTTTTCTATTCATGTATATCATCGTGATAGCAGCCGGAGCTGTAGGTCTGATGCTCTGTGGTCTGCCGCTGAAGGATGGTATATTCTGTGCGCTNTCGGCCGTAAGCAATACCGGACTTGGCACTGACATGACGGGCATCGAAGGCAATTATTCGCAAGTGTCCGCACTTGCGAAATGGATTTTATCCTTTCTCATGCTTACCGGGCGTCTGGAACTTTACACTGTACTCCTTATCTTCACTCCGGGTTTCTGGAAGAGATAATACTTTCTTACTTCTAAAATTCTTAAGAGGAATTTTGGATTCTGAATTGTTAATGATATACAGTCTTGCTCGTTCTTCTGATGCGAACCGCAGGGCTATGATAGATAACTAATTTTACTACTCAAAAATATATGGCAACTGTAACGAAGGAGGACGCTCTTAACTATCATGAAGAGGGTCGCCCCGGTAAAATNGAAATTACTCCCACAAAACCTTACTCCTCTCAGCGGGATCTNGCTCTCGCATATTCTCCCGGTGTGGCATTCCCTTGNCTGGAGATTGAGAAAAATCCTGATGATGCTTACAGATACACAAATAAGGGGAATCTCGTAGCCGTCATTTCCAATGGCACNGCAGTGTTGGGCTTAGGCGATATCGGTGCGCTTGCCGGCAAGCCCGTGATGGAGGGTAAGGCTCTCCTGTTCAAGATATTTTCGGGTCTTGACGCTTTCGATATTGAGGTCAACGAGACTGATCCNGATAAGTTTATTGAGATCGTTAAGGCAATTGCTCCGACCTTCGGAGGCATCAACCTTGAAGACATCAAGGCGCCTCAATGTTTCGAAATCGAAGACCGACTTAAGAAAGAGTGTAACATTCCGGTAATGCACGACGACCAACACGGCACTGCCATCATCTCAGGGGCCGGACTTCTCAACGCTCTCGAAATTCAGAAGAAAAAAATCAGCGAAATCCGTCTGGTTGTCAATGGCGCCGGTGCNGCAGCCGTAAGTTGCACACGCCTTTATAAAGCGCTGGGGGTTCGACCGGAGAATATCGTTATGTGCGATTCCAAGGGGGTCATCCGNAGCGATCGGGANAAACTCACTCCGCAGAAGAAGGAATTTGCCACTGATCGCGATCTNNNCACCTTAGCCGAAGCCATGGTAGACGCTGACGTATTTCTGGGTCTGAGCGTAGCCGGTGTGGTGACTCCCGAAATGATTCGCTCGATGGCTCCGCGTCCTATCGTATTCGCGCTCGCCAATCCGAATCCCGAGATNGGCTACTACGAAGCTAAAGAAGCCGCTCCNGATGTTATCGTCGCCACAGGCCGCAGCGATTATCCCAACCAGATCAATAACGTTATCGGATTCCCTTACATCTTCCGTGGCGCCCTCGATTGNGGTGCATCGGCTATCAATGAGGAGATGAAGATTGCAGCGGTATATGCAATTTCCGAACTCGCTAAAGAGCCCGTGCCAAGCGTAGTGGATGAAGCTTATGGATTCAGCAATCTCCATTTTGGTCGGGATTATATCCTTCCCAAACCTCTTGATCCCCGTCTTCTTCTCCGAGTAGCTCCGGCCGTCGCAAAGGCAGCAATGATGTCGGGNATCGCAGCTCGTCCGATAGAAGACTGGAATGCCTATCAGAGCCGACTCCTTTCTTATATGGGCGANGATGGCAAACTGATGCGTTCGCTCACCGANCACGCTCGCGAGAATAAGCGTCGCGTAGTATTCGGTGAAGGTAATTCNGAAAATATGCTGCGCGCGGCAGCCCGNCTGGCTAAAGAGAAGACGCTGATTCCCGTGCTTCTNGGTAACGCCGAGATGATCAACCGCACTGCCGATCGCCTCGGACTCGACATCTCATCTATCGAAATCATCAANCCNCGCCATGATAATCAGGCTGAAAAGCGTGAGCAATATGCGCGAACNCTCTCTCAGAAGAAAGAGCGTGAAGGAGTCTCCTACACTGAGGCTCTCGACAAGATGTATGATCGCTCTTACTTCGGAATCATGATGGTAGAGACCGGAGATGCCGACGCTTTCCTTGCCGGTTGCTATTCCGCAGCTAACAAGATGGCTGAACGCGCGGCCTCGATCGTAGGTATGCGCGACGGGTTCGATCATTTCGCCACTATGCATATCATGAATACCCGAGGAGGTACTTACTTCCTCGCTGATACTGCTGTAAATGCAAATTCCGACGCTTCAGCTCTCGTAGATATCGCCCGTCTTGCCGACTTCGCCGTGCGCCGTTTCAATTATACGCCGGTTATGGCAATGCTCTCCTACAGCAACTTCGGATCCAACCGACTGAATGCCGANCCGGCNATCGTGGCTNAGGCTGTAAAGACGCTCCATGAGAAATATCCCGAGATCGAAGTCGANGGAGAGATGCAGGCAAANTACGCTCTCGACACCAATCTCCGCGACAAGACATTCCCCTTCAATACTATCAAGGGCAAAGAGGTAAATACTCTTATATTCCCGAATCTCTCGGCCGCCAATATTGCATTCCGACTCCTTCTCGGAATGGGCGTAGGCAAAGTAATCGGTCCGCTGCAGATCGGACTTAAGAAACCTATCTATTTCACATCCGTAAATGCAGCCGAAGAAGAGATAGTGGATCTCGCTACGATTGCGGCTCTTGATTCCGTCATGGGTAACTAACCACGGCAACTAAAAATTAAGGAACGAGATTCGTTTTACATTTTTTGTAAAAAGGGTCTCATGAATATTTGAACTTAGAAAAGAATCACTTGTTGAAACTATGAGCGCAGACATTTCAATCTGCGCTCATATATATTTTCCGGATTTAAAGATCAATTTTCTCAAAATCTTAAATTATCAATATTATGAATTACCTATCGAATGACAAACTCGTCATTATCGGGGCTGCCGGTATGATCGGCAGCAACATGGCCCAGACAGCCATCATGAAGAGACTCACCCCTAACATCTGCCTTTACGACCCCTACGGACCGGGTCTTGAGGGTGTGGCGGAAGAACTTAAGCAATGCGGCTTTGAAGGTCTCAATCTCACCTTTACTACCGATATCGCAGAAGCGCTCAAAGATGCGAAATATATCGTCAACTCCGGTGGTGCAGCACGCAAGGCCGGCATGACCCGTGAGGATCTCCTTAAGGGTAATGCCGAAATCGCAGAGGAATTCGGCAAGAACGTCAAGAAGTATTGCCCGGATGTGAAGCATATCGTAGTGATCTTCAACCCTGCCGATATCACAGGTCTTATCACTCTGCTCTACAGCGGACTTAAACCGAGTCAGGTTTCCACTCTCGCAGCGCTCGACAGCACTCGCCTTCGCAACGAGCTATCCAAGCAACTCGGCATCGAACCTGACAAGATTGTGAATTGCCGCACATATGGCGGACATGGCGAACAGATGGCTGTATTTGCCTCGACGGCGAGCGTAGACGGCAAACCGCTCCTCGACGTTATCGGCACTGAAGCTCTCCCCGCTGACGCATGGGAAGATCTTAAGCAACGTGTAATTCAGGGTGGTAAGAGAATAATCGAACTCCGCGGTCGCAGCTCATTCCAGAGCCCTGCCTACCTCTCAATCGAGATGATCGAAGCTGCGATGGGTGGCCCGATGTTCCGTTGGCCTGTCGGCACGTATGTTAATAATGACCGTTTCAGCCATATCATGATGGCTATGGAGACTACTGTAGACAAGAACGGTGTCACCGTTCAGCCTATTCAGGGCACGCCGGAAGAGGAAAAAGAGCTCGATGAAAGTTACAAGCATCTGTGCGCTCTGCGCGACGAAGTGATCGAACTCGGCATTATGCCCCCGATCGCCGACTGGAACAAAATCAATCCTAATCTTTGATTCTACTCCCTCTCAAGACAGAACATTATAGACAAGAATAATTGACCGATAAGAGGTTGCGATGTATTAATACATCGCAACCTCTTACATTTTATTATTTTTTCACAATCAAGCAATTTTGTTAGCTGACCATGTATCGGCTGTCCGAAAAAATTTGTACTTTTGCCCATGGTTATTATTAAGTTTGTGGTGAACTCAAAATAACCACAAAGGTCTGATTCCACTTGCTGGAATCAGACCTAATTTTATTTTGTCTCAAAAATTTTTAGCGGATAATAATAAATGTTTTTAATAACTATTTCATAAACATCTTCACGCGGTTCCACTGTCCGTCAAGAGCATCGGGCACGCAATCTACCTCTTCCGGCTGCTTGAAGACATCAAACTGCGATTCGCTCCAGATAAACGGCAACTGGCGAATATGAGCCGTACCGAATTTCATCCAAAACGACGTTTTCTCTCCGTTGATATCCGGCTCCTTCGAAAGATTCTTCAACGTGTCGAGAATCATCTCTCTTGAGAAGGCTTTCGCATCTACCGATCCGTCGGGACGCGTGCGCGGCATCTCTGTTGTGCCGTAGCCTAAGTCCCAGCGGCCATAGATCGAAAGTGGTTCGCGGTCTTCTGTATATGTGATGAGAGCTTTTGTCGACTCCATATCTTTCACTGTGTCAAGTCCCCACCAGAGCTGATTGCGTCGCATCGGACGAAGATTCATACTCTCCAGTTCGTAACCTACCCAGAAGCTCACCGGCTGGTTTACTCCGAATATATGAGTGGGAGAAATCAGGTGATGGTCATAGTCAAGATGATTCGATTCATAACCGGTGGAGTCTTTGATAGTGACTGTCTTGCCGTCGCACTTAAAGAGCACGAATCGCGCGTAACTCATATCAAGCAGTCCGATCTCTCCGGTGTTCGCATCAATGATATGATAACCGTTGAGATACGTGCCGGTATTGTCGAGCGAACAGTATTCGTAAAACTCATCAATCGTCTTGGCAAACTGTTCAGCTGCGGCCGATCGATACGTCAGCCATACACCGAGCACTTTCGGTTCGTCGTAAAGATCCACATGGGTTGTCTCATTGAATCCGATTCCGTTGCCGTTGAAACCGAAGTCGGTGTTCGATCCGAACTGTCCCGGGCAATTGGCGTTCTGAGTCACAAAGTCCTCTCCGATGCAATACGTCACGGCACACGACTGAGCCCAGAAGCAACACCATGAGTTGTGGGTCCAGTACACGTTGCCGTCCGGCATCATCTTGGTAAAGGCTGTGCAGTGATCCGGTTTCTCTTCGGGAGTAAGTTTCTTGGCCTTTCCGTAGCCCATCACCAACCCGATCTTGTCGCCGACTGCGTCGAAAAGGTCATACTGTGAGTTGATGAAGATCACATCCATAAAGGTAAGTGGTGTGTCGTCATATCCCAGCCTACTTTGTTCGGCCGGGAAGGATGACAGGAGAAGGTCGTCGAATGTCACATCTTTTCGGGGTGTCGCATCCACTGCTCCCTCATAGATTCCCAATTGGCGGAACATGAGGCGCACGATCTTTTCGGCCTTCACGTCACCCTTTCTCTTTGCCGCCCAGGCGCAGAGATAGTTGTAGTTCTCTGCGATCGTGGAGGCGCAGGCTGTGAGATATTCCGGTTTTACATCTACGTTGATGGAGTCGGCCGGAGTCGAACCGATGAGGAAGTTTTTCCAGGAATTGTTGCGCGTGGCGAGGATAGTCTTGCCGGTCTGAACTTTTCCCTGGATATACCCTGCGTTATATTCATTCTGGAAGATGCTCACGTTAGGATTCTGAGCGTAGATCGCATAGTTCCAGTTATTGTCTACACACTGCGCAAATCCGCAGGAATATTCGTCAAGCACGAATTGTGTAGGCTCTGTATTTTTGAAGTTTGGGGTGTATTTAGCCATGACTTTAATCTTTTTTTATTCCATAAACATTTTTACGAGATTCCAATTGCCGTCGATGGCATCCGGAATGCAATCCACCTCTTCTGGCTGTTTGAATTTCGCCCATTTCGATTCCGACCAGATGAATGGTGTTCCGTCGATATAGGGCGAACCGAATTTCATCCAGAAACTCGTCTTCTTGCCATCTTTGCTCGGCTTCATGCTGAGCGATGAGAGCACTTTCTTTATCTCGCTTGCCGAGAAGGCTTTGGCATCAATTGAGCCGTGAGGCTGATAACGCAGGAATTCGGATGTGCCATAGTTCTTGTCCCAGCGGCCGGCGATGGAGATCGGCTCGAGACTGGAGTTGTAGGTGACAAGTGCTTTGGCGCTCTCCATGTCATGTACATTCGGAAGATTGCGATAAAGCTGATAACGTCGCTTCGGCGCTCCGTCGATCGTCTGCAGTTCGCGCCAGATTCGCTTGTAGGAGGGGTTGTTGCAACCGAGCACGTGCGACTCGCTCACCATATGATGATCCCAGTCAAGGAATGTGGGCTTGTAGCCGGTGGAGTCTGTCACGGTCAGTGTCTCGCCGTCCCCCTTGAAGAGAGCAAATCGAGCGTAACTCATGTCGATCATTCCGAATTCCCCCTTGAATGCGTCCACGAGCATATAGGCGTTAAGATAAGTGCCTGTGTTGTCGATTGTCACATAATCGTAGAATTCATCGATCGATTTGGCGAATGATTCCGCTGCGGCAGCACGCCAGGTCAACCATATTCCGAGCGTCTTCGATTCGTTGTAGAAGTAGGTCTCGGTAGTCTCGTTGAATCCGATTCCATGACCGTTGAAACCGAAGTCGGTGTTCGAGCCGAACTGTCCCGGACAGAAGGAATTCTGTGTGAGGAAGTCGTCGCCGATTACATAGGTCATAGCACAACTCTGCGCCATCAGGCAGCACCATGAAGTATGAACCCAGAAGATTTCCCCGTCTTCCATCTTCTTTACGAAACCGGTGCAGTGCCCCGGTTTCAGTTTTAAGTCGTGACTGCCATCCTTGAGCGTATGCTCGGCGTCGGATTTCTCAACGTCGTTGAATGCCACTCCGAGAGGCTTCGAGATAGCGTCCCAGAGATCCATCTGCGCGTTGATGAAGTAGATGTCGATAAATGTCAGGGGATCATCGCCGGAATGCATCTTGGAGTCTTCCGCATCCATATTGTCGAGCAGAAGGTCTTCGAATTTCACCTCTTTGATCGGTTCCTTGTCTGCCGCACCATGATAGATTCCGAGCATGCGGAACATCAGGCGGATAATCGACTGTGTCTTCGGATTAGCCTGCGTCTTGCGGGCCCAATCACAAAGATAGTTGTAGTTTTCTACAAGTGCGTCTGTCGCGATCTGCACTCCCCCTTCCGGAGGTGTCACGGAGTCGGCACCCGGACCTTCATCGAGCACATACCATCGCCATGTATTATTGCGCGTGGCCTTAATCAGATGATTGGTCTGAACCTTTCCCTGCACATATCCGGCATTATATTCATTCTGATAAATGCTTACACCGGGATCCTGCGCATATACGGCAAAGTTCCAGTTGTTGTCGATACACTGAGCGAACCCACGGGTATACTCATTCAGTACGAATTCCTGTGGCTCTGTGTTTTTAAATTTTGGTGTGTACATAAAACTTTGTTTTGATAAAATGAGTGGGAACAATTATTTAGAAGAATCCCGAGATTCTTTCTTATCAGTAGTTTCGGTCGAGCCGTCGGTTGCCGATTTGGCTGTATCTGTCGGTGCAGAGGGGTCCCGACCTACCGACTTGGCCGTCTCTTCCACATGTGCCGAAACGTCTGTCTTGACTGCTTCTGTTGCAGAAGTCGCTTCAGCCTTTACGTCTGTCACTGTGGGAGCGGCTGCAGTAGCAAGAGCTGCATGAACCTCTTCCGGCTTTGACTCTTCATTCTTATGGTCGTGATTCCGGATATCTCTGTAGATTTTATAGATAATTACGGCAACAGCCATGATGACGCACATGTACAGGCAGATTCTGAACGCTACGATCGGATGCGTCTGTGTCGAGGAGTGGAACACCTTCGCTATACCATCGATGATGAAGGGTGCTACCACATTACCGATGGAGTCCATCGAAGCAAACCATGCAAGGGTAAGCGTAAGTGCGATTCGGCTTGACGCGATCGACAGGCGATTGTAGTAGGCCGGCTGTGCAATGCCGTAGAAGTAGGTGGCAAGAAGAATACCAAGCCCTACGATGATAACACTATTCCAGAATGTCATAAGTGCAAAACCGGCGGCGATGCAGAGAATCACCACAACTGCCACCTTATTCTTCAATATGCGCAGACACCAATTCAGCGTGTAGCCCGACGCCATAATTCCGAAGAACAGGATGGAAGTCAGATCCCCCGCAGTCGATGAATTGCTGTATCTGAACGGGATGTACAGACTGATTGCGGCGATTACAAGAGTGATGAAGAAATAGAATCCGCAGTATCTTACCAACATTCCGATGTTGACCTGCTCGGAGAATTTATAATGCACCTTCTTCTGATCAGGATTGGCGGCCTTGCGAAGTTGCGCCGGCTCTTTGATATATTTTCCGAAACCCTTGGCGAAAAACAGCGGCACAAGCGGGAGAAGATATATCATGAAAGGCAGACGCCAGCTGATCTTGGCAAGATATCCGGTTGCGATCACACATCCCATCAACACGAGATTCAGTGTCGCAGATGTATAACCATACTGTGCACTGCGCTTTTCGCCGTTGAAAAGGTCGGCAATAAAGGCTGTGGAAAGCGGACTGAGGATGCCGGCTGCAATACCAATAAGGAAACTCAGAATAATCAGAGTCAGCATGTTCGGCACGAAGAAGAACAATACGCCGCACACCCCGTAAAACAGACATGTCCAGAAGGTAAGCTTATTATTATTGAAGCGCGTGCCGATCCAACCTCCGAGAAACACGAATGGTATGGCGGCAAAGTTCGGGCCTACTTCCAGAAGTTGCGACTCCAAAGCCGTCGTGCCGGGAAATATTTTTGTAAGGTCGCCCATGATCGGTGAGATTGCAAGCCCGGGGATGGACGTACAGATAAATATGATATAAAGATTCAATACCGCCCAAAATGGTAAGGTATTAGAGCCGTAGCCGGATTTAATGCGTAACATAGCTTCATTGATTTTGAGTGGACAAATTGGATTTATTATCTCGGGAGGTGTAAAATAAAGAGGAGTAAAATGAAAATGTGTGTGACTTAGAAGTGTGTGTATGACTGTCTAAAGTGTGACTTTGTGAAGAGTTTAATCTTTATCTTACGTTTTGAGTGTGAATAGTGGGGAAGTTTTAGAAGGTAAATGCAAGCTGTGTCTGGATTCGACTGTCATGGGCACCGCCGATATTCCAGGTCTCGCGATGTCCCCATAAATATTCGATTCCGGCCTGCAACCAACTGTTGATGTTGTAGAAGCAGTTCACAGCTCCGTAAAGTGCATATTTATAGTTTTCACTCTCGTCGAGCGCGTTGCAGTAATCGGCAACTTTCCAGATTCTCGATTCAGAAAACATTGCATTGAATTGCCATTTAGAGTTCGGCTGGAATGTCACTCCTATATTCGCACCCATCATCGGAGAGGCTTTCATCTTGCCGGGTTTGGCATCGTTGGGAATGAAACTTACAGGATGTCCTGCGATGTCCTGAAGATATGCTCCGATACCTTCGCCATAGGCCAACTGATAATAGAATATCCATTTCGGATCGGGCGAGAGATTACCGGAAAGCATCACGCCCCAACCTACGGTGTGCTCGGTCTTGTCATTCAACTTATCCCGATATGCGAAATTTCTCAACATTCCCGACACACGTACTCGGTTATTTGGAGAGAAGGTGTATTCCACCCACGCCGGGATATCAGGTACAAGCTGCTCGGCATCTCCGTAGTCGGCTACCTGCTGTCCGTCAAATTGAGGATAATCCTTCCCGCGATAATAGCCATTGGAGGAATAGAAGGTCGGCATGTCAAGTCCGATCGCATAGCGAAAACCGTTGTAGGAGGGCGACTTGTATGAGATTTCATAACTTACGGCCGATACACATCCTGACGGTCCTTCGGGATCAATCGTCGGAGGCTGACAGGCGTAATCATCCTGGAAAAGGGTGAGTTTCATACCGCCTGTAAAGTTCCTCCATGTCACGTAAGCACGCTGAAGCACGATGCCATTGGTCACTCCGTTGGTACCGACCTTGATATATCCGGAAATTTCATTAGGAGTCCCCGCAAGCCCTACAATCTGCATGTCGACCGCTCCGTTCAATGGATTGATGTAGAAATCTCCTTTCTTTCCAGCCACGGCCGGCACAGGAATCTGCGAGGTAACAAAACTTATCCCCGCACCGTCTTGCTTGTAAAGATTGTTCCCTATGTCAAAACCGAGAATCGGATTGATCTCTCCGCCTATTGTGAGAAGGAATTTATTGTCGGCTGTTCTCACCACGAATTTAGGTGTGGGAATTGCCTGAGCTTCAACCGGACGGGATTTTTTAAGAATTGCCGCAACTTCCGGTGAAGTCTTTTCAAACCTGAGACCTTTTTCCGGCAGATCTTTCACACTATCGGCCGGCTCTGCAGCTGCCATCGATCCCGGCACCAGCCCCGCAATCATCGAGGTCATCATTAAGTAGATGTGTTTCATAGCAGTATAAGTGTTAAGAGTTAATATTTATCGTTCAGTACCACGGCTCTTAACCTGCGGCTCTGACCATTTTTCATGTCAATATAACATTTCTCAATATCAATAGTTTTTATCAGTATCTCAACCTCTTAGCAATTTGCTACTTTTTTACACCATACCCTCACATTTTGAAAGTTAATAAAAGACTCATTATATTTAGTATCAGCACTTTAACTCAATATGTTAAAAAATTCACCCCGATTCGTTTTTTAATACTTAAAATTCTTCTTCCCGACCTTGCCCGATTATTGTAGACTATTATCAATGAGCTCCATAAACTATTATCAAGTTAAGGCGTTAGATAGTTATCCCAGTTGATTCTGACATATCAGCCTCAACTTCGAGATATCAGTTTTGACAATAGTATAGTTCACACTTTAAACTCTCAAGCCTATGAAATACATATCCAACGGTCGCGGACAAATCCCTTTGATCACGATGTTCGCTCTTCTGTCGATTTCTCTTACTGTCAATCTTCCCGGACTGGCGGTTTCTCCCCTCATGGGAAAATTGGAAGATCTTTTTCCCGGTACGACCCAACTTGAGATTCAGTTACTAACCCTCTTGCCCAATCTCGTAATTATCCCTATGATTCTGCTCTCGGGGCGCATCACAAATCTTAAGAATCAAACCATTATATTAGGTATCGGACTCTGCATTTTCCTTTTCTCCGGCATACTCTACCTCTTCGCTGACTCAATGCCGCTTATCATTGGATTGGGGGCTTTATTAGGTATTGGATGCGGCTTGATTGTGCCCATTGCAGCCTCCATATTATCGGAATGGTTCTACGGGACTGAGCGCGTCAAAGTATTAGGATATAAATCGGGAACATCCAACGGTATCGTGATTTTAGCCACAATATTCGTAGGATGGGTCGCCGATTATAGCTGGCATGCTGCCTTCTCGGTCTATCTCGTGCCGATTATCCCTCTGCTGCTTCTCCCCTTCATGACCAATCATTTTATCACGAAGCATATTCATGAACCCGCACCTTCCGCTACTGCCCCCGCAGTAGCGGAAGCAGTCAAGAGTACTCCTGACCAACAACAATTGACCTTCAAGCATCCCTTACGCACATTGTCGGGTCTAATACTCCTATATATAGGTCTCACCGCCACATCAATGGTCTTCACCTACTATCTTCCCTTTACAATGAAGCATTACGGGTTGTCATCATCATTGGTCGGCATAGCCACTGCAATGTTCTACGTCACTGCCATGTTAGGAGGGTTCTCACTCGCTCCCTATCTGAAACTGACCAAGCGCACCGCCCTCTATGTATGCATAATAATAATGGCACTCGGTCTGATGATCTTAGGCATCTTCCATTCGACGGCCACTTACATTATAGGTGTATTACTCATCGGACTCGGCTACGGCTTTTTCCAACCGATTATCTACAACAAGACCACAGAGATTGCCCCCACGAAAAAGGATGCCACAAAATTCTTCTCCTACACTCTCGCCGGCAACTACGTAGCCATCTCCTGCCTTCCCTTAGTAGTAGAATTTTTCCAATGGTTATTCCACAACCACACCGCCAACTTCCCCTACTTCTTAAATGCCGGCATCCTCGCCCTCATCTTCCTCATCGGCCTCTGGAAGCGCCGCTCCTTCGTATGGCAATCCAAATAATCAAATAATTCATTCAAAATCAACTCCCCGACGACCACACATATAATAACATGTGGTAGAATATCCCCGCGTAGCGGGGTTTTACAATAGACCCGTATCGATGGCCGCAAATGCGGCTATCGGTGCGGGTATCCCATAATATAAATACATAAGAATAGAGCCATGCGTAGCACGGGCTTCCCCCTTACGCACAACAAACCTTCCCCCCACTCAAAAAATTTTTCCAAAAATAATTTTGCACTTTCAAATACTTTTACTACCTTTGCAGTGTATTAATCAACTAATACACTAATAAAATACTTAATCCACTACATATTCTTATGATTTTCAACCGTATAACCCTATCAACATCCCTCCTCGCTGCGATTTCCGCAATATCCGCCACTTCCCTCCTCGCCAGCCCGACTTCTCCCTCTCAGCCCGATCAGCTCACTGAAGCCCAAATCGACTCACTCGAACGCGCAGCCTACGGCAATGCACGTAATCTCCAGGAATTGGTAGTCTCCGCAGATGCCCCCATGATCAAGGTGGCCGCGAATCAGATCACTTATAATGTGGAGGATGACCCTTCCTCCTCCGGCTCGACCGTCCTCGACCTGCTGCGCAAGGTTCCGATGGTCAGCGTCGACGGTCAGGATAACATTCAGGTAAAAGGTAACGGCGACTTCAAAATCTATGTCAACGGCCGACCCGATCCTGCACTCTCACAGAATGCTTCCGTCGTACTGAAATCTATGCCCGCCGAATCAGTGGCCTCGATAGAACTTATCACGGAGCCGGGCGCTAAATACGACGCGGAAGGTTCGGGCGCCATTATCAATCTCGTCACGATGCGCAAACGTAGAGAGACGGGCTATAACGGAGCCGTGAATCTCTCAGTCGACAATCGCAACCTCCAGACAGGCCTCAACGGTGCCATGAAAATCAACCGACTCAATCTAAACGCCGGTGTCAACTACGCCCACGGTTGGAAGGATGCACGCAAGGCGAAGATATCCGACCGCACGCTCTATCTTAACAACGATAACGAACATTCTCTCGTAGAGCGCGGCTTCAACAGTCAGAATATCGACTTCGTCGGAATCGATCTCGGAGGCTCCTACGATCTCTCTTCTTCGGATCTCCTCACCTTCTCCGCAAACTATTATGACGTTTTTGGCGATGTGCGTACCACAGATCAAACGACCGAAATGTACTCAGCCGACCAAACTCTACAATGGAGTTATTCAAGAAATTCCGATCTTCACATGAAATATCGTGGAGTGACGACGCAGGCCGCATATCAGCATGAGTTCGGTCGCGCCGATAATTATCTCGGTGTCTCCTATATGTTCAGTTTCAGCAACGTTGGCCTTCCCGGCGTCTATACCTACGGTGATCTGAATAATTACCGACCGGCTTTTCTCTATCAGCGCAACAGCAATTCCCGCATAGCAAGGGAGCACACTGCGCAGATCGATTGGGCCGACCGGCTGAATCCTCATGCCAAGATTGAGGTTGGTGCAAAAGGCATCTTCCGTCATAACTCGGCTTTCGGTCTGACTGAGACGAGCAACGATCTGCTCCTCTTCGCCCCTCTCGCCGATACGGAAGTCAATTTGCGCCAACCGCAGAATATCTATGCTCTCTATGCGCAATACACCGCCAATTACGGCAACTTCACCGGGCAGGCAGGATTACGCTATGAGCATACTCGCATGGGAATCCGTTATCCCGAGGAGAGTACTAATGACTTCACATCAACACTCAACGACGTAGTGCCCAATGCTTCACTCACCTACTCTTTCTCACCGGCTCATTCTCTGACTGCCTCCTACTCGATGCGCATCTCCCGACCCTCAATCGAGCAACTGAACCCTTACCCTCTCGAACTTTC
This sequence comes from Bacteroides sp., assembly GCA_014801585.1. Lineage (GTDB taxonomy): Bacteria > Bacteroidota > Bacteroidia > Bacteroidales > Muribaculaceae > Lepagella. The sequence goes on from JAAVDX010000018.1 coordinate 103,172, forward strand.
GAATACCCGCATTCAGCAGGGTAACCCTGATCTCACTTCGGAGCGTATCAATAAAGTAAGCATCACCTATAATAACTTCGGACGCGCACTTGGCGGATCTATTACCGCTGACTATACCGACTCTCACAATGCAATATCGGCCTACGGCTATCTCGATGGCATCCGCATGATTCAGACCTATGCCAACATCGGCCACAACCGCACGGCCGCTCTCAACCTTTTCCTCATGTGGTCGGCAACCAACAACCTGCGCTTCTCACTCAATGCCGGAGGAAATTACACCGATCTGAAAGCCTCCGGAGAATTAGCCCGACAGACCTATTCCAACCACGGTTTTAGCGGAAACCTCAATCTGAATGTCACGTGGAATCTCCCTGAGAAATTTGAACTCGGAGCCTTTGGTGGCTGCAGTTCCGGCAGTTTTTCACTCATGGGCAAATCAGGCGACTATCACTATTACGGACTTAATCTCTCGCGCACATTCCTTAAAGATGATTCCCTAAAACTCACTTTGAACGCGATGAACTGTTTCGAGAAGTACACTACATTCAAAAACACCATAGCCTCTACCGACTTCATCACCACCAACAGTTGGGCCAACCCCTCATGGACCGTAGGCGTATCGGCCACCTGGAACTTCGGCAAAAACCAAGCCGGCGTAAAGAACGTCAATTCCTCCATCATCAACGACGACATCTCCAACGCCAAATCCTCCACCGGAGTTAACTAGCCCCACCCTCGTATGCCAAACCATATAATCAAATAATTAATACAAAATCAACACCCCGACGAACACGGGAAAGACCGTTAGGTCTTTCTCGTGCCCGTAGCTCCCGCAGAGGGGGAGCTCATTATTACCTCACACGTTCCTCAAAATGTAGGGACGGGCCTTCGGCACGTGGAAACCAACCCTATCACTCCACCATCTCTAACACGCATATAACAATGTGTGGTAGAATATCCCCCCGCAGCGCGGGGGGTTACATTAGGCCCGTATCGATGGCCACATTTGCGGCCATCGGTGCGGGTTCCTCAATAATATACATATATAAAAATAGAGCCCTGCATAGCACGGGCTTCCCCCGAAGAACAACGCCTCCCCCTTCTCAAAAAAATTTCCCCAAAAACTCACATTTGTCAAAATTTATAATACTTTCCCCCATTCCATGTTGTATCTTTGCATCGGATTCAAGAAAACAACGCTTATTCACCTAAACCATCAACAATGAAAAAAATCAATCACCATCTCCGGCTTCTTCGCAATCCATCCCCTTCAAATCCCTCTCCATTACTGTGAGCGGCTTTAGCTGCCACACGAAATCTGGTAGCCCACCCTCCTATACGAGCCCACCCTATAAGAAAAGGATTCGAGACTTTATATAACTTTAAACCTTATATATTTTGAAAAGTGAGGGGGAATAAATCGCTAAATTTATATTATTTTATGATCATTTGCTGACTCTATACTAATCATTGATCAAATTCTTATCATTAGAAACAGACGACAAAATATAATTTTTATTCTTTAGAACTAATCATTTTTAAGGAATTAATAAGTCAATCAAACTTATTTTTAAAATATTTAGTAAAATATTTGGATTATAAAAATTAATGATTAACTTTGCGATTGAATTCAACATTATTATAAACCGTAAAATTAACATTCATGAGGATTTTTATTTTGATCATGCTTGTTCTTTCATGTCTTTTCACTAGGGCAGAACGAACCTATGAATGGGATGGCGAAACACTGAATATTGTTTACTCACTTGACGAATGTCAAGTTTTAGAGGATCCTGAAAATATCGGTGTTGAGCTCTCAGTTCCTGGATTCACACCGATCGTAAATCCAGGTCGTCCTAAAGTCATTCACAGAGGAGAAACATTTCTTATTCCAGAAGGAATGATAGTTGCGGAATGTAACTACACACCAATAGTTCGGGATACAATATTTAAAAAGTGTGTTCCGTCTGATGCTATAATTCCCGAAATGCTGGGCTACGACAGACAGCATATAGATAATATAGAAATTGAAGAATATCAGGGAGTATGGCCAATCAATTCCATTGAACTCGGAGAACCTTCATTTTATAGAAATATAAAAATAGGTCGTTTCCACTTGTATCCAGCCCATTATGAGTATTATAATGAGCGAATCATATTCGATACACAATTCTCTGTCTCTATAAAGTTTGCACACTCGGACAATACAGATCATGAGAGATCTAGTGAAATGAGATCTGTAGACAATGATATTTTGCGCTCAATGATCTCTATATTGCCACAAGAGTTCATTACCTCTGATGGTACTTCTACCTATGGATGGAATCCAAATATGATAACTTCCTGTCCTCTCTATCTTATCGTTACTCCAACATCACTAGAAACGCAAGCAAGAAGATTTGCCGAATGGAAAAATAAAATTGGATTCTCAACTAAAGTCCTCGTTGTTCCCGATGGCTACAGAGAAACTTACCTTAATGCTTTAATTAAAAATGAATATAATAATTCATCTAATCTTGAGTACGTTTTATTGTTTGGGAATGCGAACCTTCTCCACTCCGGAACTGGGAAACAAAATGTGTATGATCGAGATGCAAACTATAATCCTATAAAGATTTCATATTATACTGATTATCATTATTTCTGCATGGATGGAGAAAGCGATATGGTGCCTGATGTCTATGGAGGAAGACTTCCAGTAGCAAATGAACAAGAAGCCAAAATTCTGGTTGATAAGATAATGAGTTATGAACAGACCATTGCGTATGACGAATATTACTATGTGCAAAATAATTTATTTACAGAATTTGATTTACCATTGACTAAAGATGGTAAAGTGCCCGTGGAGACCCAAACAGATAGATCTTATTTTACAGAAACATGCTATAAAATTGAACAAGGATTAAGTAGATCAGAGATTTTAGGACATCAATACATTCCTCGTTTTTTGCATTATGCTCCTTCTTATGCATCACCAAAATATTTTAAATCTGGGAATGAAATGCCAACCCATTATCAATCCTCACGTTTTTGGAAAGATGATGCGAATGTATTGGCACAAGACCTTTCTTGGGGTATTTATTTGTTAGGAATTCGAGGTCATGGTGCGACCGGAATATGGACCAATGCATATTTCACAAAAGAGCACGTAAAGACCTTGACTAATAAGGATATGTATCCTGTTATATTTGCATTCACCTGTTTGTCTGGCAGTTTCCATGGTGTTGGAGAGGAACAGTCCATAGGTGCAAATATTCTCACTCATGAAAATGGTGGTGCAGTTGCATGCATTGCACCAACAAACTTAACATGGTCACCTTACAACGATTACTATTTTGCAGGTTTATACTCTCATATGTATGACTGTGTACCAGGCTTTAATATTGGAAATAATAACTCATTTTTACCTTTTAGTTATAATTATTCATATACATTAGGTAAAGTAATAGAAGGAGGTAGAATAAGATTAAGAGAATGTTTTGAAGATATCAATTCTAACAGAGCATATTACTATGCTGAACAAGAATTATACCACCTCTTGGGAGATCCAACTTTAGAAGTCAAACATGGGAAACCTTTAAAAGTTTTACCAAATTTCGAAAAACAAGGAGATACTTGGATTCTGAATGATCCACGCAAATTGGTAGTGTCAAATCCAGAAACGGGACAAGCTTACATATATAAAGGCGACCCTTTCAATACATTGGAATCGCTGGAAGCATTTTGCGAGAGAAACAATGTCTATCTAGTTGGAGATGTAGGATTTCAATCGTATATTCCGGAACCGATTACACTACAGACACTGGCTACAATTAAATCTGGAGGAACACTGACATCTGTGTTAAGCAATGGAGATAAACTTAGAATAGAAACCCATAATTGCGACAGTGAGACAGAAGTTATCAACTATGATATTTATGGGAATATTATAGATAGAGCTAATATAAGTCAAAATGTAACTTATTTGAAATCCTCAAAGGGAATAAATATAGTTACATTAGTGAGCAAATCTCATGGGATAATTGACACTAAATCAGTAGGTGTAAAATAGTTAAAACTAAAATTAGAACTCAAAAGTAAGAATATTCAAGTTTTGTAAATCAGATTTACAAAACTTGAATATTCGACCCTTGTTTTAATTTAAAAGCAAGAAATATTACAACCCAATATATTATCAAACCTTTCTGTAAAGACTCATAATATTACAATTTAAGATGTTTCTGCGCATTAATGTAAACCACCTAAAAAAATTATTATGATTAAAAACATAAAATACCTGCTGCTGCTTTGCAGCACCATCCCAACCGTAGCCTCTTTTGCTCAGATCGCAGACGAGGATCTTGGTCTTCTCCCCGTCATTAATAGAGAAATGTCATCCTATGAATTCTCTTCTGAGGGCATGACCTTCAGAATACTGAATGGCGACAATCATGAAGTCTCCATGATTCAACCGATTACCCAACGAGGAAATGAAGGCCTCGGTTATTCCGAACAAATAAATGAGGTTCCCGAAACCATCGTCCACAACGGAGAAGTCTACACAATAGTCGAAATCAACGGAGTAAGTTTTATCGCCAATACCGGTGTGACACTTCCTTCCTCTCTCACATCCATCTCCGGATTCGTCAACTCAGAATTTGAAAGCATTAATCTCCCTGATCGACTGAAATATATTAAGTTCGGCTCGTTTGAGAAATGCAACAAACTGAAAGAGATTAAACTTCCTAATGCCCTGCTGACAATCGACGACTATAGTTTTAATAATAACGACAAACTGGAAAAGATAGAATTCGGCAATTATCTCATGAGCATAGGCGCGAATTCATTCCGTGAGAACCCCCTTCTGAAAGAAGTGATACTCCCTAACTCCATCACTTCAATCGGTAAAGGTTCTTTCTACCGTTGCTATGGACTTACCAAGGTGCGGCTGCCAAAATACCTCCCTTACGAACTTTACGGAGACGGAAGCAGTCTTGAAATCTTCAATTCATGTAGCAATATCCGAGTGATTGAATGGGACAGCAAGACTCCCATCGATCTCCCCAACTCCTTCAAAAGCGTCAACCGACAAAGATGCACGGTAGTAGTACCCGACGGTTATTCGGATGAGTATCTCAAAAGCCCATACTGGAGCAAGTTCAACATCGTCGAAAAATCCAAATACCTGACAACCATCGCCTCCCCTGCAATCGAGCCGGAGGATAACTACCTTACCAAGTTCTATCTCATGAACGGCATACAAGTCTCTTCCGAAGACGAAATAGAGAAAGGTCAGCCCTACGTCACAGTCTCCGGCCCGACCCAAACCCTCCACATCAAATAACCATCCCCTTTCAACTTGCATTAATTTTAGCACTTGCATTAATTTTAGCAAGTCGCAAAAATTAATTGATACTAAAAAATTTACGTCGAACACGGGAAAGACCGTCTGGTCTTTCCCGTGTTCGTAGCTCCCGCTCAGCGGGAGACCATTATTACCTCACACGTTCCTCAAAATGTAGGGACGTTCCTTCGGCACGTGGAAACGCAACCCTCTCCGAACCAATCCTCCCATGTCCCCAAATGTCTGCCAGACCGCTCCCTTCGGCCCATGCAAACCAATCCTATCGCTCCTCCATCTCGAACACGCATATAACAATGTGTGGTAGAATATCCCCCGCAGCGCGGGGGTTTACATTAGGCCCGTACCGATGGCCGCATTTGCGGCCATCGGTACGGGTTCCCCAATAATATATATATAAGAATAGAGCCCTGCATAGCACGGGCTTCCCCCGAAGAACAACGCCCCCCTCTCAAAAAATTTCCCAAAAAACTCACATTTGTCAATATTTATAATGCTTTCCCCATTCCATGTTGTATCTTTGCATCGGATTAAAGAAAACAACGCTTATCCACCTAAACCATCAACATAAAAATCCCAAAACACCAACAATGAAAAAATTCAATCACCACCTCCGGCTTCTTCGCAATCCATCCCCATCAAATCCCTCTCCATTACCGAGAGCGACTTTAGCTGCGCCACGAACTCCGGAAGCCTACCCACCTATACGAGCGCACTCTATAAGAAAAGCATTGGAGACTTTATATCAACTTTCAACCTCGGCAATTTTGTCAAGTGAGGGGAATTTGTTAAATTCGCATATTAATTCGAATTATTATGGGATTTTTCAACAAACTTTTCTCTCGCGAGAAGAAAGAAAAACTTGATCAGGGTCTTGAAAAGACCAAAACCGGAGTGTGGCAGAAGATCAGCCGCGCCGTTGCCGGTAAATCTACGATTGATGATGAAGTGCTTGATAATCTTGAGGAAGTATTCGTAACTTCCGATGTAGGGGTCGACACTACTTTGGAAATCATCGATCGTATACAGGAGCGTGTGAAGCGTGATAAGTACGTCTCAACTTCCGAACTCCATAACCTTCTCGCTGAGGAAATTTCGGAGATGATCACTCCGAATGTTGACGAATCCGGCGATGAACTTGACGACTTCCACGTCCCTGAAGATAAAAAGCCTTACGTGATCCTCGTAGTCGGTGTCAACGGTGTAGGAAAAACCACTACCATCGGCAAACTGGCCCACCAGTACAAAAAAGCAGGCAACAAAGTAATTCTCGGTGCCGCCGACACTTTCCGCGCAGCTGCTATCGAACAGCTTGAGCTCTGGGGCGAGCGCACCGGCGTGCAGGTCATCAAACAGAAAATGGGTTCCGACCCTGCAGCCGTAGCCTTCGATACAGTCAGCGCTGCTAAGGCTCAAGGCGCCGATGTCGTAATTATCGATACAGCAGGCCGCCTCCACAATAAGGTCGGACTCATGAACGAGCTTGGCAAGATTGAAAAGGTCATGCAACGCGTCGTACCCGGTGCTCCGCAGGAGGTACTCCTTGTACTCGACGGTTCTACAGGTCAGAACGCTTATGAACAGGCCGAACAATTCTCTGCCGTAACTCGCGTAAATGCCCTCGCCGTCACCAAACTCGACGGTACGGCCAAAGGTGGCGTAATCATAGGCATCTCCAACCGTCATAAAATTCCAATCAAATATATCGGACTTGGTGAAAAACCTGAAGACCTTCAGATTTTTAATGCCAAAGAATTCGTAAAATCCCTCTTTCAGAAATAATATTCGTCAACGGGAAAAATGAGAAAAGGTTTCGAAAAAGGCAGAATCGACGTAATCTCTATGGGATGTTCTAAGAATCTTGTGGATTCAGAGCGCCTTTTACGCCGACTGGAAGCCAAAGGACTTAAGGCGTCTCACGACTCCGATAATCCGCGCGGAGAATGGGTAATGGTTAATACCTGCGGATTCATCGGCGATGCCAAAGAGGAGTCGATCAATCTTATTCTTGAACTCGCTGAAGCCAAGCGACAAGGCCGAATTGGCAGCATCGCTGTGATGGGATGCCTTTCGGAACGCTATCTTTCCGAACTTAAGGATGAGATTCCTGAGGTCGACCGCTGGTATGGAAAGTTTGACTGGAACAGATTTCTCGAAGATCTTCCCGACTCCGAAACCAATCTGAAACCATGGGAACGGACGCTCACCACTCCTCCTCACTCCGCCTTCCTCAAGATTTCGGAAGGGTGCAATCGGTTTTGCGCATTCTGCGCCATTCCAATCATCACGGGGCGTCATAAATCGCGTCCCATCGAAGAGATTCTTGAAGAAGTGGAAGATCTCGTCGGCAAGGGTGTTAAGGAATTCAATGTAATCGCTCAAGATCTATCCTCCTACGGACTCGATCTCTACAGCGAGCACCGACTGGCCGAACTTATCGACAAAATTGCAGATGTAAAAGGGGTCGAATGGATACGTCTTCATTACGCCTACCCTGCCGACTTCCCCATGGAAATTCTCGACGTAATGCGTAAACGAGATAATGTCTGCAACTATCTCGATATTGCTCTTCAGCATATCTCTGACCCGGTGCTATCCAATATGAGGCGCCATATCAATAAAGAGGAGACTTTGCATCTGCTTGAAGAGATACGTCGAAGGGTGCCCGGCATACGAATCCGCACGACTCTCATGACAGGGTTTCCGGGAGAAAATGAAGAAGCATTTCAGGAACTGCTGGATTTCGTAAAAACACAGAAATTCGACAGAATGGGAGCTTTCGCCTATTGCGAAGAAGATGACACTTGGGCTGCCAAAAATCTCGACGACTCAATTCCGGAGGAGGTAAAGCAGCGCAGACTTGACACTCTCATGCAGGCTCAGGAATCCATAGCTCTCGAGCTCAACGAGCAGCTTATCGGACAGACGGTAAGAGTCCTCATAGAGCGATATGAGGATGACAACTCCGTAGGTCGCACCGAATGGGACTCACCCGAAGTTGACCCCGAAGTGATAATAAGAGATGAAGAACTTCCTATTGGAGAATTCGCTGACGTGACAATCGAAGAAGCACTTCCCTTCGAACTGATAGGCAGAAAGGCTCGATAATACTCTCAAAGCGTAACTTTCAAACAAGTCTCAAATGTAGAGATGCGCTTTCGACACATGACGACGAGACTGCAAAAGACTCACAACCACTAATGAACTTTTTCAAAATCAGAATCCCGGGACAACCCCCGACAGCCGGTTGCTCAGACCTTCTTGTCGAGGACGTAGATACGCCCGACACACCGGGGTTCATATATTCTGAATTTGAAGAAAATCCCTGCATCTACCTTATTCCCACGGACCGCACTTCGCTGTCGGATGAGGAGGTCTCACGTTGGAGCCATGAGAATGACTTGCAATCAGAGATGTACATGCCTTTCATTAAAGAGTCGACACCAAAGGAGATCCATCTCAGTGTAATTAAGCAACTTCGCGAAGCAACCACCCGATGGATTTCATCGCGCTATCCTCATACTAAGGCTATAGCATCCAGAACCCTGCGAACAGTATGCCGGCTCTCACCTTCGGTAATATTTAATCTGCTGTGTGAGAAATACCCATCGGCCTGCGTATTCCTTTTTTCGACCCGGCGCCACGGCACATGGATCGGAGCGACCCCCGAAATAATACTCACTTCAGAGGTCGGCCGACTTCTCAGCGTATCCTTAGCGGGAACCCGACCGGCATCTTGCAGGCATGAATCACGTCGTGAATGGGACTTAAAAAATATCGAGGAACAAGCCATCGTAACGGATTTCATCACCTCTACATTCAAGGCCTACGGACTCATCCCCATGACAAAAGGACCTGATACAAAAAAAGCAGGTCCGGTGGAGCATCTATATACGGAGATATGCGCTGAAGGCATTTGCAAAAATTTCCTTCTATTGAAGAGTCTCTGCCCCACTCCGGCTCTCAGCGGGTTTCCGAGAGAAGCAGCCATAGAGGCTATCCGAAACTCCGAACGCGATCCGCGTCAGTGCTACGGCGGCCTGATAGGGATTGTAAGAGAGGATGGCAGCTTTTCCACTTTCGCCAACCTTAGGAGCGGACGACTCGATACGCCCAAACAACAGATCGAACTTCATGCAGGCGGTGGCATCACTCCACTTTCCGATGCCGAAAAAGAATGGGAAGAAACTGAAATAAAACTCTCTACCCTCCAAAAAATTATCGTTTTTCGATAAATTTTCTTGCAAGTAATCGTTTTTTTTCATAATTTCGCACTATGAAGAAAACNTCAATTTATCTACTCTCCGTGCTCAGCATCATAGTGCTTGCTCTGAGTGTGCTTCTACCCTCCGGAAAACTCGTAAAAGCCGGAGTGGATGCTATATCTTCCGACTATTCTTCTGAATATTCGGAGGTTTCGGAGTCAAATATCAGTCCGATAGGAATCGTTTTTCATCCGTCGGCCTCAACAATGGTGCAACCCTCGGATTCCATCCAGTTCTCCGATGGGCTCCGTCTTCCTTTCGTAATCGATGAAGTCGTTGTGCTCGCTCCCAATGATAAGATTCCGGAATGGACGTCATGGTTTTTTATGATCACNACTCCGATCAACATCCTTTTTTTCATTATTATTATCTGGAAATTCGTAAGATTCATAATCAACGTCTCTAAGGAAAAGATATTTGAAAGTCAGAACGTCAGATATCTTCGTCAGATATCCTGGTCGCTGATTGCCATAGCCTTGATAAGAATTGCGCAGGGACTCGTCAATAACTATACTTTTTCAATGTTCCATTTCTCATGGCCCGGCTATGAACTTGGAGCTCATTGGACCTTCCCATGGAATAATCTGCTGTTCGGCACAATCGGACTTCTTCTCGCCCAGNTATGGTCGTATGGCCTGGCCATAAAAAAAGAACAGGAATTAACTATCTAATCTCTCCTTGAAAATGCCGATAATAGTAAATCTTGACGTGATGATGGCCCGTCGGAAAATAAGTCTGGGCGAACTGTCAGAAAAAATGGGAATCACCCCCTCCAATCTCTCAATCCTGAAGACGGGCAAAGCGAAAGCCATCCGCTTCTCTACCCTTGACAGCATCTGCAATATCCTTGATTGTCAGCCTGGTGATATTCTCGAATATCGTCCGGAATCTTCAGGCGGTCTTGAATTCAAAATTTAAACAATATAATAGCTCATGNACGCTTCAAAAACTATTCTTCTCTGCGCTGCNGCNTCAATAGCTCTCTCGGCTTCAGCCGAAGAACATCTCAAGAGTCTCTCCAAAGAGGGGATCAGCAGTGAGATCACAGCCAACGAGGATTTTTATCGCCATGTCAACCAGCATTGGATGGATGCAAATCCTCTCACAGGCGAACATTCCCGCTACGGTCAGTTTAATATCCTCGATGACTCGAGCAAGAACCGTGTGCGTCGAATCGTAGCCAATCTTGCATCTACAAATCCCGACAAGGGTTCAGTCGCNTACAAAATCGCCGCCCTCTATGAGACAGGCATGGACTCCATAAATCGCAATCGTCTGGGTGCGACTCCGATTCAACCCGTATTGAAACAGATCGAGGCAACTCCCAACAATAAGATGGATGATCTGCTCATCTTCATGCACAAATATTATTCCGCACCTTTCTTTGGAGCCGGCCTGCAGGAAGACCTCAATAACTCTGCGGAATACGCTATGTATGTGAGCGGCGTAGGTCTGGAACTCGGCGACCGTGACTATTATCTTGCAAAAGATGCCGACAANAAAAAGATCCGCAACGCTTATCAGGAGCTCATCAAGAAAGACATGCAGCTTGCCGGNTATTCCAAGAAAGANGCAGCTCGCATTGCCAAGAATGTGTTGAAGATCGAGACTCTCCTCGCTGATTCTGTATGGACCCGCGAACAGAGTCGTAATCTCAATGCTATGAACAACGTGCGCGACCTTGCTTTCCTAAAGACTGAATATCCCCACATCCCCTGGGATCGTCTCTTCATCGAGGCTATGGGTATTCCGACTCCCGAACAGTTTATCGTCACTGAGATGAACACTGTGAANCAGGCCGACAAACTTATCGCTACACTCCCCTCTCGCGAAATCAAGGANTATTATCTTTGGCAGATTGTCAGCGGAGCGGCTCCCTATCTCAGCGATGATTTTGCCGATGCCGGTTTCGAATTCTCTAAAGTGATGAGCGGCGTTCAGCAGCAACAACCCCGCTGGAAACGCGTGCAGGGCGCTACCGAAAGTCGTCTCGGAGAAGCTATCGGTCAGCTTTACGTAGCAGAATATTTCCCCGAATCTTCGAAGAAATACATGGAGAATCTCGTAGAGAATCTTCGCACTGCTCTCGGCAAGCACATTATCAATCTCCCCTGGATGAGCGATGAGACCAAACTTCAGGCTATCAAGAAACTCAACGCTATCACAGTGAAAATCGGTTACCCCGACAAGTGGAAAGACTATTCTTCGATGAATATCGATCCCAATCTCTCTTACTATGAGAATATCCACAACGCCAACCTCTGGATGAACGATGATTACAACGCCAAGTGGGGCAAACCTGTTGACCGCACTGAGTGGGGTATGACTCCTCAGACTATCAACGCCTATTACAACCCGCTTAACAATGAGATCGTNTTCCCCGCAGGTATTCTNCAGGCTCCTTTCTTCGANCCAAACTCTTCGGATGCAGAAAACTATGGAGGCATCGGTGTAGTCATCGGTCATGAACTTACTCACGGCTTTGACGACCAAGGATGTGAATTTGATGCCGTCGGCAACATGAACAATTGGTGGACAGAGGAAGACGCGGAAGCTTTCCGCACCCTTACCCAAGGACTCGCCGATCAGTTCTCTCAAGTTGAGGTGATGCCGGGGCTTATGGCCAACGGTCAGTACACTCTCGGTGAGAATATCGCCGATCAGGGAGGTCTCCGGGTAGCTATGACAGCCTTCCTTGACTCTCAGAAGAAGAAGGGGGTTGACGTGACTTCGGAAGAAGCTCTCATTGATGGTATCGACCCGATTCAGGTGTTCTACATGAACTATGCCAACCTCTGGGCTCAGAATATCCGCGACGCTGAAAAACGCAGACTGACTATCGGCGACGTTCACTCCCTCGGTGAAAACCGCGTAAACGTCTCCCTCAAGAATATCGCTCCTTTCTTCAAAGCCTTTGGTATCAAGGAAGGGGATAAGATGTACCGCCCCGAGGCAGAACGCGTAATTATCTGGTAAGAGAAATTTAATGAAGTAATCTCATACGACTTCAATATTATAAAACTACTATAAACTGATGGTTCCCTGCGTAAGGAGATTTTCCTGCGCAGGGAATTTTTACATTCATTAGCGTGACAGCAATAAAAAAACGGACCAAAATTTCCGTATGACAGCAAGATTTATTAAATTTGCAGAGTAAAAAAGGGAACTATTCAATCCGACCTATTTGAATTGAATGTGAATCCCCATAAAACTTATCCGATATGCAACTCAACATCGACGGACTGCTCGAAAGAATCGGACTCGCCAAGCAACCACCCCGTGTCGGGGTAGCGTTCAGCGGCGGCGGGGCCAAAGGATTTACACATATCGGAGCGCTCATGGCCTTTGAGGCCTTCGGAGTAAATATAGATATCGTATCGGGAGTCTCTGCAGGATCTATCGCATGCACTCTATACGCTGCAGGGCTCACACCCACAGAGATAATCCAATGCTTCTCCGACTACGACAAGTTCAGCTATTTCACTGAGTTTACTCTCCCTAAAAGCGGATTCTTCAAAATTGACAAGTTCGGGAAATTACTTGATTCATGGCTTCCCGTAAAGCGTCTTGAAGATCTTAATATTCCGACAGTCGTCTGCGCCACTGATATTGACTCGGGCAAAAGTGTCGGATGGTCAAAGGGTGAGATCGTGCCACGAGTGCTGGCATCTTGCAGTATCCCTATTATTTTCCATCCCGTCAATATCAACGGGGTCAACTATGTCGATGGAGGCGTATTGCGAAATCTGCCGGCATGGGCTATACGCAAGCATTGCTCCACTCTGTATGGTCTTAACTGCTCTCCCCTGAGCCGCGATTACGTCTACAAAGGTTCTCTTCTCGATATTACTTTACGCACATACAGTCTCATGTCGAAAGCCAATACACTGCAGGATCTGAATCTGTGTGATTACGTTATCCGCACTACGGGTAATACCCAGTTTGGCACATTTGAACTTCATGCGCTCGAAAAAGCAGTCAGCATCGGATATGAGGCAACCTCAAGAGTACTTGAAAAAGCTCTTAAATAATCCTTCCTACAATAGATATGGCAGTAAAAAAGCAAAATAAAGAGCACGTCAGAATCGGCCACAACGGACAACGTCCGATTATCTATCAGACCTTTCCGAGGATTCTGACTAACTCCAAATCCACCAATAAATTCGCCGGCACCATTGAAGAGAATGGATCCGGCAAACTCGCCGACTATACGCCCGGACTTCTGCGTTCGCTGAAAGGTCTGGGCGTCAATTGTATCTGGCTGACTGGTGTAATCGAACACGCCACTAAGTCGGATTTCTCCGCATGGGGTATCCCTAAGGATAATCCCAATGTCGTAAAGGGGGAAGCCGGCTCGCCCTACGCTATAAAGGATTATTACGATATCGATCCCGCTATCGCCGTCAATCCCTCTAAACGCATGGAGGAATTTGAAGATTGCATAAGTCGGATCCATCAGGCCGGAATGAATGTAATTATAGATTTCGTCCCGAATCATACAGCTCGGCAATATCATTCCGATGTTGCACCCATCGGCATTAAGGATTTTGGAGAGGGTGATAACCGTACTTATTACTTTGAGCGCGACAATAATTATTACTACATTCCAAATCAGCAGTTCTCCCCCGATTTTAATATTGCTGAAGAGGGAGATGCTCCATATATCGAATTTCCGGCAAAGGCTACGGGCAATGATTGCTTCTCTGCGTTTTGCGGCCGCAACGACTGGTATGAGACGGTGAAACTGAATTATGGTCATGACTATGGTGATAATTCCGATCATTTCGATCCTATACCTGACACATGGTTGAAGATGCTGCATATTCTTCGCTTCTGGGCATCGAAAGGAGTTGATGGCTTCCGTTGCGACATGGTGTTCATGGTGCCTCTCGCTTTCTGGCATTGGGCGATCCCTCAGGTGAAGCAGGATTATCCTTCTATAATCTTTATCGGTGAAATCTACGATGTAGGCCTTTATCGACCGTTCCTCGACTATGGTTGCTTCGATTATCTGTACGATAAAGTAAATCTTTACGATAAACTCGTGGGTATAGAGCGCCATAACTTCTCGGCCGCACAGCTTACTTCTGCATGGCAGACCGTCGACGGCATTGGCCATCGGATGCTCAACTTCCTTGAGAATCATGATGAAGTGAGATATGGCTCAGTGGAATTTGCAGGCGATCCGATGAAGGTAGTTGCTCCTCTTGTCGTATCGTCAATGATATCGTCGGGCCCTTACATGATCTATTATGGCCAGGAACTGGGAGAATCTGCTACGGAAAACGAGGGATTTGCCGGTTATAACAACCGCACAACAATCTTCGACTATTGGAGCTACGATCCGATGCGCAGATGGTATGCCGACGGCAAATGCTCGGTAGCCGGACTTAACGCTCAGGAAAAATGGCTNCGAAGGATCTATTCCAAGGTGCTGACTCTATGCAATTCAAACGATGCACTTCGCGAAGGGAATTTCTTCGATCTTATGTATGTCAATCTCGACAATCCGGGATATGATCCTCATCAATGCTTCTCATTCCTGCGCTATTCCGCAAAAGAGGCTCTGCTGATATGCGCTAACTTCTCTGACGAAATAAAAAATATTTCCGTCAATATTCCGGGAGTCGCATTCGATATGGCCGGAATCCGAGAGAAGGAAGGGTTGTTTATGGATCTTCTTACCGCCGAACCGGTAGCCCTCAGGCTATCGAGAACCGCCCCCGCAGCTGTAAGCATCCCTCCACATGGCGCAGTAGTAATATCTCTCAATCCTATTGCTGCAAAAGCCGACTTACAGCCGACCGAAAGCAGTAATAAGACACATACACGTGAGTAAAAAAGGACTTCACAATACAAATAGATACTCAACTAAATTATTTATAAATTTCATGAGCAATAGTCTTCCCCCTATCAAGGTGTTTGCAGGCACCAACAGCCTCTATCTCGGCGAAGCCATCTGCAAAGACCTGGGAATTGAACTCGGCAAAATGAAAATCGAACGTTTTGCCGACGGTGAATTTGAAGTAGGTTTCGAGGAGTCAATCCGAGGAGCTGAGGTCTATCTTGTGCAGAGCACATTCCCGAATTCCGACAATCTTATGGAACTCCTTCTGATGATCGATGCCGCTAAGCGCGCTTCGGCCGGTAAAATCATCGCTGTGCTCCCCTATTTCGGTTGGGCACGTCAGGACCGTAAGGACAAACCACGTGTGTCGATTGCTGCCAAACTCGTAGCCGATCTTCTCAGCGTGGCCGGTATCGACCGTCTGATCACTATGGACCTCCATGCTGATCAGATCCAGGGCTTCTTCAACGTTCCTGTCGATCATCTTTATGCTTCCTCAATCTTCATCCCCTATCTCGAGAGCCTCCATCTCAAGGATATGGTGATTGCCTCTCCTGATGTCGGCGGTGCGAAGCGTGCCAACTCTTACGCAAAATATTTCGATGTGCCCCTCGTGCTCTGCCACAAACAGCGTGCAAAAGCCAACGTTGTTGCCAAAATGACAGTCATCGGTGACGTCGAGGGCAAGAACGTAGTGCTCATTGATGACATCGTCGACACTGCGGGCACCATCACTAAAGCTGCCGATCTGCTTCTCTCCTTTGGCGCGAAGTCAGTCAGAGCTCTCTGCTCTCACGCTGTAATGTCTGACCCCGCTACCGACCGCGTGCTCTCTTCCGGACTTACTGAGATCATCTTCACTGACTCTATCCCCTATGGTAAAGAGAACCCGAAAGCCACAGTGCTCCCCGTAGCCAAACTCTTTGCCGACACAATCCGTCGTATCCACAACAACCAGTCAATTTCATCTCAGTATCTTTTCAAGTAATTATCTGAGATAAAATCAACTGCCATAAAATATCGAAGCCTGCCGTCTGCTTCTCCGGAAGTCAACGGCAGACTTTTTTTATATTTTGATTTTTCTGCAAATAATCAGTTGGATATATCTAAAACAGGTCATTCAGAGTAATGCTCGCCTCCTACATTTATCCTATTATTCTGAGATAGGAACGGCAACACTATCAGCAGGAGCATCATCCTTTTTACGATTTCTGCCGATTCCGAAGATATGGTCAAAATCACGTCGCCACATGATTCCGACTCCTTGAGTCGTCAGGGCTGATTTAAGATAATAATTCTGGTCGTTGAAATGATTGTATGCCTTCAGTCGCCAGTTGCCCGCACGATTCAACAAATACTCCACATCAAAATCACCTATGAAGGTTGTGCTACTCGTAGAGGGATCGCGATAGCCGAGATTTCCATTGATCAGCAATCGGTTGTTAAATAATCGTGAAGATAAGGCTACATCGACCTCTACATCCGAGAAGTCCCCCTTATCGGAACGAATCGACGGAGCTACACTGAATTTGTCGGTCAATTGTCCCAGTATATTCGACAACTGCGACGAAATAGTAGATGACGCCACTGACGCCCATTCACCTCCCGAAGACCCACCCATATATTCCGGAGTATAGAAACGATTAAGCGCCAAGAGATAAATCATCTGTAGATTCATCATATCATCCGATGATATCACACTCCTCACCTTCTGTGCCACCTCATCGTTAAGCGTAGGCAATTCTATATCAAATGATATATCAGGACTATCCATATCACCTTTCACTATCAGCATGGCATCTACAGGCACCTGCGTACGGTTAAGATCTCTATCCATAGCAAACGACTGATCAAGATCTGCCAGATTGGTATTCACGCGGTAGGCCGCGCGAATATCCAATATTCCCGCCATCGGATCGCCGTTGAAGGATATCGAACTACCCTGCTTGATAATGAAATCCTTAAGGATCACATCTTGAAGAGAGAAGTTATAGACACCTTCGTCGAGCACATATTTTCCATACATTCGGAGATCATCCGTATCCGAACGATATTCCATATTCATTGCNCCGGCTCCTTTGGCAACAATCTTATCCCCCGCAATCGGATCCATTATGAGGGTCATTGTAATATCCGGAGTAAGCGTTGCACGTATGTCCATTCCGAATACCGATTCCGGACCCTGCTGAGCAAGCACCTTTTTTTTGAATGCCTCAACTATCATGTCGGTATCGGAGACCACTGCCGGTTGCTCTGCTTCTCTCTGCGCTTTTCGTCGGTCGGTAAAGGTAATAAAATTATATTCCGCCGCTTCCTCCTGATCGGAAAGTACGAAGGTGAAAGTAGAATTGGCATTTGTAGTCATATCAGCAGAGATACCGACGTAGTTGCCACGTCCGAGAATGCGTCCGCCTCCCGTCCCGAAAATATGTCCGTACCATACCGGATTCATCTTCGAGTTGGTATCGTAGACCAGAAGATTTTTTGCGTTTGTCACTCTGAAATCAAATTCCGGATCATGGAAATAACGATGAGTCAGATTGCCGCTCAATGTCGCCGTATTACCGTAGACATCCTTCAGAGTAAAGGCCGGAATATCGATACGGCCGGGCCGGATCACGACTGAGTCCGATCCGCAATAGGTCACATTCGTATATGCTACGCCTAAAGCAATCGTATCAGCAAACAATCTGCCGCTCATGTCGATATCAGAGAATGTGCCATAAAGTTGCGCCTTCCCCGAGGCTCTCCCCTCTACTTTCGAAGCAAACGCTTCCATGAAAGGCGCAAGGAATCCGATTCTGACTTTCTCGGCATCAATACCGAATGACAGTGAATCTCGCCCGAGCCATATACCACCGTCCACCGTCGCAACATGGCGATTGTTTTCAGCTATATCCGCACGTATTCCGATTCTCTTCCGCTGAATATCAAATTCACCATGCAGCTCACCATCGCCTAATACCGCTCCGTTATAACTCAGATCTTTTACATGCAAGCCGCGTGTTTCCGCTTGAATCTGTTTAGAAAATAAAGCCGATCCCACGGCCTTACCGGTAGCCGTACCACCGAATTTTACGTAGTTTATATTCAGAGTATCAAAGATGTAGTCGAGATCCACATCATTTAGCAAGGCGACTATCTCGTCATCCGCGGAAGCAGAAGCTTTACCTCCGATCGTCACGAACTGATCATTATGACTTACTGAAAAACCTTTGATTTCTGCAACCGGCCCGGCTTCTGTTTTGGAATACGTAAGGTCTGCTTCCGCCACATTCCATGCGGCATGATTGAGATAGAGAGTGCTCGGGAAGATTTTCAGTCGTATATCGTTGCCCTCAAGATTACTATTGAAATGGCCGGTGGGCGCAACCATTGTTGCTTCCAGATCCAATTTCCCATAGAAACTTGTGTTCTGTTTGGGATTAAAATTCAGAGATGCCAACACACTCCCATCCACAGCCGAAACATCTCCTACTACTTCAAGGTCGCCTTTCTTTGTAGGATAGACTACCCCGAAGTTAACGTTGCCTGTACCATCGCAAAGCGTAGCCGATATCCGGCTCCCGCGAATCAGCTTGTCGCGGCCTTGCTGGATATATGGAGCCTCTACTGTAGCATGAAGTAGTTTCTCCTCACCGCCAAATCGCCCCGACACCTCAGCCTCATAAAGGAGATTTACGGGAATATTAAAGAAATCAGCCCATGACGAGGCAGCAATTTCATTACCGGCGGAGAGTATCTTTTCAGTGCGGGCTATAGTGAAGTCAAATGTAAAGTCGCCGATATTCTCACCTTTCTCCCAATGCTTGGGAGGTAATATAAATTTTGGGAATGCCTCGGCCAACATCCCATGAATGACCCTCGGGATCTTGCTCGGCACGAAATGTCCGGTCAATCCCCCCTCAATCCAATCACTGCTAAGGATATAGGAGCGCTCGGGATTAACATCTCCCACTATATCGCTTACAATCTCGAGATTATTAAGATTCAATTCTTTCCCATTCCGCAGATTGTGTATATCTATATCCGATATATTAATATTTCCCCTCAGATTATCAAGATTATTCCCTTTAAGACTCACGTCAATATCCGCTGAGAGTTGATAATCATTCTTTATGGATGAGCCGGATTCATAGGCCATATCCATAATTCCATCCATCATGCCGTCGATGACTGCCGGACGAAGATTCAATATACGACCGTTGAGATTAATTTCTGAATTATAACCGGCCGAAAGCAAGTCGGCATCCAGATCAATATTGAAATTATCATCCCCACAGTCCAGATGGGCGNTCAGTCCCTCTCCGGATTTTCGGAGATTGANCCTGGTATTATTCAGAGTATATTTTTTGATGACAGCGCGAGGCATGTCAAGCTGTACATCCGCACTCTTCACCATGCNGATAATCTGCTCGGGAGTCTTACCCTTAAGCGTTTTGAAAAGANTATTATCAANAATAGCCTCAGCCTTTAAATCAATTTCCGTATGCCCGAGNATGTCNATGGCCAATAGTTTACCGAAATCNATACCGGGCGATCCAAGGCTAAAATTAAATTTCTGAAGTGANCCCGAATGTAACCATTCCCCTTTTAGATCCATATCACCGATAGCGGAGTTTACTCTCAGGTCGGCANCAGCTTCCATATTACCGCTCCGGAGATCACGGCTGAATTTACCATACAGGTCAATTCCTACCTTACCTATTTCGGCTATAATCTCTTCCGGACGAGTATCNGANTGACCGGATTCGACTTTCAGCATTTTGACCACCATTGCATTGAACGCGGGAGTCGAGTGGAGTTCGAATTTATCGAGCCCTATTGCTTCAGGTTGTAGTTTTCCTCCTTCGTCGCTAATATCAGCGGTTCCCGATATTTTTAGTGAGAAGTGACCATCGGAGTTACTATTTGCATCCGGGGTAGTTATATCCAGCGCCCGAAGATTAATACTGTGAAGATTGCCTGTGAGATCCACATTCAGAGTCATCGGTGAAGAGAGACGGGAGAGCGGCGCCCACAAAAATGAAAATTCAGAGGGCATAATCCTACTTCCGTCTATCTTTACGTCGATATTCTCTTTAGCAAGCCACTTTTTCAATCCTCCCGGATATTTGAGCGGCAGAGTAACGTCACTCACTACCAATTTACTCATTGCAGTCTCAATGTTGATATCCGTAAGCGACAGATTCCCATGGTCAAGTTTGGCACATCCGCTGATATTCTCAACCTTCACAAGCGTCTCGGCTTCAAATTCCAGCCGTCGAAGGTCGAAAATCATGATGTCGTTGCTAAGTCGCGGAATAGTCACATCAGCATTCAGATGAGCTACCGTCAACATCGGNAGTTGAGGAAATTTCGTATCGGCTTCATCTATCCACGGCCGAGAAAAAGAGGCNTTGGATTTACGAATCACAATGTTGCGAATTTCCAGATCAAAGCTTGTAGGAGGTTTATTCTTATCTTTAGGCTTGAAAGCATCGATAAGAAACTGAATATTAAGTGGTCCACCTTTGGCATCCTGTCTCAAGCAAGCATCAAGTCCGATAAGTTCGACATAAGTGATGACAATTTCACGATGTACAAGGAGACGCCATAGACTGACGCCGGCTCCAAGCCGCTCAATTTTTGCACAATCGGTCACTCCGTCAGGCTCCTTTAGCGTGGCGCCTTCTACCACTACTTCGTTAAAAGGATATATCGTCACCTTTTCAATTGTGAGCGAAGAGGTAAATAGCCGTGAAAGTTCATCTTCCGCTATCATCCTCACCCTATTCTGAACCCCGGGAATTGAGAGAAGCACGTAAAGCGTGACGTAAAGAAACGCCACGAACGCTATCGCTGTAAAGAGCACACTCCTCACAATTCGATAGACCCATTTCCACTTCTCTTTATGACTCATTCGGATGATGTCGGCAGGTATTTAAAGTGAGAGACTGACAGTACAGACTTACCTTAATAAAGGAGTCNCTACCAAATTTACTACAAAATTAAGCAAAACATATGAAAAAATCGTTGTCGCAATGAGAATATTTGAAAGGTTTTGGCTAAATTTGTAAAATAATCGTTGCTGATTCCCGACGACGAACTATCCGGANGGATGTCAGCTACATTAATAATCCGTTTACTCTCATCAAATTCAATATTTAAATCAGATATCTGAATCATGAAGGCAATTCTCGGCATTGAATCCTCTTGCGACGACACTTCGGCAGCTGTCATCATCGATGGCGTTCTGCGCTCGAATGTTATCGCTTCGCAAAAAGTGCATGAATCCTTTGGAGGGGTAGTGCCCGAACTCGCTTCGCGTGCCCACCAGCAAAACATTCTGCCCGTTGTCAGCGAGGCTATCCGTCAGGCCGGCATCAACAAGGAGGATTTGTCGGCTATCGCTTATACCCGTGGTCCCGGTCTGCTCGGTTCACTCCTCGTAGGCACGAGTTTTGCAAAGGGGCTGGCTCTCGGTCTCAATATTCCTCTAATCGACGTCAATCATCTTGCCGCTCACGCCCTCGCACATTTCGTAAAGGAAACTGAGGAAGATGAAGTGCCGGAATTTCCATATATGTGTCTGCTTATTTCCGGTGGCAACTCGCAGATTATCCTCGTCAAAAGTCCGACCGATATGGAGATTATCGGNAAGACTATCGATGATGCTGCAGGGGAGGCGTTCGATAAGTGTGCGAAAGTGATGGGACTTCCCTACCCGGGAGGCCCCCACATCGATCGTCTCGCAGCCGTGGGGAATCCGGATGCTTTCCGCTTTGCCCGTCCTAATATTCCCGGTCTGGATTATTCTTTCTCCGGACTTAAGACCTCCTTCCTTTATACTCTCCGCGATGGGGTGGCCTCCGATCCCGATTTCATAGAAAAGAACAAGGCCGACCTGGCGGCTTCGCTTCAGAAGGCTATCATTGACATTCTCCTCAATAAACTTGCCAAGGCAGTCAAGATTCACCGACCGGCGCAGATTGCAATTGGCGGAGGAGTCTCGGCCAACTCCGGAGTACGCTCTGCTGTTGAAGAGTTCTGCCGCCAAAGAGGTATCAGAGCCTGGATTCCTAAACGATCTTTCACTACTGATAATGCCGCAATGGTAGCTATTGCAGGATCTATGCGTCTCGCCCCCGATCATAAGAACGATCTTTCATTACCACCCTATTCCAAAACCACTATCCAATGAATTCCGGAAACTATACTGAGACACGCCATGTCGTCATCTACGGCTACACCCGCGAAGANCTTACGCGCATAATGCGTCATTTCGAGGAGCAATTGCCCGAATACGTGAAGATTACCATTGACACTAATAATCTCGTCACCAAAATATCCCTGACGGGTATGCATTCCGGCGTCGAACTTCTCCGATTCAAAATGAATAAATTCCATCAGAATCTCAACGATATCTTCACGGAAGATGTGCTTTCGATGGATGATCGAAGCCCGGCAGAAGTATTGGGTCAACTGCTCAAAGAACGCGAACTGACAGTATCCTTTGCCGAAAGCTGCACAGGTGGCAACCTTGCACATCGCATCACTCAGATTCCNGGTTCGTCGGCCTATTTTCTGGGAAGCGTAGTTTCNTATGCCAATAATGTGAAAGCGGAAGTGTTAGGTGTAAGCCGCGAGGATATTGGTCGGCATGGTGCAGTTAGCCGTCAGGTGGTAGAACAGATGTCGGCCGGCGTGGCCCGAATAATGCGCTCCGATTGTTCTATTGCTACTTCCGGTATCGCAGGACCCGACGGAGGCACAAAAAACAAACCTGTAGGCACCGTATGGATGGCAGCCCGCCTTAATGATCGCCTCGTGACCGAATGCGTTCACTTCCAAGGCGACCGNAAGAGTGTCATAGAGCAGGCCACCAACCATAGTCTCGTAATGCTTATCAACCTTCTCCGCACCTCCTATACCGCCCCCGAGGATTTCAACGACGAGTAACTCCCTATTCTCGCAACTTCACGATTACCCCCAACTACCTCTTAATATCAAATCATCATGAATATTCTCGCAACCAATCGTATGACCGGANGTCTGATTGCTTTCCTTATTGCTATTCTCGTGAATATTATCCCTACACAAGCTCAGACAGGTGATAACCAACTCAAGGCTATGTCGGATGAGGTAAATCAAATGTGTCCGATTGATATGGGGATGCTCGGCACGATGTCTTCTACGGAATACCTTCCCGTCAGCAAGACATTTGTTTATAATTTCAATATAGATCCGACACTGGTCACTCTGGAACAATTGGCAGCTTCCGGAACGTCGGTCATGAAACATAATATGCAGACGACTTTGTCGCAGACGGCTTACCACCCCTTCCTTCAAATCCTCGTCGGGGCTGACGCTCGCTTATGTGCCAAATTTCATCAAGACCAAAAGAATCCGATCACTATAATGATTTCCACAGATGAACTCAGAGAGATGCTGTCAACCAAGCGCACTGACCGCAGTCTGGCACGGGAGTCAGTCGAGAATACAGTGGCAATGGAAAATTCGAGATATCCTCAGGAGTTAGGTAACGGAATGCTACTGACAAAAGCATATTGCAATGGTAATCAAGTAGTCTACGAATGTCAGATAGACCCGAGCATTCTGACAGCCGCCGACATTGCCGCAAGCGAACAGATGATAAAAGATGCAATGAAAAATTTAATGGCCTCTGACCTCGGAATGAATGCATTCTGCAAGAATNTAGTAGCTGCAGGCTACTCAATCCGCTATCATTACTACGAACCCGGCACCAATCGCTACCACGACATCATAATCACTGCGGAAGACCTCGCAGAAATAATCTGAATTCTCACTAACAACCNATTCCAAATCACATCNCTGATATCGTTCAAGCTTTACATCTGACCGGAAATTCATTAGAATCTCTGGAGCTAATAAGGAGAAAATAAGGAGAAAATGAGGAGAAATTAAGGNATTAANGGCAAAAAGAGGCCAAAAAAGTTGTGTATTTCGGGAAAAGTTTGTAACTTTGCATCGGATTTTGTGGCACATCCTTTAAAATCGCTGAAAATGATGCACTTAGCGATGATATGAGAACTGAGATGGCGGCCATGAAACCTTAACATAAGTTTTTTAAAAATAGATTTAAAAACAACAGCCATGTCAAAAGTTTGTCAGATCACCGGCAAGAAGACTCAGGTGGGAAACAACGTTTCTCACTCAAAGCGTCGCACAAAGCGCAAATTTGAGGTGAATCTTCACAAGAAGAAATTCTACTGGGTAGAGCAGGATATGTGGATTGAACTNGTAGTTTCCGCTCACGCTCTCCGTATCATCAACAAGATCGGTCTTAACGCAGCCCTCAGAAAAGCTGAGGCTGAAGGCAATCTCGACTTCAAGAAAATCAACATCCTTTCACTCTAAGCAAACCCAATCAAAATGGCAAAGAAAGCTAAAGGCAATCGAGTGCAAGTGATTCTCGAATGCACCGAACATAAGGCAAGCGGCATGCCCGGTATGTCTCGATACATCACCACCAAGAACCGCAAAAACACCCCCGGACGTCTGGAGTTGAAAAAATACAACCCCATTCTGAAGAAAATGACCATCCACAAAGAAATCAAATAAGCATCTGAACTATGGCAAAGAAAACCGTCGCGTCTCTTCAGAAAGGTGAAGGCCGCACATATAGCAAAGTCATCAAAATGGAGAAGTCTCCCAAGACAGGCGCTTATGTCTTCAAAGAGGAAATGGTGCCCAATGACGCTGTTCAGGCAGCTCTCAAGTAAGTCTATACTTACCTCCAATATATTTCGCAGTCGACTCGGATTATTTCCGCGTCGACTGCTTTTTTNTACCCTCGCTTGAATTCGTGAGATTTTTTTTGTAAATTTGTATTCTTTCATTCTCGTCGCGCTCCCTCCTTTCCGATGTGAATGATGGAATGTCAATCTAATAAATGATCTCAACGATAATTATTGCAAATCTTATCGTTGTTTANTCTCCACATGAAGTATTTTAAATTATCAGATTGGCCCTAAACCTGAAAAACCATCCTGAAAATGAAATTCTCCAATTACAGATATTGCGGATTCCGCAGAGTTGCGGCCTCATCCCCTGAAGTTAGTGTTGCCGATGTCAACTTCAATGTTGACCGGATTTTAGAAACCGTAGATTCNTCTCTCTCAGATTTCTGCAGTCTTCTCGTGTTTCCCGAACTCTGCGTCACAGGCTATACNTGCGCCGACCTCTTCCTTCAGCCTTTCCTGATTGAGAATGCAGAGAAGGGNATCAGACGTATNTGCCGCCACACGGATCCGGCGNTCCATCCGGGTCATGAGTCCAAACGCAGATTACACAACCTGCTGTTGGTCGTCGGGGCTCCCGTCAAAGTCGGTGCCAATCTNTACAATTGCGCACTTTTCATACGCGGCGGCCGAATTCTGGCTGTAGTTCCGAAAACGTTTATTCCCAATTACGGAGAATTTTACGAACGACGCTGGTTTGAATCCGCCGCCGGATTGGNAAATTCTCTCATCTCTTATGCCGGAGAGAATGCCATTCCGTTTGGCACTCGGATTCTCGTTNCCCATGACGGAATGACAATCGGAGCCGAGATATGTGAAGACCTATGGACTCCTATTCCTCCCTCTGCCATGCTCGCTATCGCGGGAGCCGACGTAATTGTAAACCTCTCAGCTTCCAATGCAGTGCTTGGTAAACAGAGGTATCGCCGCGACCTGATACTTCAGCAGTCTGCCCGTTGCCGTTGCGCCTACATTTACGCTTCGNCCGGAGCCGGAGAATCCTCTACTGATCTCGCATTCCCGGGATATGCAGCGNTTGCAGANAATGGNNCAATGCTCTCTGAGTCGCAAGTNTTCCCGGATGTTGATAATCTTGCAGACCTCTCCGTCGGTAAGGAGAATCAATCATTGCCAATGTCGACCTTTGCGAGCGCAGACATCGATGTAAGCCGACTGCAATCTGAAAGAATTCGATTCAATACATTCACCGACATCGTCGGACGCGATACATTGCCCGATATATTAATCGTAGGTAAGACCACGGGGTATCACGAGTTTGACCCGACTGAATCTGAAGAGANCGAGAACTNTGAACTNACTCCCGTCACCGGAATGATTCATCCCACNCCTTTCGTGCCGACCGATGCCTCCCACCGCAACGAGAACTGCACTGAGATTATCAATATTCAGTGTCATGGCCTNCTCCAACGCCTGAATGCAATCGGGAAGCCAAAGATGATAATAGGTGTTTCGGGAGGACTTGATTCAACGTTAGCACTCCTCGTGGCCGTGCGCACTGCCAAAATGGCCGGCATGAAGCCCTCGGATGTCATAGGCATCACTATGCCCGGACTTGCCACTACNAATCGCACTCATAATAACGCTTGGCAACTGATGACCCGGCTCGGCTGCACCGCTGTAGAAATACCCATAGGTGAGGCTGTGAAGCAACATTTCAGCGATATCGGTCAAAATCCGGAGAAGTNTGATGCTACCTACGAAAATTCGCAGGCCCGCGAACGCACTCAGATTCTGATGGATTATGCCAACAAGACGGGAGGAATCGTCGTGGGAACAGGCGACCTCTCGGAACTCGCCTTGGGATGGTGTACCTACAATGGCGACCACATGTCGATGTATGCTGTCAATACCTCAGTCCCCAAGACACTCGTGAAATACCTCGTGGAATGGTTTGCCCTCAAAGAGAAGGATGAGAAAATTAGAAATATACTCCTTGATATTATCGATACTCCCATCTCTCCGGAGCTCATCCCGGCAAAAGAGGGCAAGGATGAAATCCAGCAGAAGACGGAGGATCTTGTNGGCCCTTATGAACTCCACGATTTCTTCCTTTTCCATACTCTCCGCAACTCTTTCNACCCGGTAAAAATCTATCACCTTGCAGAAGAAGCCTTTCGAGGTCGCTTCGATTCCGCCACAATTCTGCATTGGCTTAAGACATTCTACCGCCGATTCTTCAATCAGCAGTTTAAAAGATCGTGTCTGCCGGATGGTCCGAAGGTAGGCTCGGTATGTCTTTCGCCTCGNGGCGACTGGCGAATGCCATCCGATGCCTCGTCGCGCATGTGGCTCGCAAGTCTTGACGAAATTAAGGTGTAAAAATTTGCGGAGTCGAAGATTTTTGGCTAAATTTGAATTACGAACCGATTCAGACTACACCCNCCNCTTACCGGAAGCTGAAGACGTTTGTAATATTCAACCGATATTTCAACAGGGTAAAAAAGATATGACAAGAGAATTGACCGATTACGCATCCTTCGACAAAGATCAATTTGACGATGATGTAAAGGCTGCTGCCGACGTGATCCGACGTGGCGGTGTTATCCTTTATCCCACTGATACCGTGTGGGGGTTAGGCTGCGATGCCACAAACCCAAAGGCCGTAGCCAGACTTTATGAGATAAAGAAGCGGTCGGATTCAAAATCTATGCTTGCTCTGCTCGGCTCGGTCGATGATCTCTATCGCTGGCTGAAGTATGTCCCGGAGACAGCGTTACAACTTATTGAGGTAGCCGTTGATCCGCTCACTATAATCTACGATTCTCCTCTTGGAATAGCGGAAAATCTTACGGCTCCGGATGGGTCGCTCGGTATTCGCATATCTTCAGAGAGATTCTGCCGTTCGCTGTGCAGGAAGACCCGTCTGCCAATCGTATCGACTTCCGCCAATATCAGCGGAGAAAAGACACCTGCGGTATTCTCTGAAATATCCGATGAAATAAAAAATGCGGTCGACTTCATCCCCTTCTATCGTCGCGACGATAACCGACATCGCNGCCCAAGCGGTATAATAAAGGTAAGAGATGACGAAACCNTGACAATCATCCGTTAAAAATTCCTGATTGCGCCTAAGTACGTTAACAAGACCATTAGTTATTGTTGCCCCAAATGAAAGGTAGACTGATTTCCATACGAAGCATGAGAATGCGCTATGTGATTATTGATCTGATCACGTCAGCGCTGGCATTCTTCGTATTCAATCAGGCTCGCTATCTGCTGATGGAGCTCAATGAGCTCGGTTATACCCTCAGAGAATATCTTACGACTCCGAAGATGCTGACCGAACAGATTGTCATCCCCTTCGTAATGTTGGGAATCTACTGGCTTTCGGGCTATTACAATCATCCTTTCGGCAAATCCCGTCTGCAGGAGTTTTCTCAAACTCTCGGTTCGGCTCTCATCAATACCCTCTGGATTTATCTCGCTCTCCTCATCAACGATCAGTTGCCTACNCGATANCTCAGTTATGAATTGCTCTTCATTCTTTTCGGATCGCTCTTCCTGCTGACATATATCGGACGTTTCTGCCTTACGCAGACCTCTATCTCCAATCTGACAAAACGCCGCTGGGGATTTAATACTGTCATTATAGGTGATTCCCCGGAAGCGCTGGCTATGGCACGACGTCTCGACAGCACGCGGACCAAACTCGGATATAATATTATCGGATATATCCCTATCGACGGAGAGGTATCAAGTACCGACAATCACTCTACCNTGTCTGCAGGCCAGTTGAAGACCCTTTGTTCCACCGGTAAAGTCGATCAGCTGATAATAGTAGCCGCGGATGGGGCTCCGGATAAAAAGATTCTATCCCTACTCCATACTTACTTCCCGTTGGGTGTCCCGATTAGAATCCGACCGTCAGCGATGGATTTCCTTACTTCAAATATTCGCACCGGAGATATCTACGCCGAACCATTCATCGATCTCTCCTCCCCGGCGATGTCTGATTCGCAGATCAATATTAAGCGCGTGATAGATATCTCCCTCTCCACGCTCGCTCTCATAGTAACGTCTCCTCTGCTTTTGGCAATTGCAATCGGAGTAAAATTGACCTCGAAAGGCCCGGTGCTATACAGGCAGGAACGGATAGGCTATCGTCAGAAGCCTTTCAATATCCTTAAATTCAGGAGCATGAAAATAGATGCGGAGGCCGCCGGACCTCAGCTTTCCTCTGATTCCGACCCCAGAATTACACCTCTGGGCCGAATACTCCGCAAATACCGACTCGATGAACTTCCTCAATTCTGGAATGTCATAAAAGGGGAAATGTCGTTGGTCGGTCCGCGTCCCGAACGCGCCTACTATATCGAAAAGATCGTGAAGTATGCTCCCCATTATAGTCTGCTTCATCAGGTCAAACCCGGGATTACNTCCTGGGGTATGGTAAAATACGGCTATGCCCGCGAAGTCTCGGAAATGGTTGAGCGCAGCAACTATGACCTGATTTACCTTTCGAATATGTCTGTCGCAGTAGATTTCAAAATTCTCCTTCATACGATCTCAACCGTCGTACATGGAAGAGGTATATAACCATTGAAAATTAATCGTTTTGGCTTACAAAGAGACACATAACCGATTCACGGATGCATGGATGAAATTCGTCTTATGGCGTGAGCGCCATATCGACGAAGGACGCTTCATATATCTGCTTGCTCTGATNGTGGGCGTTCTGTGTGGCCTTGCGGCTCAGATTCTCAAGCGTCTTATCCATTGGATTTCGGGAATGTTGAATGCCAATATCAGTGATACTTCCGCCAATTTCACTTATCTTATCTATCCGGTAGTCGGGATTCTGATTGTGACCCTTTTCGTGAAATATATTGTGAAAGATAATATTTCACATGGCGTCACAAGAGTACTCTACGCCATCTCTCAACGTAAATCCCGTCTTAAAAAGAAGAATTGCTATGCATCCCTTATTGCATCTTCGGTCACAATCGGTTTCGGNGGATCTGTAGGAGCCGAGGGTCCGATAGTGTTCACNGGCGCCGCAATCGGTTCCAATATNGGNCAGGCTTTCCGCCTGTCGCCTAAGATTCTTATGATTTTGGTAGGATGCGGAGCGGCAGCCGGTATAGCAGGTATTTTCCGCGCCCCAATCGCCGGTATGCTCTTCACTCTCGAAGTTCTTATGATTGACTTTACCGGAGCCACAGTGATGCCGCTGTTGATCGCTTCTATTACGGGTGCTACCGTTGCTTATATTTTTGAGGGATATGATAATGAGTTCTTCTTCTCGCAGAACGAACCTTACATGACCCGCAAGATTCCCTACACAATCCTTCTCGGCATAGCCTGCGGATTTCTTTCTCTCTATTTTACACGTATGATGTTTTTCATGGAGGGATTGTTCCGCAAAATCCGACATTCCTGGCTGAAGATTATTACGGGAGGGGTGATTCTCGCCGGACTGATTTTCCTCTTTCCCCCTCTTTATGGTGAAGGTTACGGAGCTATCAATCAGATGCTCGATGGCAATGTCAGCTCGATCGTAGATGGATCACTGTTCTTCGTCGATCGCGACAACGTCTGGTTCATAGCCCTTTATATAGCTTTGATTGTGCTGACAAAAGTATTCGCTACTTCCGCCACTAATGGTGCCGGAGGTGTAGGCGGCACTTTTGCACCCTCACTCTTTGTCGGAGCAATGGCGGGCTTCCTCTTTGCTTACGTCTTGAATAATCTCGACATTGGCGTCGACATAAGCAATAAAAATTTCGCATTGATGGGGATGGCCGGGGTGATGAGCGGCGTTATGCACGCTCCGCTGATGGCGATCTTCCTCACAGCGGAAATGACCGGAGGCTACGAACTGTTCCTCCCATTGCTTATTGTCTCTACCCTTTCCTACATGACCATTAAAATCTTCCTACCCTACAGCATCTATTCCATGCGATTGGCTCAGAAAGGAGAATTGATGACCAATGAGAAAGACCAGGCCGTTCTCACTCTTCTTAAGATTGATAATCTCATAGAAAAGGATTGCACCCCCGTCCGACCTGAGATGACTCTTAAGGAAATGGTAGACATCATTGCCGAATCCCACCGCAACATCTTCCCCGTAATTGATGAAAACCGTCAGTTGAAGGGTATTGTGCTGCTCGATGATATACGTAACATCATGTTCCGCCCCGATCTTTACCGAAAAATGACAGTATCCAGATTCATGGCGATGCCTCCGGCAAAGATTGAAGTGACTGACTCGATGGAAAGTGTAATGAAAACTTTCGACCAGACAAATGCCTGGAATCTACCCGTAGTAAAGGATGGAGAATATGTGGGATTCGTAAGTAAATCTAAAATTTTTAATTCTTACAGAAGAGTTCTGCGCCATTATTCCGACGATTGAGCATTTCAATCCCCTCTCTATCATTTATATGATTGTCTCATACGTCGGTCGGCGTAAACCGGATTGTTCACCTATGGATAAAAAAGATCTCAAAATAGTATTTTTCGGCACTCCTGAATTTGCCGTAGCAAGTCTTGATGCGCTCGTGAAAGGGGGCTACAATGTGGTCGGAGTTGTCACTATGCCCGACAAACCTGCAGGACGCGGCAAGAAAATCCGCATGAGCGACGTGAAGCAGTATGCCCTTGAGCACAATCTTCCCGTTCTCCAGCCCGAGAAACTTCGTGATGAGGAGTTTCAGAAGGAATTGCGCTCTTTGGAGGCCGATCTTTTTATTGTGATAGCTTTCAGAATGTTGCCGGAATCAGTATGGGCTATGCCGCGACTCGGAACATTTAATCTCCATGCATCTTTACTTCCGAAATATCGCGGAGCAGCTCCTATTAATCACGCGATAATGAACGGTGACACCGTTACCGGAGTCACAACCTTCTTTCTTACTCACACAATCGATACCGGCGATATGATCGCGCGTCGTGAGATTGAGATAGGACCTGATGAAAATGCCGGTCAGCTCCACGACCGACTGATGGCTCTCGGCGCCGAGGAGGTTATCTCTACCGTAGATTCTATTATTGAGAATACGCTTACTACCACTCCACAACCGGACGGAGAATTTACTCCCGCACCAAAGATTTTCAAAGATACTTGCAGGATCAATTGGGACTCCCCCGCACAGCAACTCCATAACTTTGTGCGTGGATTGGCTCCTTATCCCGCCGCCTGGTCTCACATGATTGAGCTTAGCGGCAAACCCTCCGACGTGAAGATACTTGCCACATCTGTCAGCGACATCCCGGCCGATCTCAGTCTGACTCCGGGCCGGGCCGCCGTGGTCGGAAAAAATCTATATGTCGGAACCTCCACCTTCCCCGTAAGAATCCTCGAAATTCAGCCCGCCGGGAAGAAGGCTATGCCTGCCACTGCATTTATATTGGGGTATCACCCCGCGAAATTCGAATGATATGAAACCCGAAGATCAATCCCCTCGTCATAATCTCTCCCCCGACGATTTTTCTCGCTCAAAGGAGTATTTCCCTGATACGGCTAAGGAAGTTGTCTCCACTCTGTTCGACGTCATGGAGGCTCATGGCGTGGAGGATATTGTATGCTCCCCCGGTTCGCGCAACGCTCCTCTCCTTATGGCAGCCCGGGCTCGAGCCGATATCCGGAAGCATATCGTCATCGACGAGCGCTCTGCAGCTTTCATGGCCCTTGGTATAGCTGAAGTAAAACAAAAACCGGTAGCTTTAATATGTACTTCCGGCACTGCCCTTCTCAACTACGCCCCCGCGGTAGCTGAGGCATATTATCAGGGATTGCCTCTTATCGTAATCAGCGCCGACCGTCCGATGGAATGGATTGATCAGGATGATTCTCAGACTATCCGACAGTTCGAAGCGTTACGTAATTTCGTAAAGGCAAGCTATGATCTCTCCGATCGCGAGCGCCACGATCACGCTGACTGGTACGATAACCGTATTGCCAACGATGCCATGCTCACGGCTCTGACACCAAAGCAGGGACCGGTGCATGTCAACGTCCGACTTTCTCCCCCTCTTGACAAACTCGTCGACTTTAAGCATAGCCACACCCACCCCATACGTATCATAAGCCGCATACCTGATTACAATATGCCCGATAAGGATACGATCAAGGAATTGGCGGGGTCGCTTGTCGGAAAGAAGATTCTTGTTACTGTCGGATTTATGGAACCNGACGCCCGACTCAACAAAGCTCTGCTGAAGTTCCGTTCTCATCCCAACGTGGCTATCATGGCCGAGACGCTTTCCAACACTCATCTTCCGACGGAAGATTATGCTGTTGACTCCGTATTGTCGGATATGAATGACATAAAGAAGTCTCAATTGATGCCCGATGTCGTCATTAGTCTCGGAGGAGCTCTGATCTCGCGTATGCTTAAAGATTATCTTCGTAAATGTGCAGCCTCCGGCCTGATGCAGCATTGGAGCGTGGGATCGTCCCATACTACCGTCGACTGCTTTCAGGCCCTCACCCTGAGAATCGATGCCGTTCCGGGTCGCTTCATATCGCAACTCTCTGCCGAACTCGCACATTGCCACAGGATACTCGAAGAGGAAAAATATCGCAGTATGTCCGATGATGAATACCTCAGTTTCAGGCAGGCCAATAACTACAACGAACAATTCTTCCGCCTGAAAGAACTTGCCGCCCAACGTCTTTTCCGTTTTGCATCACATATTCCATGGTGTGAACTCGTAGCCTTCATCGACATCCTTAATAATATTCCAAGAGAATATAACCTCTTCCTCTCCAACGGCACAACCGTTCGCTATGCACAGCTCATACCATACGACCTTCCCCACGCATCTTTCTGCAATCGTGGAGTATCCGGAATTGAAGGCTCGACTTCCACAGCCGTCGGAGGGGAAGCCGCATCCAAATCTCCTACCCTACTGATTACGGGCGACATGTCTTTTGCCCACGATCTGGGAGGTTTGGCTATGGCTGCAAAGAATGACTCAAAGATAAAGATAATTGTGATCAATAACGGAGGTGGTGGTATATTCCGCTTTGTGCGCAACACCTCCTCGCTCCCCGGTCGGGAAGAATATCTATGTGCCGACCCGGGATTG
Organism: Bacteroides sp.; assembly: GCA_014801585.1. Taxonomy (GTDB): domain Bacteria; phylum Bacteroidota; class Bacteroidia; order Bacteroidales; family Muribaculaceae; genus Lepagella. Next base: position 137,447 of record JAAVDX010000018.1, read on the forward strand.
AATATCCGATCCATTGCCCTCACTTTCGGCTTTGAATATCAGGATGCAGACTCTCTTGAATCCCTCAGAGAAGCCTTGACGAAATTCTTCGAGCCCGCCAAAGCCGCACATCGCCAAATCCTCGAAGTGAGGGTGCCCTCCGACAAAAGCGCCCTTTATCTGCGCCAATTCCTCCATTCTAAAAAATAAAATCCAATAAAAAGCAAATTTCTTAAAAATGTGGACTCCTATAAAAGAATATACTGACATCCTCTTCGAAAAGCAGGATGGAGTAGCAAAAATCACAATCAACCGCCCGAAAGTCTACAATGCATTCCGTCCTCTCACCAATCAGGAGATGCTCGATGCAATGCGCATCTGCCGTGAAGACAACTCTATACGCGTAGTAATCCTTACCGGAGCCGGCGATAAGGCATTCTGCTCCGGAGGCGACCAGCACTACAAGGGCCATGGTGGTTACATTGACGAAGATGGGACGCCCCGTCTTAATGTCCTCGACCTACACAAAGCTATCCGCTCACTCCCTAAACCCGTCATTGCGATGGTCAACGGATATTCCATCGGTGGTGGCAACGTGCTCAACGTAGTCTGCGACCTTTCAATCGCTTCGGAAAATGCTCGCTTCGGACAGACAGGTCCGAAAGTAGGCAGTTTCGATGCCGGATTCGGAAGCTCTTATCTTGCCCGATGCGTAGGTCAGAAAAAAGCTCGCGAAATATGGTTTCTTTGCCGTCAGTACACTGCCAAAGAAGCCCTCGAAATGGGAATGGTAAATGCTGTCGTTCCTTTCGATAAACTTGAGGAAGTCACTATGGAATGGTGTCGTGACATCATCAAGCGCTCCCCTCTCGCTATCCGCATGATCAAACGCGCCCTGAATGCCGAACTCGACGGTCAACACGGTATTATGGAATTTGCGGGCGACGCCACTCTCATGTATTACCTCATGGATGAGGCTCAGGAAGGTAAGAATGCATTCCTCGAAAAGCGTGATCCCGACTTCGACCAATTCCCTATGTTCCCCTGATTAAAATTCTCTCTTTTATGCGTCTTGCTATCTGTCCTTACATGCTCAAGTTCCGTCAACCCGCCGGCACATCACGCGGGGTTATGACGGAGAAACCTACATATCTCCTCAAACTTTGGGATGAACGCAATCCGGAAGTGTATGGATTAGGCGAGGCCGCCGTTTTTCCCGGCCTGTCACCGGAAGCCGACCACCGATATGAATATAAACTCATCGAATTGCTTGCAAATGTTGCAATCGGCCGTCCGACCGACCTGTCACGACATTCTTCCATACAATTCGGATTCGAACAGGCTCTCCGCGATTTCGCCTCCGGAGGTCGGCGAATCTATTACCCATCTGAATTTACTGCCGGAGAATCAGAAATCATAATCAACGGCCTTATCTGGATGGGTAATCGTGAAGAGATGCAGCAACGCCTGGAGGAGAAAATCAAAGCAGGATTTAAATGTATCAAAATAAAGGTCGGAGCAATCGACTGGAATGCCGAACTTTCACTCGTAAAATATATCAGAGAACTCTACTCTCCCGAGCAACTTACAATCCGCGTTGATGCCAACGGAGGATTCTCAATGGAAAATGCCCTCCCGAGAATGAAGCAACTGGCTGACTTGGGAGTTCATTCCATCGAGCAACCCATCCCGTCAGGCAACGCCGATCTCATGCGCTTCCTTTGTCAGGTCTCTCCTCTCCCTATCGCACTCGACGAAGGTTTGATTGGAGTCTACGGCGAGGAGAATAAGAAGCGTCTGCTCGACTATATTCATCCGGCCTATATTATTCTCAAACCTGCTCTTTGCGGAGGCTTTTCGGGTGCTGAAGAATGGATACGCCTTGCCAATGAACGCGGAATCGGCTGGTGGATCACTTCGGCCCTCGAATCAAACGTTGGATTAAACGCAATCGCCCAGTTTACAGGTTCGCTACATTTATCTCTCCCACAAGGATTAGGCACCGGAGGATTATTCACCAATAACTTCTCTTCACCATTACGGCTCAACGGCGAAAGTCTGACTTTCAACCCGCACGCCATAATCGACAATACCCAATTTGACAGTCTCGACTGGAAAGTTTGACAGATATTCCATAATCCCTCCCAAAGTAAAAATCTTGCACATGACCGCTACTTCCCAGATGACCTACGAAGATTTCTTCCAACAATGGAATGATTCTAAGACAGATGAGATACAGGCTCAGACTTCCGGGTCTACCGGTCAACCCAAACTCATTCTCCTGCCAAAATCCCTTATGCGCNTNAGCGCCCGGAGAACTATAGATTATTTCGGAATAGATGCAGACTGGCTCTTAGGAAGTTGCTTATCGCCTCGCTATATAGGTGGAAAAATGATGGCAGTGAGAGCTGCTGAAGCAGGTACTGATTTTTTCTGCGTACCCCCATCTAATCATCCGACTCTCGATCTTGCACTCTCATCCGGAAAGAANACNCTCATCTCAGTAGTTCCGTCNCAAATGTTACACATTCTNGCGCTCCCACTTACCAAAGAACAAAAGGAGAGGCTCCACTTTCTCGTAGGNGGATCTGCAATTCCCGATCATCTGCGCAAAGATATTGCCGACAAAGGTATAAAAGCCTGGGAAAGCTATGGTATGACCGAGACTGCATCCCACATTGCCCTACGTGCCATTTCCAACGACTCTCACCCTTTCGAACCACTCCCCGGCATAAGCCTGTCAACTTCTGACGTTGGCACACTCATAATNGATAATTGGGGAGGCGAAAGGCCGTTAATCACCAACGACCTTGTTGAACTCACGCCCGATGGAAGATTCCAAATAATCGGACGAGCCGACAACGTAATAGTGACCGGAGGTCTAAAAGTGTTTCCGGAGANACTTGAGCAAAAGATCCGGACGATATTAACCCGCCAATATCCGACTCTTNGTTTCTCCGACCTAATGATAACCTCACGTCCCGATCCGAAATGGGGTCAGGCCATTATATTATTAATAGAANCGGATAGAAGCAATTTATCCTCCAACGATCTCANCTCTAAAATTCATCAATTAATAAAAGCATCCCCGACCATACTCCCTCATGAAAAGCCCAAAGAGATTCTTATCATCAATAATCTCCCGCGTACGCCTAACGGCAAGTTAAAAAGAAAAATCACAAAAACACATTTGAGCCAAAGATAATTTGGNCGTTTCAAAAAAATGTTGTAAATTTGTGTTCTACAACATAATCGGTGTTCACTCCTCGACAATCGATCTCCACGCTTTGATCCGACGCTCTGGCCAATTCGTATCAAATATTCAGTGCATCGTATCCCTTCCTTTCCTTTGTTGAAAGAAAGCAACAGGCTTGGAGCATGTTGCTAAATTAGGCTTTGGAATGATTAAGAAAAGTACTTTTGAGAAGATCATCAGTCAGGACATGGCAGAGATGTGGAATGCTCTTCGGCCTGAAGAGAAACGCATCGTGACCGATAACTTCGCAATCCACAATTTCAAGAAAAATCAGATCATCTATGCGGAAAAGGATAATCCCGAGATGCTCTGGTGTCTGCTCAAGGGCAAGGTAAAGATGTATAAAAGCGGAATCGGCGACAGAGTGCAGATTCTTCGTCTTTATCGTCCCGTTCAATATTTCGGCTATCGGGCATACTTTGCCCGCGAGCCTTANGTCTCTTCAGCGGCAGCTTTCGAGGCTTCTACTTTAGGTGCAATCCCTATGGAAATCGTAGAAGATCTCATAAGAAAGAATAATGATCTGGCTATGTTCTTCATCCACGAACTTTCCAGAAATCTTGGTGGTTCCGANACTAAAATCGTTTCCCTCACNCANAAGCATATCCGCGGTCGTCTCGCCGACTCTCTGCTTCTGCTTGCCGAAAACTATGGATTGGAAGACGATGGCTCAACCCTCAAAATCTATATGAGCCGTGAAGACCTTGCCAACCTCTCCAACATGACGACCTCTAATGCCATCCGTACGCTGACAGCTTTTGTCGCCGAGAAACTAATCCTCGTCGATGGTCGCCGTATCAAAATCATCAACGAACCACAACTCCGAAAAATCTCGAAATTCGGTTAAATCCCACAAGAGTAGGAGATTGGTTGCATCACCATAATAATAGCCCGTTGCCTCCACTGTGAGACAACGGGCTCTATTATTNTACTTACGTATTGAATCAAACTTGACGCAACATGTAATTACGATAGAAGGAGTAACGTGTGTCTATATCACGCTTTCCCCACCTTAGCTGCTTCGCTTCAAAATGCCGAACGAATAATACCACGTTGTGAATTCTCCACAAACGCAAGNATCTCGTCACGCGTCTCCGACTGTTCGATCTCTTCACGAATCTTGCGTATCGCATTCGTCACATTCAAATCGCTAAGATACAGTATGCGGTAAACTTCCGTTATAATCTGAATCTTCTCGGGAGCAAGACCATTGCGATGCATACCTACTGTATTAAGTCCGACATAAGAAATCGGTTCGCGGGCAGCTTTTACATACGGCGGGATATCCTTATTCACCAAAGCTCCGCCCTGCAGCATTATATTCTTGCCAAGATGGCAGAACTGATGGACNAGGCTACCTCCGCCAATCACAGCGCAATCGTCTACAATCACCTCACCGGCCAGCTGTGTGGCATTCGAGATAATCACGCGATTNCCTATGACGCAATCATGCGCCACGTGAGTATAAGCCATGATAAGACANTTCTCACCTACCGATGTATAACCTCGCGATGCTGTNCCGCGATTCACCGTAGCACACTCACGGATAGTNGTGCCATTTCCGATGATTGCCACAGTGTCCTCACCTCTGAATTTAAGATCCTGAGGCACACCGGCGATCACAGCCCCCGGGAATATCTTGACATTNTCACCTATGCGTGCTCCCGGAAAGATCGTAACGTTATTGCCAATTTCACAATTGTCGCCGATCTCTACATTATCATAAATACAAGAGAACGCTCCGACACGCACATTCTGTCCGATGCGGGCATCTGGATGTATCTGATTTAGAGTGCTCATAAATTAAGTAGTTTCTAATTTTGAGGTCTAAGTAAATCTAAAATTAAGAAATACTTGTAGATTCTGATTCATCCGATCCGAGGTTGATCTCATGATTGGATGAATCTATATAGAGCCTTATTTATTCTTAATGATTTGCGCCATGAACTCAGCTTCGCAGACAATCTTTTCGCCTACAAACGCATAACCTTTCACTACCGCGCAACCGCGACGGATCTCCGTCATAAGGCTGACGTTAAGCAGAAGTGTGTTGCCGGGCACAACTTTCTGACGAAACTTCACGTTGTCGATCTTCATGAAGTACGTCGAATATTTGTCTGCATCCTCAAGATAGTTGAGCACAAGTACACCCGCAGCCTGCGCCATAGCCTCAATCTGAAGCACTCCGGGCATTACNGGTTCCTGCGGGAAGTGACCCTGNAAGAAGGGCTCGTTGACGGTCACGTTCTTTACTGCCACACAGTGCTTACGATCGATCTCGATAATCTTATCGATAAGCAGGAANGGATAGCGGTGGGGAAGCATCGCGCGAATACCGTTGATATCTACGATAGGTGCCTTGTTGGGATCATATATCGGTGACTGAATCTCCGTATGCTTCACCTCTTTGCGGAGCATACGTGCAAATTTATTGTTGACAGTATGACCCGGACGNATGGCNACCACGCGACCTTTAAGNGGACGNCCNACAAGAGCNATNTCGCCGATTACGTCCATGAGTTTATGGCGGGCGGGCTCGTTATCCCATTTCAGCGGCGTCGGATTTATATATCCGAGATTCTTAAGCTGGATATGCTCTACATTGACCAGATCGCAGATCGCGTCAATTCGCTCTTGCTCTACAGGCTGATCATAGATGACAATNGCATTGTCAAGATCGCCCCCCTTGATCAGCCCATGCTGAAGGAGTGCTTCAATTTCGCGTACGAATACGAATGTACGCGCGCTCGCAACTTTCTTGCCAAAGTCTTCAAGATTATCAAGAATTGCAAACTGATTGGGAAGCACCGGTGAGTTATACTCTACCATCACTTCTACNGAGAAGCCGTCGTCAGGATAGATCGTGATAGAACTCCCTGTCTCCTCATCCTTAAATTCAGTTTTGCTCTTTATGATATAGTAGTCTTTCTCTTCATTGAGTTCCTCTACGCCTACGCNCTCTATGTTTTCAATATAGACGATAGCCGAACCNTCAAGNATAGGCATCTCCGCGCCATTCACTTCAATTACACAGTTGTCGATGCCCGAAGCGTAAAGNGCTGCCATTGCATGTTCGATTGTAGATACGCGGGCNTCNCCCTGAGCGATGACTGTGCCNCGGGTTGTGTCTACCACTTTTTCTGCAAGCGCAGGNATNTCCGGCNCACCTTCAAGATCTATACGACGAAAACGTATGCCGGTATTGGCAGCAGCGGGAAGAAAAGTCGCTTTTCTGACTTCTCCNGAGTGGAGTGTCTTNCCCTCCACGCTGAATGCCTCTTTGAGAGTCAATTGATTCATTTCAATATCAGGTTATATTTTAAGTAGCCTTTAAAATAATTAACTGCTACTTGATGATAAATTCTTANNAAGTAAATTTTNCCGATTATTTTTTAAACAGATCTGCCAATCGGCGAAGATATACCTGATTTTTGGCAAATTGTCTGGCCTCGATTGCCGGATANCCTATNAGGCGCTGTCCGCTTCCNACATTATTCGGAATCCCGGACTGGGCTCCGAACTCATTGCCATCGCCGACATGGATATGGCCGGCAAAGCCACATTGNCCCCCAACTCGGTTNGAATGACCGATCTTTGTCGAACCGGCTACCCCCGTCTGGGCNGCGAACACATTATTCTCGCCAATCTCAACGTTATGGGCTACCTGAATGAGATTNTCAAGCTTNGTGCCGCGNCGGATCACAGTATGGCCGAAGGTAGCTCGGTCAATACATGTGTTTGCTCCAACTTCAACATCATCCTCTATGACGACGTTGCCAATCTGCGGTATCTTCTCGTAGCACTCCCCTTTCGGAGCAAAACCGAAGCCGTCAGCGCCTATCACAACTCCGGAATGAAGTATGCAACGCTCGCCGATTTTACAGCCTTCATATATCTTTACGCCTGCGCGCACCACTGAGTTNTCTCCTATAGATACTCCGTCGCCGAGATACGCCTGCGGATAGATGCGAACCCCCTTACCAAGTTTCACNCCTTTACCGATATATACAAAGGCTCCGATATAGNCATCTTCGGGTATTTCTACCCCTTCTGCTATGCAGACAGGCTGCTCTATNCCTTTAGGCTGAGACTTGGTTGCCTCGAAAGCCGTCAGAAGTTCAGCAAGTGCGGAATAGGCGTCTTTNACTCTTATCAGCGTCGGACGTATNTCTCCCTCATATTCAAAATCATCATTTACGATTACGGCCGATGCCTCCGTCGTATAGATAAANTGTGCATATTTCGGGTTGGCTATAAACGTGACAAAGCCGNGGCCGGCTTCTTCAATCTTTCCAAACCCGCAGAGCTTTACGTCTCCATCGCCTTCCACTTTGCCTCCCGTCAGAGAAGCGAGTAAGTTAGGTGTTATTTCCATAAATGTCGAATTTCTCAATTTTTAGGCTTCAGTTCTCAGAGTGGGCTTGNATTNTAATTCAAACTCTCTCTCTCAATCTCTCTTTTTGAGCGACCTCACTGAGGGCCATGGGAAATTTAGTGCAAATATCGGAAAAATTTCTGAATCCGCCATCAATAATCGTAAAAATCCGTAATTACGTCCTATGAATATCACTTCANGCCCCTCTTTCTACCACTATTTTTAAATAAATGCTGATAAACATACTTATAAAATTTGGTCACTTACCATATTAATGTTAAATTTGCACGGAATAAGAATCTGAAGNGTATCCTTCGGAGACTCTTTTTCTTATTCGTTCCTAATTTAACAATCGAAAAAATTAATCTAACTTTAAATTTATCAACCATAAGTTATGGAAATTTCCCACATCGAACACATCGGCATAGCAGTGCCCAATCTCGAAGAAGCAATCAAGTATTACGAGTCTGTTCTCGGCCTCAAATGCTACAAGAAAGAAGTAGTGGAAGATCAGAAAGTTACTACTGCCTTCTTTAAGGTCGGCGACACTAAGATCGAACTCCTCGAAGCTACTTCTCCNGACTCAACTATCGCTAAGTTTATCGAGAAGAACGGTGGCCGTGGCGGAATGCACCACATGGCTTTCGCAGTAGAAGACGGCGTGGCCAACGCNCTTGCAGAGTGTGAAGAAAANGGCGTCAAGGTAATCGACAAANCTCCGCGCGGAGGTGCCGACGGNCTGCAGATAGCTTTCCTTCACCCGAAATCGACCGAAGCNGTCCTCACTGAACTCTGCGAAGACCCCAATAAATAATCNACGACTCAAACGAAACGATATAACATCATGACCAAACAAGAAGAAAAAATCCAGGAACTCATCGCCAAGCGCGCCCAGGCACGTCTCGGTGGCGGTGAGAAAGCGATTGAAAAGCAGCACGCTCGCGGCAAATATACTGCNCGCGAACGCATCGCCCAGCTCCTCGACGAAGGCAGCTTTGAGGAACTCGACATGTTCGTTACCCATCGTTGCACCAACTTCGGCCAGGACAAGAAGCATATCCTCGGCGACGGTGTTGTCACCGGCTTCGGTACAATCGACGGCCGTCTCGTCTATGTCTTCGCTCAGGACTTCACCGTATTCGGCGGCTCTCTCTCTGANACTATGGCTCAGAAGATCTGTAAGGTGATGGACATGGCTATGAAGATGGGCGCTCCCGTCATCGGCCTCAACGACTCGGGTGGCGCACGTATTCAGGAAGGTATCAACGCCCTCGCAGGCTATTCTGAAATCTTCCAGCGCAACATCCTCGCTTCAGGCGTAGTGCCCCAGATTTCCGCTATCCTCGGCCCGTGTGCCGGCGGNGCTGTCTACAGCCCNGCCCTCACTGACTTCACTATCATGGTCAAGGGTATTTCCTACATGTTCCTTACCGGACCCTCTGTCGTTAAGACAGTNACCGGCGAAGACGTNACTCAGGANCAGCTCGGCGGCGCAAGCGTTCACGCTTCCAAGAGCGGTGTGACCCATTTCGCTTGCGAAGACGGNGAAGAAGCGCTCCGCCTCGTTCGCGAACTCATGTCTTACATTCCCCAGAANAATATGGAGGAAACTCCCCTCGTGGAATGTACCGACCCGATCGATCGCGTAATCGATGAACTCAACGAAATCATCCCGGATTCTCCCAAGCGTTCCTACGATATGTATGACGTGATCCGCCATATCGTCGACAATGGCGAGTTCCTCGAAGTTCAGCCCGCTTACGCTAAGAACATCATTATCGGCTTCGCCCGTTTCAACGGTCAGTCCGTTGGTGTCGTAGCCAACCAGCCGAAAGTACTCGCNGGNGTGCTCGACTCCAACGCATCCCGTAAGGCTGCACGCTTCGTGCGTTTCTGCGACGCTTTCAATATCCCGCTCGTCACTCTCGTCGACGTTCCGGGCTTCCTCCCCGGCACAGGTCAGGAATACAATGGCGTTATCCTCCACGGCGCAAAACTTCTCTATGCNTACGGTGAGGCTACAGTACCCAAGGTGACCGTTACGCTCCGTAAGTCNTATGGCGGTTCTCACATCGTGATGAGCTGTAAGCAGCTTCGCGGCGACGTCAACTATGCNTGGCCCACTGCTGAAATCGCNGTTATGGGTGCTGAAGGTGCNGTCGGTGTCCTCTATGCCAAGGAGGCTAAGGAACAGGCTGATCCCGCTGCATTCAAACTCNAGAAGGAGAAGGAATACACCGATCTCTTCGCTAATCCCTACAACGCTGCGAAGTATGGCTACATCGATGACGTCATCGAGCCGCGCAACACTCGCTTCCGCATCATCCGTGCGCTCCAGATGCTCGCAACGAAGAAACTCTCCAATCCCCCGAAAAAGCACGGCAACATTCCTTTGTAAGCATATAAAAGAATCCACAATGTTGAAAAAATTATTTTTCGCAGCTTCTCTGACAATCATGGCCGCCTCTCCGGCAGCTATGGTTGCTCAGGAAGCCGAACAACCCGCTCCCATGACGGACGTAGCCTCCGCTGATGAAGACGGCGCTGACGGTCAGGTCGTGGCCCAACTCCCCGAGGGTCAGGAAATGATCGAAAGNGGCGACGTTAACTCTACTGAGGTCAACACTGTCGAAGAGAGCGAAATCGCCCGCAAGATGACGCAGGCGGAAAAGGCTGAGAATGTTAAGGAGAATGACTCCTGGGGCGGAGCTATCACTATCATCGCTATGCTGATTGTAATCGGCGCGCTTGTAGTGCTCAGCATCCTCTTCAACATCTTCGGTAAAATATCTGCCGGAATGCTTTCCAAGAAGAAGCAGGAAGCTCAGGGCAAGTCGGTTGAAGATGTCGACGATCATCACGACAACGTTGACTCCGGCGAAGTGATCGCTGCAATCTCCGCTGCNCTGGCCGAACATTTCAACGACCAGCACGACGTAGAAGACTACATCCTCACTATCCGTCGTATGCGTCGCGCATACTCTCCCTGGAACTCCAAGATCTATAACATACGTCAGGAACCCGAACTCGCTAAGAATCCCGCGCGTCCGGTTCCCCCCACCAAAAACATCAAATAACCCCTCCTATANATTTATTTTATAGGTAGANTTTAATATCATCAAAAAAAATGAAGGAATATAAATATAAAATCAACGGCACCAAGTTTAACGTCGTTGTCGGCGATGTTGAAGACAACAAGGTGCACGTAGAGGTCAACGGCACTCCCTATGACGTTGAACTCGAAAAGGCTCCCGCTGCTAAGGTGGCAAGCGTTGCCAAACCNAAGGCTCCCGCCGCTGCTCCGCGCACATCCGCCGGCGAAAAGGTTATATCAAAACCCGCTCCCGCAGCATCCGGCGACGGCACTCCCGTTAAGTCTCCCCTCCCCGGCACTATCATGAGCTTCAACGTAAGCGAAGGTCAGAGCGTTAATGCCGGCGACACTGTTTGCGTCCTCGAAGCTATGAAGATGGAGAATGACATCCATTGCTCCACTTCCGGTGTTGTGAAGAAGATTCTCGTCGGTGTCGGCGATGCAATCCTCGAAGGAACTGACATCATGATCATCGGCTAATCGTCCTTCAGTGCTTTTAGCCGATTAATACGATTTCACTAACTTAACCCGTATCAAATGTTACTGCTTAGTTCTTTCTCTGCTTTCCTGGAAGACTCGCTGAAGACATTCTGGAATTTCACCGGTTTCGCCAACTGCGAATGGGGAAATATCATTATGTTGGCTGTCGGTTGCTTCTTCGTATGGCTCGCCATCAAGAAGAATTTCGAACCCCTGCTGCTCGTACCTATCGGCTTCGGTATGCTTCTCGGAAATATCCCCTTCCAGCCCGGTATGGAAATCGGCATCTATGAGGAGGGTTCCGTTTTGAATATTCTCTATAATGGCGTGGAAAAGGGTTGGTATCCTCCGCTGATATTCCTTGGCATCGGCGCCATGACTGACTTCTCGGCACTTCTCGCCAATCCTAAACTGATGGTAATCGGAGCCTGCGCTCAATTCGGTATCTTCGGCGCCTACATGCTTTCGCTCCTCGTAGGGTTCGACCCCCTCTCCGCCGGTTGCGTCGCTATCATCGGTGGTGCCGACGGCCCGACAGCTATCTTCACTTGCTCCAAACTCAATCCGAAACTTCTCGGTGCGGTTGCCGTATCGGCCTATTCCTACATGGCTTTAATTCCGCTCATCCAGCCCCCCTTGATGCGCCTCTTCACTACTAAGGAGGAGCGTCTTATCAAGATGAAGCCGGCTCGCGTCGTTAGCCAGAATGAGAAGATCATCTTCCCGATCGTAGGTCTGCTCCTCACATGTTTCGTTGTGCCCTCCGGCATTCCGTTGCTCGGTATGCTCTTCTTCGGCAACCTTCTCCGTGAGTCNGGTGTGACCAACCGTCTTGCGAAGACCGCTCAGAACGCAATGACCGATATCATCACTATTCTCCTCGGTCTTACGGTAGGNGCCTCCACTCAGGCCGATGTATTCCTGAGCCTTGACACNATCAAGATCTTCGCTCTCGGNTTCATTGCATTCGTNATCGCAAGTACTGCAGGCGTATGCAGCGTGAAGCTCTTCAACCTCTTCCTCAAGAAGGGTAAGAAGATCAACCCGCTCATCGGTAATGCAGGTGTTTCTGCAGTGCCGATGGCCGCTCGTATCTCCAACAATGTCGGTCTCGAATACGATCCCTCCAACTACCTGCTGATGCACGCTATGGGACCCAACGTAGCNGGCGTNATCGGTTCAGCAGTAGCTGCAGGNGTACTCCTCAGCTTCCTTGGCTAAGACGGAATCAGTCAGCTGTAGAATNTTTTAAANTCATTTTTGGAGATTCNNCCNACTTCTGATTCTCNNAANAGNAAATTTTTGGTTNNCACTATAATAAAGCGTTCNCTGTCAGATTGACAGGGANCGCTTTATTCGTTCCGAATCAAGAAAAAACAATCCGTAAATGTTAAAATCAGATTTTCTTCGAACTTTTTGGTTTTCCCAATGTTTATTAGTTGTAGCATGAAAAGGCACACACCTCATCTCACTCCTCACGCCATGAGTATCTCTCTTCATTCAGGGCGAGTGTAAATTGATTGCCGACCACCTCTTACCACATCTTAACTATTTCCACGACAACGTCCCCATACATGACGGCCGATTCTCTCGCGCCTTCATAGGACTCTTCTAATCAGAAATCTCCAAAAATCGTTGCCGGGATTCCACCCGATTAACAGAATCTACGAAGGGCACCGGATTCTATTACCACACAGATCCNACCTTCATCTAAAACTTTACTGAGATGATCACTGACGAAGTAATTCGCGAAATATATAAGACCCACAAGAAACCACCGAAAGATTTCAGCGAACTGAATCTTTCGGAAAACCTCTATCTTCTCAACAAAAACCATAGCCTTACTCTNGACTCCGACGATCTTCAGTCGGCCGAGATTATCATCAACGATCTCGAAGAGTTCAATCCCTTCCGACGTTTCCTCGTAAGAAGCCTTCACGGAATTTTGGAGTTCGATCGTATGATCGCTTTCGTATTCCGCAATCATATCCTTTTCCTCGGTAAAGAAGACAATCAGCTCCGCGTCCACTTCAAACCCGAAGATGACGACGAAGATGAGGAAAACGACTCATTCCTCAGCCGACTCTTCGGTCGTCGCAAGCGCAGAGACTGANACCCCTNCATCACACATCTCAGACAAAGCTTACACAAATATAAAAGAATTGGGCCGATCCCTTCGGGANGGCCCAATTCTTTTATATTTATTTATTTAAGTTTCGCAAGTTCAACCTGCGAAGCATTTTTATTACTTATTACTTAAATAATTTATCTCTGAAAAACAACCTTGACAGACAAAGGCTGATGTTGGAGATTATTTACATCAATTAAGTGAAAGATCATCACTGAAATTAGCAAGCTCATCATCATTGAATGAATCTTCGCCGTAGAAGTCTATGTCAAGATCATCCTTCAATGCAGCTTTACCCTTTTCCGCAGGCTTTTCCGGCTGCTCCGGCTCCAGTTCTTGCGCCGGTGCCTTACCGCGCTGCAAGGTGCAGAACGGTTCTACAAGACTCCGCCCCGGAATCACTTCCTTCAGCTCCATGAAAAAGCTACGCTCGGTCTCATAATCAAACATGAATACGACTTTCTGACCCTCATCCTCGATAAGCTCGCTCAAGGGAGTATCATCCATCAGCCAGATATCCTGATCGCTGTCCGAACCCATATCCTCCAATGTGATCTCCTCATGCGGAGTCCAGTCATCATCACAGATGAAGAAGGAATCAAGCTCATCTTTCGAATAACCTACCGAGTCAAGAATGACGTTTCTCAACTGCAGAAATGTGTTTTCAGAATCAATTTCTATCTCTCGCGCGAAGTTTGACACTTCGTCGCTTACAAGTTTAAATTTGTAAACCATTGCTTTACAAAACAATTTTATCTTATCTTCTTTTTCTTATCCTGTAATTGTCTGTATCGGGAATTGACTTCGCCTCTTCGGCTTTAATCCCTTCGTTCGATAAAACGCTACAAAATTACAATTTTCTTTCTTATCTCAAAACGGTACATTATTTTTTTTACTATTGCAGATATAAAAATTTTTGCTTACCCGTTTTTTTTCAAAAAATACCCCGAAAATTATTGAAGTATGCGGAAAATGTGTTAAATTTGTAGCCTAATTTATTGGCATCGGTCCTGCATGACATTCCTGCCATCTCCGCGGCCGAGCATAACAGCCCAATACACACATGAAACTTTTACAAGAAAAATTGGGTCGCTACGACGCTCCTCAGCGCGCTAAAGCGGCCGGCATCTATCCCTATTTCCGCCCAATCTCCAGCGAACAAAACACTGAAGTGATCATGGACGGCAAAAAGGTGCTCATGTTCGGTTCCAACAGTTACATGGGCCTCACCAACCATCCTAAGGTGATCGAAGCAGCCGTGGAGGCTACTAAGAAATACGGCACAGGAATGGCCGGATCCCCTTTCCTTAACGGCACTATCGACCTCCACCGCAATTTCGAACATCGTATTGCCGAATACATGGGTAAGGAGGACGCTATGCTTTATTCTACCGGTTTCGGTGTGAACCTTGGTGTAGTCAGCACCCTCACAGGTCGCGAGGACACCATTATCCTTGATGAGCAGGACCACGCCTCTATCATCGAAGGACGCCGTCTCTCTTTCTCAAAATTCCTGAAATATAAGCACAACGACATGGCCTCGCTCGAAGACCAGCTTCGTAAGTGCGACCCCGATAAGGTGAAACTCGTAGTCAGCGACTCCGTATTCTCTATGGAGGGCGACGTGGCCAACATCCCGGAGATGGTGAAACTCGCTAAGAAGTATAATGCCACTCTCATGATCGATGAGGCTCATGGCATCGGCGTATTCGGCGAAGGCGGTCGCGGCGTAGTTCACCATTACGGCGCTACCGACGACGTAGATCTCATCATGGGCACATTCTCCAAGTCGTTTGCTTCACTCGGCGGATTCATCGCTACCGACAAAGAGATTACCAACTATCTCCGCCATCACTCCCGCTCCTATATATTTACAGCGTCGATCACTCCTGCCGCTACAGCTGCAGCCAATGCTGCCCTCGACATCATGATCGCCGAACCGGAGCGTCAGAAACATCTCTGGGATATCACCAACTATGCCCTTGAGAATTTCCGCGCGATGGGATTGGAAATCGGTCACACTTCCACTCCGATTATCCCTCTCTACATCCGCGACGACTACAAGACTTTCCAGGTGACTCACGACCTCCTTGAAGAAGGCGTATTCGTCAACCCCGTAGTCTCCCCCGCCGTAGCTCCGACCGACACTCTCATCCGCTACTCCCTGATGGCTACTCACACCAAAGAGCAGGTGACTCGCTCTCTGGAAGCCATTGAGAAAGTATTCCGCAAAAACGGCATCCTGAAATAAATCGCAGAAAAAATTCTGATAAAGCATAAAGCCGGCCCCATCTCGGGCCGGCTTTTTTGATATCCTCCGGAATTATCCTCCAAAGCATAAATTATCCTGCAAAGCATAGTTCCATGAAGCGCCTGACAGGCGCGGCTAAGAAAGATCCGCCGCCCCAAAGCATAATCCTCCCCAAAGCATAGTTCAGTGAAGCGCCTGACAGGCGCGGCCAAAGAAAGATCCGGCGCCCAAATTTGCCCTCTCATCCTCTGCTCTTTGCCAAATTTGTCATAATTTTTGACAAAATTAGCCTTTATAAAAAAATTTCATTCGCCCATCACAATCCCCCTATTCCCCCAATTTTACCTATCTTTCAGCATTTTACAATTTTTCACGCAAATTTGAGGGGGATAAACTGAAACTTTTAGCACGCCAATTGTTGTAAATAGTGAAAAGAGAAATAAAAATAGAAATTATTAATAACTTAAATCTTATAAATATTATGGGAAAAATTATTGGTATCGACTTGGGTACAACCAATTCTTGCGTAGCGGTTCTCGAAGGTAAGGACCCGGTTGTTATCCCCAACAACGAAGGACGTAACACTACTCCTTCCGTCGTAGCTTTCGTCGATGGCGGTGAACGTAAAGTAGGTGATCCTGCTAAACGTCAGGCCGTAACCAACCCTACACGTACAATCTACTCGATCAAGCGCTTCATGGGTGAAAAATGCGACCAGGTCACTGACGAAATCAAGCGCGTCCCCTACAAAGTTGTCTGCCAGAATGACCTTCCCAAGGTAGACATCGACGGTCGCGATTATACTCCGCAGGAAATCTCAGCAATGATTCTTCAGAAAATGAAGAAAACTGCCGAAGATTATCTCGGTCAGGAAGTGACTGAAGCCGTGATTACCGTCCCCGCATATTTCGATGATTCTCAGCGTCAGGCCACTAAAGAAGCCGGCGAAATTGCAGGCCTTAAAGTTCGTCGTATCGTCAACGAACCGACTGCCGCAGCACTCGCCTACGGCCTTGATAAGTCGCAGAAGGAACAGAAGATCGCAGTATTCGACCTCGGTGGCGGTACTTTCGATATCTCTATCCTTGAACTCGGTGACGGTGTATTCGAAGTAAAATCTACCAACGGTGATACTCACCTCGGCGGTGATGACTTTGATAACGTAATCATCGACTGGCTCGCTGAAGAGTTCCAGAAAGAAGAAGGTGTAGATCTGCGTCAGGATCCGATGGCTATGCAGCGTCTCAAAGAGGCAGCTGAAAAGGCAAAGATCGAACTCTCAAGCTCTACCTCTACAGAAATCAACCTCCCCTACATCACTGCTACTGCCTCCGGTCCGAAGCACCTTGTGAAGACCCTTACTCGTGCTAAATTCGAGCAGCTTGCCCACAAACTCATCGACGCCGTCAAGGCTCCGTGTGTTAAGGCAATGGAAGACGCCGGTCTCACTGCAGGCCAGATCGACGAAGTTATCCTCGTAGGTGGTTCTACACGTATCCCTGCTATTCAGGAGAAAGTAAAAGAGATCTTCGGCAAAGAGCCCAACAAGGGTGTCAACCCCGACGAAGTTGTAGCAATCGGTGCTGCTATCCAGGGTGGTGTCCTCAGCGGTGATGTTAAGGATGTCCTTCTTCTTGACGTCGTGCCTCTGTCGATCGGTCTGGAAACAATGGGTGGCGTAATGACAAAGCTCATCGAAGCCAACACTACTATTCCTACCCGTAAGAGCGAAGTATTCTCAACAGCTGCCGACAATCAGCCCGAAGTTACCATCCGTGTCCTTCAGGGTGAACGTCCTATGGCTGCCGACGACAAACTCCTCGGCGAATTCAACCTCTCCGGTATCGCACCCGCACCGCGTGGCGTACCGCAGATCGAAGTTACATTCGAAGTTGACGCCAACGGTATCCTCAACGTATCCGCAAAGGATAAGAACACCGGTAAGGAACAGTCAATCCGCATTGAGGCATCAAGCGGTCTGACCGACGCCGAAATCCAGCGCATGCGCGACGAAGCCAAGGCCAACGAAGCTGCCGACAAGAAAGCCAAAGAACGTGCCGACAAACTCAACCACGCTGACTCCCTCATCTTCCAGACAGAGAAGCAGCTCAGCGAACTCGGCGACAAGATTCCTGCTGACAAGAAAGCTCCGATCGAAGCTGCCCTTGAAAAACTCAAAGAAGTTCACAAGAATCAGCTCGTAGAAGACATCGACTCAGCAGAAAAGGCTCTGACCGACGCAATGCAGGCAGCAGCTCAGGATATCTACAACGCCCAGCAGGGAGCAGCAGCCGGAGCCGGAGCATCCGCACAGCCCGAGCAGCCCTCCAACGAGAAAGACATCGACGACGTAGAATTCGAGGAAGTGAAGTAAGACATCAATTTAGAAATATCTAAATCCATATAAATGGAGTGTGGCTCAAAAGGTTACACTCCATTTTCTTTTTATAATTTTTCGCTGGAATAGATGAAAATTGATTTATTTTCGCTATATTTGCACCATATTTGGAACGTCCCTTAAATGGCGATGAGGTGTCCCTTATTTACCCTTATGTCATCTTATGGGGTCTTAATAGTCGTTTTTATGCCGACAGCGAAGTATGAAATAAAGCGAAAATGCAAATGTTGTGGAGCGACTTTCTTGGCAAAGTCTCTTGATTCCAATTACTGTAGCCATACTTGTTCAGACAAGGGCTACAAACAACGTCGTGCCGAACAGAAACGTCGTGAAAAGTGGGATAAGGTAATTGGCGAAATATCAGATAATCGTGATTACATCAGTGTAGCATAGGCTGAAGCAGTTTTTGGCGTATGTGCTAAGACTATTAGAAGACTGATAAAAAGTGGCAAAGTTTCAAGCATAAATCTAGGTGTAAGACTGACGAGGGTAAGTCGGTCTGAACTAATGGGGCTTTTACCTTTGCGTGAGGACCCTATTGATAGGGATTTAGCTTTACCAAAACCATATAACATGGAACCGGAGGATTGCTATACAATCGGTGAAATTGCAGCAAAATTCGCTATTGCAGAAAGCACTGTGTATTCCCACATCAGAAAATATTCAATCCCTATCAGGCAAATCGGACGTTTTGTTTATGCTCCAAAGTCTGAAATTGACCACTTGTATAAAGATGTTGTAAAGAAATGAAGAAGAAGCTCGCAAATACAAAGTGTACGGTAAAGCTCCGAAAGTCGGAATACAGAGATGAGTGGTATCTGATTATCGACATTTATCCCGTATATCGAAACTCAGACAGTAAGCCTTATCGAATCAAAGAAGGAATAAACAGGAGTATCACCACTCCGATATGGGATAAGAACAGAGTTGCGAAGACCAATTCAGATGGTAGCGTAACTTATCGGCCCAAACGCGATGTCAATGGTGTTATCTTGTGCCGATCTGCTGTGGATAATGAATCATGCATATATGCTGATAAAGTTCGTGAGCTTCGTCAGAGAGAATATGATAATCAGGAGTTATACACTGAATCAGAAGCGGCCATGGCAGTTCAGAATGAGCGGTCGGGAGCTAACTTCATTGACTTCTTTAGAGCTGAAATCGCTAGGCGCCATAAGGTAAACTCTCAGTCAATTCGAATAAACTGGAATCGGGTATCTGAATTGTTAAAGATGTTCAATGAATCTGAATTTTTACCTTTTAGCAAGATTGACCTCAAGTTAATTGATGATTTTAAGCAATTTATTTTGACTGCCCCCCAGGGAGGAAAAAAGAAAGGAACTGTATCCCGGAATACGGCAGCCACATACTTTTCAATTTTTAAGGCGGCATTAAAACAAGCATTCGTTGACGGTTATCTCACGATTGATCTTGCAGCAAAAGTCAAAGGGATACCCGAACAAGAAAGCCGAAGAGAATACTTGACCCTTGACGAACTCAATACGCTTGCAAAAACAGAGTGTGATAATCCTATAATAAAGCAAGCCGCTTTATTCTCTGCACTTACCGGAATGCGGCATATTGATATTCAAAAATTGAAGTGGAAAGAGATTGTAAAGGATGGCGATCATTGGAGAGTTAACTTCACCCAACAAAAGACTAAAGGTGTTGAGTACACGCCTATCTCAGAACAAGCATATCAATTATGTGGTGAGCGGGGAGATGGCAACCGTCTTGTGTTCGAGGGTCTACCCTCTCCATCATGGATTTCAAAACCTTTAGCACGATGGATTGAAGCATCTGGTATTACAAAACACATAACCTTTCATTGTTTCCGGCACACCTTTGCAACACTTCAGCTCGCCAGTGGCACTGACATCTACACAGTGAGTAAAATGCTCGGGCATACAAATGTCAAAACAACTCAGATTTATACAAAGGTCGTGGACGCGAAGAAGGAATCAGCTGCTGATGCCATTAAACTTGGTATCGATCTTTCCGAACTCTCGAAATAAAATGATAGGCGCACCCGTGAAGGATGCGCCATCTTTATTCTTGTGCAGTCAAGCTTTCTAACTCTCTGCGTAGTTCTGTGTATATTTTGTTTTCTACTGTTCCTTGTTTAGATAAATTATCTTTATAGATTCCTTGCTGTACCCGCATTGTTCGGGTGCTATAGCCCAAGTACGTATCTATATCTTTCTTCTTCAAACGTCGATTTTGAATTCGACAATCGAAACCAGATAAGGTTGCTTCAATCAGATACTTTGCTTCAGTTCTATCCATTGATTTAACCTTTGCGCCTTTAGCGAGTTCTTCTGCTATTCGTATTTCCTTTTCCTTTAAATAAATTTTTATGTTGTCGGTTAATTCGAGAAAAGTCTTCACTTTCCGTTTTAGTCGTGGTACTTTCCACCCGAGTCTATCCAACAACTGGTTAATAATTAGTGGTGAATCTTCAACTATTCCTTTGTTTTGATGAATCATCTCATAATGCCGTACAAGACCATCAATATCGAGAGGGAAAAAAGTAGGCTCTAACTGCTTTGAGGCAGCCACAGATACGTTTTAATCTATCTGTTTATGCTTTTTTTATCTACTACCTTCTTAATACTTACTTCTTATACTAACAATATTAAGAGATTCAAAACAAAGGATGTCAATGTTCTTCTGCCAAACTGAATTTGCATAGCAGGCTCAGTTTTTAGGCCTTCATCTAATTGATACGTATGTATCATATGTTCAAAATTATATATTTTTTCTGAATCTCACAAATGGGATCATAATTTCTCCGTAGTAAAAAGGGGATAACATTAAAAGTTAGGTCGCTCCTGTAAAAGCGGCACAATGTTAAAGCAAAACGTTTTATCCCCTTGAGTATTTCATGTAATTTAGCGTCCAGAAAACAAACAAAAGGTGCTAAATATGAATACATTAGATTTCCTCCAACACAATTTTTCCGCCTTAATGGAGCGGATTGATCGACTCGGAGAAAAAGTTGATCGAATAAGTTCCTCAACCTGTGAGGAACGAGACCCTAAATGGCTCAATGTGATTGAACTTCAAGCATACTTGCCGAGTCACCCGAAGAAACAGACCATCTACAGCTGGACCAGTTCGCGACTGATTCCTTTTCACAAAAAGGGACGTAGCATCATGTTCGACAAGAATGAAATTGATGCGTGGCTTCAGGACAGCGAACATATGAAGTCCCTTTCCGATCTGGAACGTGAGGCTAACGATTTTGTAAAAAACAAACATCTAAAAACCAAATAATAGCCAAGATGAAACAACAACCACTAGCGGAAGGGCTTCCTCATACGGGAGTTGCCGCACTGACAACAGACAACACCGCCGCCAGCTCTGGAAACAGCGGAACAGTGAAAATCGGCAAAGGCTCGGATGAGAGCTGCACCATCAACCTACACCTATCTGACAGCCCTGTTACGGTAATCGCCGGTTCCCGTGAAGGAAGTGCCAATGTGGGCAGTCCTCGGGCACGTCAATGCAAAACAGCAACCCTATCAGTGAAAAATACTACCACGCTGATGCAAACTATTTTGAAGGCTGTTGGGGTTATACTTGCCCTGCTCGGTTCGATAACGCTACTTTTGAGCCTTCGCAACACGATAGTAGAAAAATCACAAAGAAAGTAACTAATATGGAGCCGGGTGACAGACGGCTCCTGTTAATACAAATAGAAGATGAAAAGACATCGTATTAGACACGCAAACAATCTGCCGACTAGACCTCTACCGGGAGACAAAGATGTGACCAGAGATCATATCGACATAAAATTCTTTGGTTTCCGGTTCAAGGGGTCTGTAAGAAGCTGCCTTGTTATTTCAGCTTCAGGAATTGTCATTAGTGCTCTCGGATTCGCGGGGTATAGACTGATTAAGTTGTATTTTGATCTTAAAATGATTGATGCTAACACTACGGCAGAAATTCTTAAGATTATGGCTCGCCGTATACCACTGAATACAAAATCTCAAGAAACACTTCAAGAGATCCATTCTACTGATGACGTGTCCGGATCGAATGATACCGAGGTTCGGGACTGGCTTGAGAACTTTGAGGTTGAATTTCCCCGAAACTTCATTCAGCTCCCTCCGATCATAAATGAATATGCCGCTAACTGTCCCGTAGGGTTTGAAGTGCCAGTCATAGCTGCCCTCACCGCTGAGTTAGCCGGATGTTTTTCAAACGTAAGGGCCAAATATCTTGATGACAAACCTCATCGTGCAAATGTCATGGTAGTGATTGAGGCTCCGTTTTCATCATTAAAAGGACTTATCAAACGGATGATTGATACGCTATTTGGTCGTCGAATCCAACGTGATATTGCCAAAGTTTCGGAAAATTCCGGAAGTCGAAAGATCATTCAGACTCTTGCCCCCAATGTCTCAGAGTCCACAATGCTCGATATTCTCGGAAATAATCAGGGAATCCATACCATTCTCATGGATCCAGAAACCACTACGATGGTCAATGCCGTGAGAAATAAAAATAATGGTCTCACGTATGAAACGATTCGAAAAGCATATGACAATGATGAACTGACGCGCATGAATGGACGCAAAAATGCTCCACAAGGCAGCTTTACCACTGCGATTAACATTGTACTTACCGGGACACCGGAAGCTACCGGAAAATTCCTGGGAGCTGAAATCGAAGGTGGTACTGCATCTCGTATGTGTCTGTGTATGTTACCTAAACTCGGCAAGGAAATACCATCGTTTCCAATGCCAGATGGAGAACTCCTAACTCAATTCCAAGATCAGCTTGATGCGTGGACTGAAAAGTATGCTTATACGACTGATGCTGACGGAAACGATATCCCAGTTTCTCCTTATGAGACAGATATGAATTACGTTAATCAAGCCTTAAAAGAATAGCTTGATGATCAGTATGAATTAAGCCAGAATGAGGATAATCCAGCTCGCGATGCTCTCAGACTGCGTATAGCCTCTTCAGCCTTTAACTGCGCTATCGTATGGCACATGCTATATGGAGAACCCTCTTCGCGGCAACGAAGCGAGCGTAAAAATGTGGTTGACCTTACTATCTATATGGCCAACTACTTCATGGAGCGATGGCTGCATAAGTTCGGTGCCAAACATAACGAGCAACAGGCTAAGTTCACAGCAGAAGAACTTGTGCAAATCCAACGAACCTCAAATGCTAGCAAGCACGAAGACTGCAACTGTGAAATTCCATCTGACCCCATGGAGAAAGGGAAATTTTTCGAATCTCTGAAGGATGACGGTATGACCGATGCCGAACTAAAAGCAAAATACGGATTAACCAGACATCAGATTAATGGCTTTATCCATCGCTACAGAAAAAAGTTGAAAATTACGCAACAGGACTCATAATCCGGGCGCAAGTGAAAACAACATAGGGAGTGTACCAGTGGTATGCTCCCTTAATTTTCATGTATCGGGTGTGTATCTCACGATGTGTCAGAGATCCTTTTTTACGTGTCAGGAGTAGGATTCAAGTGTGTCGGACATGTGTCGTACTCGTGTCGCAAATTAGACTCTCATCCATACTAATCCTAATCTTCAATATGTTATCTTGTGTCGTGTCGTGCGACACTACGAAAAATCCCCAGAATACTACTTTACCAAATACACGCGGGGTCTGGAGCCGTCGGGATAGGTGCGCTGAATGGTTTGCACGGTGAGATATTCGGAGAGCTGTGTGGCAGTTGCAGTTCTCTCATATCCGATGCTGTCATAAATTGATTGAAGTGCGGATTTGACATCGGTGGCAGTATATTGTCGTCCACGCTGGAAGTATGCCTGACAACATATGATTATCTTCTGGCGGTATAGCTCGTTCTCAATTGCTCTCTCATCAAAGTGGAGTCGGGTTAATTCCTCTGGGCCGAAATGATTGTAGTATTGATGGTATTTAAGCTCTATGAAGGGATTGCGCAACAAGACCGGTTCGTAATGCGGGAAGGAGGTCAAGAATGATGAGTATAATTCCATTCTTTTCTGAAAGGTGGTTGCATCGTTGAATCGCTTTTCGAAGTCGCGCAATTCAGGGGACTTTGCATTGTATGTCGCTATCTGATTATGGATGGCCGTTGTCAGGAATAGTGGATTGCTGTAGAAATAGGCCTTATTGGTTGCCAGATTATGCTCGGCCGCCGCCACGAGAAGATTTGTTTTCAGTCCATAATTTCCATTCGCATCATCAATCACATCAAGATAATTGGTCAGATACGCATTATTCGGGTCACGGTTCTTCACCATATTCACCAACGACTTCTTTAGGTACTCATCGCCATTATTGAAACTATCCACCAACGTTTGGGATTCTTTAAGTTTATCCCCAATGGCTTTCATATATTCCGCTTCACTCTGCACGGCGGGTTTGGTACGGTAATAAATTCGCGCATTGTATTTGAAAGGGTTCTCATCCAATCTCTGTCTGCCAAGCATCTGGGGAATCTCGATAGTGGTATCATGCACTTCCCAGTCTTTTGATCCGTCAAGAAAGATATATGTGAAGGCTGAGTGGCTGTAAAAGTCTCTTCCCTCAAAACTCGCTTTACTGCAAAAGGTAAAGGTGGTGTTCTTCGGGTTCGTCCTATCGGTTGACTGACTCTCTATCTTATATCCCATTTTTACAAGCTTATCGGCATATTTGTTGCTTGACAATATTAAGATGGTTACTTCTCCGGGAACTATCTGATTATCCCTCACAATCTGGAATATTGTCTTAACCTCGTTGATAAAGAAGACTGCCTCTTTCGCTTCGCAAGTTTTACCATCTACAATCTTCCGTTCAAAGTAGCCATCACGCCTGTAATCTGAGATAATACGACTGATTATGGTTTGGGCGGATTCTCCCTTATTCATTCTGATCTCCTTGACCGTTGGCTCTACTATCACGCTCGGATGCCATTCCAGTTTGTAGTAATCCACATTCTGAAATTCGGGCAACGCGCTCAGGTAGGTGCCGTCAATAGGCGTGGCTGACATATAGCATATATTCTTAGCTTCTGCATCAATCATTCTCAGAAACTCCAGATCAACCTTCCCTTTGAATGCCGCATCGCTTACCAGACATTGAAACTCATCGGTGAGGAAAAGGAACTGATCTATTATGTTCCTAAACTTTAACTCTTCAATGACATATTTGGCAGAATCGAGAGTTACGAGAATAATAGGAGCAAGGACATTACCAAATACTCCGATCCGCTTGTCGAGATACAGACGTAGATTATCCTTCAACTGCTGTAAATTGACTTTTGATAAATCCCGAAAAAGATGACATTCAGGATGTTGTTGGGATTTATTCAGCAATACACCCGTTCTTGGCGATACAAGAACGAGAGGACGACCGGAGTTGATAAAGAACTCTGTTCCTCCACATCCTGTAAGAGATTTGTCAAGTATATACTTCCCATTCAAAGGAAGTTCATTATGCAATATTCCATTGGCCTGAGACATGTATCTGACCCCCTCAGGCAACTGTATTGTTTTCTTGTTCATTGCATTTACGGTAGCGAAACTGCACACTTTTTTATTGATTTTCATATTTCCTTTATAAAGAGAGTGTTTTTTTTCAATATTTTGTTGCGTGTGTTTAGGCTCCCGCCGTCTGAGGAGATCATATCATCCTTTATGTTCTTGCGGTACCCTAAACACATCATTATTTCAAATAAATACCTTACTGCCCAAATTATTTCTATTACAGCCGTAAGCTCCGCGCACGTGCTTGATGACTTCATCGGCAGTGAAGTCGTCAGCTATCCATCCTCCTAACAGGAAATAGTCTTCTGCCATATCCTGCGGCACTCCATACTCGCAAAACTGGCACGCACATTTGAAGATGGATTGCGCACGATTTCCTTCTATCCAATATTCGGGATGATTCTTTCTCCATGCACTATTAAGAATATTTATAATGCTCTGAGGTGACTTTGATTTTGACCCCTTATAGATCTGAGACGCTTGTGCCCGAACTTTCGTAGTATTAGCGACAAAATGGTATTTTGAACAATTGGGATTAATCCAAATATCCTCATCCCACGGCAAATAATTTTTCCTGCTTAGATCCTTGCATCCGGTATCAAGCAGATTTATTCCAAACAGTTTCATCAATTGCTCATACATCTCGGTATGTTTAGTGGGATCTGTATTGTTGTGCATAACCAAAGCTTTAATTCTCATAGGCTTGAATGTCCTGAAAACCGATAGAACGAATGGCGTGTTCTTTAATAATGTAAGAGTGTCATTCAATTCTTGCTCTGTATGGATATTATCGAAATCCAAGGCAGTAATACATGAATACTCGCTGATCTTCGCACCATCCCATAGGCCGTTAAAGAATACCACCGGCAGAAACCGAGCCTTCCATTCGTTTTGTATTTTCGGGTCTTTCTGATTGCGTATAGCCTCAGTTATGGTTTTTAGCTCATATCTTCCGCATTCAGAATCAAACAGCTGCATATCTCCGCGCTGAATAAATTCCAATACTTCATAAATAGACTTTTCTTCAAGTCCATATTTCGTATAATCCAATTTTTTAGCAATACTTATCTTCATACTTTTAAGGTTTTCAGGGGGCTAAGATGCAAGTTTCAAAAACTCTGCTGGGAAAGGGTCATCTTCTTATTTGTGATAGGCACTTAAATCAGCTTATCAGGACGTAAAGGAGTCATTGTTCAGTGGATGATGACACCGGATAGGAATAATAAAAATTAAAACCATGAGACAGTATAAATTAAACGAAAACGGAAAAATCGACTTGATTGTCTATCGCAGATGGGTAGAAATGGACGGCTCGGAATACGACAAAAAGAGTTATGTGGGAGTAACCGATGATATTGACAAGAGGAATGCTTGCTTCAATAAAAAAGTTTCAAAGTATGCAGGGCGAAAGATGCTCGAAGCGATGGATGCAGTGCCAAGAGATAATTGGAAACTTGAAATACTGGAAACAATTGAGATTGATAATCCTAATGATTTCAAGCCTATTGCCGATGAGCGCGAAACCTTCTATATCGCCAAGTATGATTCTTACGAAAACGGTCTGAATGGTAATCGAGGAGGAAGTGGCAATAAGGGAGTTAAGTTTGATGAAGCACGTTGCAAGCAAAATGGGAATAATCGGCGTGGTAAGCCAATGCCTCCTGAAAGTGTTAAACGAGGGGCTGATAAACGTCGCGGAAAAAAACAATCTGCCGCAACTTGCAAAAAGAAAAGTGAAGCCAATAGCGGAAAGAAACGCACTCCTGAGATGAATGCCAATCAATCTGCAAGAATGAAAGGGAAAAATCCGGCAGCTGCTACAAAGGCCGCTAAAGAATGGCATGAGAAGAATCCCGGTGGTTGGTGGGGAGATGATAAACATGAGATGTCTCCTGAAATGTTAGCCAATATGAAGGCAGCGCAACAAGCACGCGGTAGACGTATCAAGGCAACTCAGGAAGATGGCACCATTATCTGTTTTCCTACTATGCTTGACTGCGCGAAACATTATGGCATGGGCGCAGGGAGTATTCATAATTTTGTAAGAACTGGCAATGTCAGTAAAGTGGCAAAAGCAAGATTTGAAGTGATAACAGATGAGGATTACCAACAATGGAAATCGCAGAATCCTTAAAAGAAAAAGGCAGGTCGGAATCTAATCCGGCTTGCCAAATTTTTCAGAATTTAATTTTCACCATTAGATTTAAGGGTGATTCTTCAAGTTCTAAGCTCTTATATCTATTAGCTTTATAGAAATTTGTATTTTTCTTGTGGGCCTCAATTGTATCTTTGATAGGAAACTGAACATTCATTGGATAGTTTGGCCCGAAGTTCATACACCAATAGATCGAATATTGAGCCGTGAAGGAGGCACATTCACCTGTAAAGCACCTGTACATCTCTCTTGAAATTAGGCCGGGATCAATATCTCTGCCAGTACCGAAATTGAAACGTAGGGTTAATTCGTTTTCGGAATTTTCAAAGGTTGAAACGGTAATTTTATCAACATCTTCAAGCTTAACCATATTGTTTTTGATGTAATCTTCTATCTCATCAGTAAAAACTTTGGGGTTTGCGCTGTCATAATCCCTGACTGCTCCCGTTATAAATATTTTCTTTTTCATTTTTTGTTAGATTTTATTGTTAAAGTTATGTCCCACTCGTCTTTAAGATACCTAACGAGCGCTGTGTATGCGTCTGTTCGCCTTCTCTTTCTGGGAACGACACTCAGTAGGTCTTGCAAAGTAATATCAATGCAGAGTCCACTTTTGAAACCAATCTCTCCGACATATTGCTTCAAAGACATTACGTCCTTTTCAATAGGAGTTAAATCGGTTTGCAATGTAGCCACACATTTCTCATCGGGCGCACTGCCACGAAGGAAATTATCAGATTCACCAAGTAGTATCTGCGATAGTTCCATATCGGTTATTTGATATAATCAGTTCTATCTCAAGTTCCTCTCTGAGAAATTTAACCAATGCTGCGTATGAATCTGTCCTTCTTCTGTCGCGCGGACANATTTCTAATAATTCAGATAGGGAGGTCTCTATTACCANTCCCTGACGGAAGTTAANCTCNCCNACANATANCTTCANTTTGANNATATCAAATTCAAATTTNTCAGGTGTAAANGGGACTACTTCACATGACGTTTCATTCTNNTCATCCNTCTCNTNCTTAAANTANTATTTCATNGTNTANNTNATTNNNTTNNATCATATTTAAGGTNTGTNANNGCGTTCATATCTCCATTTTTGACANTTTNTTGCNNTTNNNGNNCNATNNATTCNCTGANNATTGATCGNNGTNNAATGACCGGGNAAATTTANCTTCTCCCGNTGTCATTTATAACGATTTNNANGGGTTTTATCGGAGTTTTCTACACTTAAAGCGCAGTNTTACGACAGATGAAGCTATATTAGGATNCGAATAAGTCTNAAATGCCATGACGTATCAATATNCGGNCNAAAATCTCCCGATTAGGTCGCCGGCAATTGGATTAAATTACGGTTAGATTCCGCTAAAAGCCTTATTATTGAGAANGAANGATTCGGTCAGTACGCTCATGAGAGNGTGGCNGGGTCTGGAANTCTCCATAATATTGCCTGGTCGTNGTAGCATCGAAGAGATNGCTNCGCNTACGATTGGAAGGATGGAACACGAAGTTAGTAATTGGTATAGCTTTAGNCTTGCCAACAGAACGCTNACGCCCATCGAAGAGCTAAGTTNATCCGAAGAGGATTGATAACGGCTCTTCATTTTTCTTTTACTCCNCAAAAGCAAAACAGCCCACCCGGTTAAGAGTGAGCTGNTNTTTTNAGCCNAATATTCGATGNTTAGAATCCCANTNNTCNGGTTTTGGAAAAGTNGNNCCACATTTNTCACANACNAGATTATTGAAGAANGCNTTTCCNATCCATTCTCCNGCCTCTCCNAATGCNTACTCAATNTGNGCATTAATNCCAAAACGCTTGAAAGGTAATTTAAATANNGTNCCTGCNAGATTNCCGGTAAGATAGCCNGCTCCNGANATTGCGGTNTTTGCATAATAGCGTCTTACNTCAGTNGANCCACATTTCGGACATTTNGCCATGATATTATTGCTGAGTTAAACTAACATTAAANGTCTGACCTTTGGCATTAGTCATTACACCATCTAGGGCATACTTCATTCCATCATCGCTTGANAATGTGTTCAGATACCAATCNCCACATCTTTTTCCTTGGGGATCATATTCTTCCATGTCAATTCGACCTAAGCCATCAACAGAGCCTTTGAGTTTCATTTTCCCATTGGTGCCATTGCCATACCAATATGTACCTGTTAATGTGCCTCCATTTTCAAATACAGACTCAGGTTGATCNAACTGAACCGTTATAGAATATTTCCCACCAATTTTACCTTTGAAAGTAGGCNTNCCNNANNCTGATGCTTTGTTTCCTGTGAGTTTAGAGATGCCTTGTCCTTGCGTGCCAATCTTGAACACATGATTATGCGNCTCGCCATTTGAGAATGGGACAGGAGTCTTAACACTTATGGTGAAGTTGCNTTGTTCGAGAAGCCGTAGTAGNACATCTGAGNACTCTTTAGGAATACCGTACATTGATGGTTCTCTGCTTATCAGATCATANTTCAAGTCNNACACCTGTCCCGAAGANGACTTNACCTTGATNGATTTTATATCATCGAGTCCTTCATACGCATCCCTAAANCCCACNATGAANAGNCCTTGNATATAGTTNAACTCNACNGANGCNCCATATCCNNCAATCGGNTCAACAATCAGCNGATAAACTGGCTTAGAGTAGTCCGCATCCCCGAACTCATCAGCCATATATTGCTTTTGCCAGTTAGTGTGTGAGGCGTGTATGGTTAGGCCGATACAAGCTATTACTAGTGTGATACAATTTTTAATACAATATCGCATATCCATATTGAATAATTGAGAAATCCATTCTTGCATTATAGAGCAGTAAATCAGAATCTTTTAGCTTTGTTGATAATGTAATTCTTTTCTGCCGGGATGATTGTTGAATCTATAATAGAGGGTTGGAGAGAACTGAACAATCCTGTTAAGTCATCAATCACGGTCTCATTATACAGTAGATAGGCTTTCATTACTTTTCCAAAATAATACGTATATTTCTTTTGTATATATACTGTACCAGAGGTAATTTTGAAATCTCTCTCACAATTTGTGAAGATACAAGATAACGAGTTTGAACACATCATTTTTGGCATGGTTATCATTTACTTTCGTCCGTAGTTCTATAAGATCATCTATATTCTTACACGGGACTTTGAATGAGTAACTGGAAATCTTTTCATCAATTAGATCGGTTCTCAATGTTCGATTAGTGGGAAAATATATACCTGCTAATTTTATACATTTTTGATTGAGTGTATTTGAGACATAATGTCTAGCCGCAGATGCGACATGGAGTGTATAATCAGTTGAGGTAAAATCCCTAATAGCGTCCGTTACCCCGTTGGGAATGTCAAATTTAATATTGACCTGCAAACATAAAGGCTTTTGCTTTAAATTAGACCAATACTTCTTGTCCTCAATATACTTTTGACTCATGATATATATAGACTTGTCTAATTCATCGCCTTTGAATATATACAATGCCGGATCTTTGTGAAATAGTGCTGCAATCTCATCATCAACTTCATACTCTTCAAAGCCTCGTATAATCTTTGTTGAAGATGCAAACGATTTTATTTCATTTAATTTTTTAAAATTTGGTATTGCTGTGGTTGCCTGAGAATAGGTGTATATATTCCCAACAAAGGCAAATAAGAGGATGAAAAATATCCTAAGTTTCCTATCTGTAGTCATGATTCAAAGAAATAGATTTATTAACTTCGTTAGATGTTCTTTAGTCTTATTACGATGGAGTGTATTTGACGGTACGTATTCAATAGTATAATCGATCCATACGTTAGGTTTCCAATCCGACTGATATGACTTTATGTTGCCATAACTATCGTATTTAATATTTTTTCCTAAGAGAATATTCTCATCAAATCCATTTTGAGGATTAATTTGATATAACCCTTTTGAATAAATATGGTTATTATCATGACTTAATTTTTTTGTAATAAAGCCTCGATTATTATAATAATAAGTTTCGGATATCTTTGATTCGAACCACGGTTGGATGTCAGCTTTGGTTAATCTTTTTCCTATATAATAACAGTATCCAGAATTTATCAAATTGCCGCTATCACCGTAGTTATTAAATTTATAAGCTTGTTTTTTAGAGTCCCATTCCTGTGTAAACCGACCACAAAGAACACCGTTTTTTAATATATCATGTTGCACTAAAATCCCCTTCGTATTATATTTATACTTATGTGTCAACTCGGTTCTCGTTCCATTTTGTTTTAAGTATTCTTCAAAATCCAGAGATTCTAGATTTTTGACTGCGGAGTATAAATCCTGTGGAGTTAGTTTACTGTTCATTGAAAGACAAATCTCTCTCATTGATTTTTCGGAGGTTGTGTCATCATATATAAATGCTGTAGAATACAATTTTTTAGAAGATATATATCTTTCTAAAATCAATCTTCCCTTCTCATCAAAAACGAGGACTTGAATGTCATCAATATTCTCTAATTGTCTTTCTCCAAAATTCGCTTTATACCATCCACGTATCTTTTGAACACTATGTATCGGCCCATTCCAATAATCGTTATAATCATTATTGGATGTGTGAGGTTGAGCCATTATGATAGCGGGACATATTAATGAAAGCAACAGTAGGGTAAACTTCCAGAGATCTTTCATGAGTCTTGTTTTGCCTCCTGACTCCCTAATTCGGCGATTANGTTTGGGTACAAGAAAAGAGGGGAATTCATCGCACCTCAATCATAGCAAGACAGGCTCGCCAAAGCCTACAGACTGAATGATATATNAGGGTAGAATAAACTGCCCCTCTGAATTGAGTATGCTAAGATACGACGGCGTAGGTCGCACCGACAGATACTACAAAACAGAAAGAGCGTCTAATCTCACTCTATCTCAGTCTGTTATTGAATTGGCGATTCGTCTTGCTGAGAAAGAAAGCTTGACACTTT
Organism: Bacteroides sp.; assembly: GCA_014801585.1. Taxonomy (GTDB): domain Bacteria; phylum Bacteroidota; class Bacteroidia; order Bacteroidales; family Muribaculaceae; genus Lepagella. The sequence goes on from JAAVDX010000018.1 coordinate 169,988, forward strand.
TCTTTTCCAACGGCATTTCTCTTCCATTGGATAGTACAAAGTTACAAAAAATATTTGGATTAGACGCTCTAAGTGAGCTGTTTATTCTACATAGTTAAGGAATTTGGTCGTTTCAGATATGGAAAACCGGATAGCCTTACGGACTATTATTACCACAACCCTTATCCTGTAAGAGTTGGAAATATTTCTCTTTCCATATTGATAATTCCTTCTCGTTATCTCTAAGTTCAATTCTTAAATTTTGAAGTTCTGAACTATGTTGATGTTCAAGATCATTTATTTTCAATGTGCTTTCCAGAATTTTCTCAGCCATTTCCCTTTCCTTTTCAGCCAGCTTCTTATTCTTTTTCGCAGGCATAAAATATCCTCCAAGAGCAAATGCAACACCAATAATAGTAGAAATAGCAGGAAGGGATGATGACAGCAGATCCAGAATATTCATCTGGAGTGCCAGTATTACGTTGCATATATTTTGAAAAGCGAGTTTGCCCATAATTGGTTTTTATTAATAATAGTGTCTTCACACCAATAATGGGGCAAATGTATTACAAAAAATTTCGGATTGGCCTTTAAGTTTTGAGTCTTGAATTTTAGCAACATTTGAAAATAGACCTAATTAATGCAATATCACAGCTTTATAAGAATATACTCAAAAAATCGAGATTACATGAGTTAGATTTTAAAAGAAAAAAAGAAAAGGCATACGACGGCTGCCGCATACCTTCTCAATAGGATTAGTCATCCAGTAGCTCGAAATCTTCTAATGTATAGCAGAGATCGCTATTGGAACGTGAATAAGTTTCAAGTGCCTTTTTGCAGGAATCGAGAGTCTTGAGATTTTTGGAGCCTGTGATATTTTGGACCTCTTTGGTAAGTGCTTCTAGGGATGTGTAATATTCAGTCGTTCCATTCTCAACCCAGAGGTAATACTTTTCAGGAAAGTATTGTCCGGTGGCATCGTTAGTCTGATAAATGCTCATACCTGATTCTTCGCATTGGAAGTAGAGTCTCACACCTGGGAAATGCTCTTCGATGAATTTACGAACATCATATAACTCTCCCCATGCAGATTCAACAGAGAATGAGACCGTGCCATCTTCATGTAGCAAAAGGTTATCCCATGAGCCTCTGCAATAGACCTGTTTCCAATTCCCACCAAGTTTGATAACGAGATTACCAAGCCATGTAGATCCAAAGCCGTTTTCGTGAAGTCCCGGAGATTCCATTTCTTCCAGTTCTGTCATTATGGTGTGGAGCTGTTTAAGTTGCTCCTTATCACCAGTTGCGTGATATTGAGTATAAGCCCAATTAGGCATGGCATACCTCCTTTCCGTTTTCGTATCGGTATATGTTGAGGCTATCAGTTGTCATCCACTGACAGTCTTTAAGCCTGAAACCATACTTGTCTTCGAGGGTACTGAGGAATGATTCAAAGTCCTCGTAACCTTCAGATTCTTTTTTCTCCTCTTCTGTGAGATGGATAATGTTGAGATAGCCTCCACAGAAATCAAGGATGATTATATAGTTTGTTTCCATGATTATTTGTTGTTTATGAATTGATTTTTGATTCGTTGAACTGTCGAGATGCCTACGTTCTGAAGTTTAGCTATGTTTCTCACTGAATAGCCCTTCTTTAATAGCATTATGACATCCTTATATTGCTCACGTAATGCTTCCTCTGATTTGGTAGAGCCTTTCTTCCTTCCAAGTCTGCCGCCTTTGGCTATATAGTTTGCCCGTCCTGAATTGAGTCTGAATTTGATGTTATCTCTTTCAAGTTGGGCGCAGGTGGATAAAGTTGCTATCATAACGGGGGCGAAGAGACTTGGCTTACCCTCATCATCTAGCAGTGTGAATTGCTCTTTTTGGAAGTAGATGTTGATTCCTGCATCTATCATTTCTTTGACTGTCGATAATACCTCAAAGGCGTTTCTGCCAAGACGTGAAAGTTCAGAAATCAAGATTTGTGCAATATTATTGGATTTGGCATATTCGATAGCCTCCAATAATACAGGTCGCTCAGTATTTCGTTTTGCTCCGGATATGTGTTCCTCAAATATCTTTACTATTGTGAGATTTGAATATTCTGCATATCGGGTAAGGTCTGAAATCTGGCGTTCTGTGTTTTGTCTATCACCAACGCTTGAAACTCTAGCGTATATGATCGCTTGTTTCGTTTCCATTTTAATCTTTGTATTTAATGGTGACACTACCCTGACGTATTCAAATGGTGCTATAGATTTATTTGAACACATCGGCTATTTGAACACAAAAAGAAGAGAGAACCGATTTTATTCAGTCCTCCCTTCCAATGGTCAGGATAGATTAACCCAACTTATCCTTATATTTCCTGTTGAGATAATCCATGAGCAGTCTTCCCAATACGATCGCCTTATCAATTTCTCGAAAGGTGAAGTAATGTGTCTGGGGATTGTTGTAGCTATCGGATCTAGTGATTGACCCTCTGAAATCTCCTTTTTTCAGGAAATCCTCAAAAGGGACAATGACGTTAGTGTCTGTGGAATCATATTGAAGATAGATGTCTGCAAAGAGTTTACCACGATATAGATTCACACCTTCAAACTCAGCGTTCCAGTCATTGCTGACCGGTCTTGTCATTCTGAAAGTCTTGTTTCTACTATTGGATTGCTTTGTTCCAGTCTCCTTAACCACTCTCATGATGGTGGCATAGTTGATTGACAGCAGCTCGGGGATAGTGAGATTTTTTACAATCCCAACTTTCTTAAACGGTGCTGTTCTTGAAAAGATGATTTTGTTGATATTCATTATTTTCACAGATTTAGTAATATTCGTTCATGTAACAGCTCTCGCAGAGGCTGCCATAATCATTCACATCCGATGGTGTTATGGTTCGGCCACAGAAGGCACAATATCCTGTCACAGTATGATGTACCTGATGGGCTACCTCAAAGATAGAGGGGCCACGATGCTCAATGGTGAGCTTAGAAGATGTATTCTTCTTTATCTGTTTCTTTTTCATCAAGCATAAAATTTTTAAGTTCGACAAATAGAAAAGGGAGACAGGCCACCGGTTAAGATGACTTGCCTCCCTCTTCGAAAGGTTGTTTCTCTTATTTCAAAGCGTGATTGTCAGACTTCCCGCCACTGTTGACGTTTTCATAAAAGGCTCTATGTCAATATCTGCATGAGCCTCTTTGAAGTCTGATAATGAAAATGAACTCCTAATGGTGGGGAGCTTACGGGTGATACGCATAGAATCAGTACACCATGATTTGATATCCTGAGCTTCCATGAGCGAGAGTATTCGGGCTTTGATACTGTTTAGTTTTGTTTCAGCATCTGTCTTTGCCTGAATGAGCTTACGGATGAGCGGTTCCTGCTGACGTATATCTTCAGGAATTGCATAGGGATTTACGAACTGTTCCCCAACGGAGTCTGCCAAGAGAAGTTCCTTGACAATTTCGGAGGGGATTCTTTTCAGTTCGATGAAGTCAGAGATATGATCGAAGCTGCCATCCTTCTTCGCTTTGTTTCGGATGTGAAGGATGAAAATACGTCTAACCTTTGCCTTTTTATTTTGTAGCTCAAATAGATATGAGTAAACTGAGAGTTGCCAGCGAGCTTTTTCTCTCTTCTCCGGAGTCATTACCCCGTAAGTTTTGATGTCCCCAATATCGAAGGTGTTTTCATCAACGCGATATACCTTGTCAATCATTGATGCATAGTTCTCACCATCGGTTATGAGATATTCTGAGGTTTCATGTATCAACCCTTGTTCGGTAGTTAGAGTTATGTAATCTGCTACTTCCTGTGTTCCATCATTTTCCCAGAACATATCAAAGTCCTCGATTGACTGATGAACTTCTTTGCCGTATGCTGCTGCCTGTTTTATTATGGCTTCAGGAATACCGGCGTAGGTGTCAGGGAAAAGCTGTCTTTCGAGCATCCCTGTTATGCCTGACAGATATTTGTCTTTCTCAGGCAGATAGTAGGTGTGATCTTCCTCATTAAAGACCACGCTACATTGTTTGAGTTTTATTCGTTTTGTTGCCATATTATGCTGCGTTTAGAAGTTGCTCTTTCCTAGCAGTGAAAAGAGCCAAGATTTGTGGATTATTCTTGACCTCGTTTTCATGCTGACGATAGAGAGCATTGAGTTCTTGGGTTGAGTTTGTTGAATTGATAGCCTGACGTATTCCATCATAGCGATCTCCTGAAGCCTTGCGTTGTTTCCTTGACTTGTTTTTTTGCAGAGTTGATGTCTGTTGGAAATCTTTAGTTTCATCTATGGATTCAGGAAGGTCTTCTCCTGCATAAAGTGGAAGGGCGAGTCCATGCATACTGAGTGTTTTAACTAAGCATCTCATAATTGCCTTGTTGATGTCAAACATTGTGGCTGCTTCAACAGTCTTGCTTTCATATTGGCGAGATGTCTTATTCCAAATCTGATATTGGTATGCTTCTAGTTTCATTGCCTTATTCGAGCTGTCCATGACGGGTAGCCACATGGTATAGCTTAATCCATCAGCCTCAACTTCTGTAAAGACCATTATTCCCACTGCCGGATCCACAAAGTAAGGAAGGCCAGTTTGTGGATTTTTAATCACCTTATAATTGGCCATAGGATAAACGTCCTTAAAAGCCTTCCAAGCATTGGCCCAGGAAATATAAGACAAGCCATTCTTTGACTCAACTTTATCACCGAGATTGAGAGATACGAGCTGATTGAATTTTTCAGCTACATTGTCCTCTTTGGTTTTTATAGGTTGTTGCTCCTGATCATCATTTAGAAAATCGATAGGAGAGAAATCTTCACTACTCATTGTTATATGATTTTGAAGTGTTTGACAAGAGAAAAGAGGCCCCACACTTTTTGATTATTATAGTGTAGAGCCTCCCTTCGTTGGAGTCATGAGTGGTATTACTGAACAAACCACTTATAAGGTGTGTCTTCACCTTGAAGTGCTTCTGCGACACCGAAAGCAAAGTCGGTTGCATTAACACTTCTTGATAGGAAACGATCGATGTATGCGTTCTTGTTAGCCTCCGTAAGAAGGTTGTAAAAAGCCCACATTGTGATTTTGGTGCCATTGCCGATTCCGAAATTAGGGTCGCTTACAAAATTTCGGACAGCAGAATTTGCTGCCTGGTCTCCAAGTGTTAATTCCGGAAGACTAAGAGCTTGTCGTTGAGCATTTGGTAGAGCTTCATAAAGTCTCATACGCCCAATGACGTGAGTGAAGTCCTCTATGGTCATTGATGTTTGACCAAGTATTTCCAGTTTCTGCTTTGCCGCTTCATGATTGTAGCTTGTAAAGAGGCTACAGGCGGCTGAGTAAATTTCGCTTTCTGAAGATGCCTCAAGCTTGTCAATGAATGCGTCACCGAAAACGCAGAGATTTGAGCAGACCTTTACTCTTTCCCCACAAAACACCTTGAATTTCTCTTGCGAAGGGCGTGATCCAAGATTCTCATTATTCAGAGCACGTACACCACCTACTACTAGGGCGGTCTCATTGCCGTTAATGGAATCAATGATTGAGATTGCGATACAGAAGCACATTCTCTGATAGTAGAGTGTCTTTTCGCTGTCGAGCAGGTCGGCAGGACGTTTATGTAACGCGTCTGGAGTTCTGCCATTTACAGCATGAGATACTCGGATTTCAGGGGCTTTTACCATATTATTGCCGAATACCGTATGAGCTGCGGCAGAGACAGCTTGTATGAATAGCTGATGGGAAGTAGTAAGTTCATTATTAGCCCATGTAGGCACTATGCACTTCGATTGTAGGTCTTGAAGGGAAATTGCGTTTGAATTTCCTTCCAAGAAGTTGGGATGTGGGTCCGGATTTGTGATGATACCGCTATTGGGAATCATCAATGAATTGTTTGCCATTTTGAAATGGATTTACTAGGGTTAATATTCTCGTTTAGAAAGAGAAAAAGCCAAATGACAGAATTATATTAGTTTCTTCATATCATTTAGCTTCTTCCATACTTTTAGCAGACCTAATAAAGCCTCACTAAGTAGGATTGCGACAGTGAGTTTTTGCTTCACGCCGCCATAGGTTGTTCAGGCTGGGGAGTAGGATCCTCAACCACGATTGTTGTTGATGTGGCTTTACGGCTGCCACGGATTTTGTTAAAGAGATCAGCCACCATAGTGGTAGCGATCAAAATTTCGCTTACGTTACCCACAAGGGCAACGACTTTCCATACTTTGTTCATTTTGATTGTGTTGTAATTATTATTCGATTATTTTTTCAGTTTTCTTCATATATAAGGCATTGACCACCGGCGTGAACGTAATAAAAAATAGCCCTGACTTCACAGCCAAGACCACCACAATATAAATTCAAAGATAATATACATCGATAATTAGCATATGTACCATTAAGATACTCCTTCATCTATAAGGATATAACCCCTTCTCAATATCCAAAAATATTAGAAACGGGATCAATAACCATTAAAATTTGATGAGATGCTCTGAAGCATAAGGTAGAAGTTGTGCCTTTGGATTATTTTCACTAACTTTGCGTTCAAATCACAATTCTTGAATAATGGAAGATTTAAATCGTCTTAAAATAGTGCTTGTCGAAAAGAAAAAAACAAGCAAATGGTTAGCCGAAGAATTGGGCAAGAACCCCTCCACGGTCTCCAAGTGGTGTACCAACGTCAGCCAACCCGATCTTCAAACTCTTCACAATATTGCAACTCTTCTTAATGTTGATGTAAGAATGCTTATAGTGCCGAATGAGATTATAATTTGTCAATAAATTAGCTTCTACTATTTAATATTACCGTAATCTTATATAAGCTGCTAAAGTTTGGATTTATTATAATCAGAAAACCAATTAATTATGAGTAATCCCTTCAATAATATTGATTTAAAAGCATTTGTAAATCAATTTCCGCCTGAATTTATTGCCGAGCAAAATAGGAAGATGCTTGAAGAAACGGATGAGGACTATAATAATTTTATTGACAATCTTAAAGTTGGCAAATGTTATCTATGTGGTAAAGATATTGAAGATACATCAGGAGACCCTTGCCTCCATTGGCTTATAAATGAAAAAATCAAAAAAAAGCGTTTAAAGAATTTACTAAATTCTGAAATTGGCTTTTTTCGATTATATTCATACTTAGTGTGGTGTGCCAATGCAGATAAACCATTTGTAAATATAAATGACTTGTCTTGTGATATTCAACCAAATCGTCACTATGAATGTACAATTAAATACAAGATTTGGGAGTGGTCCATTTCAATTTCAAAATCGGATTATTCTGGTCACGGAAATTCATCACATGGCAGCAAACCTCATTTTCATCTACAAATAATCAAAAATGGACAACAATTTTTAAATTTTGGTGATTGTCATATTTTGTTTACTAAAAGTGATTTATGGAATTTTGCAATGATTGAGCAAGACTTAATGACCTTTGATCCAGGTTATGGCGCGGGACTAGAAGCTCTGCAAGAGAACAAAATCCAAGAACAGATTCCAGAATGGCTTTCACAATCAAGTGATGATGAAAATGCTCCTTTTAGGACACAAACGCTTATTGACACTCGAAACATGGATTCTAATGTTTTCAATGAAATAATCAGGCTTCATAATGAAACAAAGATGGTCGTACCTGCTATTATCGAAATGCTAAATCGGGAGAAAGGTTATGATATTAAATACATGACTCAGACCATACCGAATTCTTTTTTTGAGAAACAGCATAGGACGCAACGTGGGAACTCAAATACTAACAAGTCTTGATTGCCAACAACGGATATGCGTTAATAAATAACTGGAATATGAACTGTTTTAATGGATAGATCGTGATCCCTAGTTTATATAGATTCTCCAACTACATACGAAAGAATCAATAATTCAAACCAATGACTGAGCAAATTAATAAAACGCCGGAGCAGTTAGCTCTCGAAGAAAAAGACCGGAGAACCAATCTAAAAAAATTCTGCAACTCAATTCTCCAGAAAATTGGAGAACTTAACAATTCTAGCGGAGACCGTGCTATTTGGGAACTCTGCCAGAATGCTCGTGACCAATCGGACTGTGCTGAAATCAAAATTACATTAGATGACACGAGTCTAACATTTGCTCATAAGGGAAATCCTTTTAATGAAGATTCTCTACTATCATTAGTTAAGCAAGTAAGTTCAGAAGAAAAAGAAAATGCAGAAACAGCCGGTCAATTTGGAACCGGCTTCGTGACCACACATTACTTCAGTCGTAAATTTTATCTCAATGGCTCATTCAGAACTTCTACCGGAAAAGTATTTGACCTTAATCGTTTCGAGATAGACCGTTCGGAAGACGATGTAAACAATTTTATCGATATAATGGATAATCAAATCCAGTCGGTATATAAACTTTTAAGTAATCCTGAATCTCAGCTTCGGGAATGGACTGAACTAATATATCCACTGACCGCTGAGACGAAAGAGATTGCACTTCGCGCTATGCACGCTTGCGAGAAGATGTTACCTGAAGTTCTGGTACTCAATGACAGAATAAAAACTGTAACACTAGAGTATAAATTAAATAATGTCCACAAAAACATTGTTTTTACCAAGGGACGCAGCTACCAAGAAGAAGATCTTAATATTCAAGAAATCCTACTTTGTGAAGATAGTAAATCTCCTTCTACTATAAGTGTATATTTTCTTCAGACCGATTGTAAGCGTATCATTCTACCTCTAGAAAATGAGAGATACGTAAAAAGTCACGAGGATATAGCAAAGCTATTCATATGGTTCCCATTATTGGGTACCGAGGAATGGGGGACGAATTTCATATATCACTCATCGTTCTATCCACTAGAAAAGAGGAATGGTATTGTGCTACCGTGTGAGAACTCTAATCAAAAGAAAGCCTTCGAGCATAACGTTGCAGAACTTGAGAAAATGAACTCCATCCTGTTTGATTTTCTCAAAACCCATTCTGCAAAGATTGACAACTGTATCGAACTTGCAAAAATAAACTTTCCGGAATATAATGATGATGAGAAGACGCAAAATTTCTATAGAATTCAACAAAAGTCTTGGACATCTGTTTTTCGCACTCTTCCATTGATTGACACACCTGCCGGACGAAAAAGCCTTGACGAAGGTGTCAAAATACCCAACCAAGACATCTGTCTCTTCTTTGCAGATGAAGAAATGCGTGATAAATACTTTGACGCGTTCTACCATTTTGCATCTACAGTTACAACTCTTCCTCTAAAAGAGGAATGTCTCAGATGGGCAAGCATAATCCACCAATGGAATTTGCCTGAGATACAACAGTATGAGATTTCGCTGGCTGAAGTGGCAAAAAAAGCCTCAGCTGAAGGCGACCTTATTGAATTACACCATTTTCTTGAGATAATCAAGAAAATAAATCAGATTACGCTGTTTAAGGATATGCCATTGATTCCTAACAGATCTGGTATTTTGAAAACGACGGAAGACCTCCGGGATGGAAAAGACATTCCTAAAGAGCTTTATAGACGCGCTTTGCCCATCTGCCGCGAAGATATGGACAAGTTAGTTCATCCTGACTTCGCTGACATATACAAACTCAACGAATACACTCGCGAGCATTTACGCTCTGCTGTCTATAGTGTTAATGATAATCTAAAATTATCTACTCTAAAACTAGGAAAATGCTTCTCGGAGGAATACACAACGGCACTCCGAAGTTTCGTTTCCATATATCCGGTAGAAAATCCAGATAGTCATCGCCATCAGATAATGCAAGCTCTTTCAAAACTGAAAGGTTTTGAGTATAAAGTATGTTGTATTCCTCGAAGTGAAGAAAAGGATACAAAAGATTATTACCGTTCAGCATTCATCTTTTTGATGGAGAACGAGTTGTTAGGAATAACAATAGAAGCGCAGCGAGACCCCAAATGGCTGACAACACATAAGGAGGATCTTCTGGATTTAATATCTAAGGTCGGACTTATTAACGACAAGGACGACTCGTTACGCCTTCTCGGTATCAATGGGTATGCAGTTACCCCTAATCAAGAAGGACAACTCTGCAAGCTGGAAGATCTTCGGATTCGTGAAAATAATATATCAGACGAACTCTCTGATTTGTACACTAACGTGCTTCATCAAGACCTTCGTAAAACTTGGATTGATGCATCATTTGTACAGTTTATCTCTCCTGAGAAAACAGATTCAGCTAAGAATCTAGCGTTGGAAATAGAGAGAGTTCTTATGGAAGAGTATGAGACAAGCCATGAAGTAAGCAAATATATCATCGACATCATCCAAAAAATTGAATCAAAGACGGACGAGGCTTCTTTATGGAAAGAATGGTTCAAGCGCATTGACGAAAAGAAGGCTGACCTCAATTGGCATATGGTACCCGAGGAAAGCAAATCAAATTTCTATCGTCTAATGAAGGTCGCTAATGACAAAGACTTGTTGGAAGATTTGGCAGAAATGTCGGAAAATACCGACATTCTTAGGAAATTCAAGGACTTTTTGGCCAAGCATCAGCAAGAAGAGGCTGAGTTCAAGTTTAAGCATGATTTAGGCAAACATATTGAAAATATGATTCGCCTTAAGTTAAATGAAGAACTATGCACACGTGTAAACGTAACTACTACCATCGAAGATCAGCAAGGAGGACAAGATATCGTTGTCCAATTAGATGGCAAGGATGTTTATTTCATTGAGTGTAAGGCTAAATGGAATTTCTCTGAACCTGCCCACATGAGTAAACTCCAGATACGGAAAGCTTGTGACGAAAAGGGGCATTATGCCCTATGTGGAGTAGATCTGACATCATTTAAAGGTCTGTCAAATGGCGTATTTCCTTTAATAGATCAACTTGAACAGCACATACATATTCATTTCGATGTAGCTGAAAAGCTTGCAACCGTATCAGAACATCTTTTTGCCATAGATGAAGAATCAGACGAGAACCGAATGACTATTTCTGCGGACTATCGGTCAAACATACCCAAGTCTGTTTTCGTCAACAACATTGGTTTTGATAGTTTAATTGATGCAATTATCAATCGCATCCACACTTTCGAGGTTTCTGATTTGGATATGGATTAAACTAAATCAAGATAGTCCCAGATAGATAATATTATTTCCATATTTGGAACATCAGCCGATATTCCACTGACTTACAATATATTTCACATTCGAAGAAGTCAAGTAATACATATAAAAATCAATAATAAAAATGGTGCAACTCATTGAGTTGCACCATTTTTATTATTGATTTCTCTCCTCAAGTTATTGCATTATTCAGATTTTAGGCTTATTTTTGTAACGTAACTTATAATACTCAGGTTAGATTCCTTACCACAAGAAAGAAGCGAATCACCGACCTAAATCATACATATATTATAAATGAGCATAAAAATAGACTTAAACTCAGACTTTTTTAGTAAGATTTACGTTGAATAGAAAAGATTATATATTATGTCGGAAGAACAGATGAACAGTTATCGACTCACGTCGATGGATGAACCCGGCGATGAACGTATGGCACAGATCATGCGGGAGGTTGCCGAAGATGCACGCGAAAGCACTCGCCGAGCAGCTGCGCATGTGACTGCAAGTATCGAAGCTGCCTCGCAAGCGGCCCAAGCGAAATGGGGAGATACCATAAATAGAATTAAGAATGGCAACTACTGATCATCGTCCCGTGTTGATTGTGATTGCCGGTCCAAATGGGTCGGGCAAAACTTCCGTAACGTCTAAGATTCTGCATCACGAGTGGCTGGAAGATTCGGAATATATCAATCCCGACAATGTGGCTCGTGATGTTTTCGGTGATTGGAATGACCGTGAGGCAGTTCTCAAAGCGGCAAACTATTGTAATAACTGGCGTGAGAAGTGTCTTATCGAAAGAAAGAGCCATATTTTTGAGACTGTTATGTCTGAAGCGATAAGGTTGATTATATAATACGTGCAAAGATGGCCGGATTTTTTATCCGATTATTTTTTGTTTCAACTATATCACCTACTATAAATGCTAAGCGCGTTGCCAATCGTGTATTAAACGGTGGCCATGATGTCCCAATTACGAAGATCATTTCTCGATACGATAAGTCGATAGCCAACTGTCAACTTGTTGCTCCCATAGTAGATCGACTGTATGTTTACGACAACTCGGTAGAGGATTCAGATGCTCGAATTTTATTCCGTATGAGCAATGGGGAGGTTGTAAAATCTTATACTACGAATGTACCGGACTGGGCTAAAATCATACTTCCTAAGTAAAGTTACAAAATTCAAAAACAATCCAACAAGGGAATCCCATTCTCTATTTATATCTCGAACAAAAAGGAGAGCTGATTTTTCAATCTTCTCTCCTTTTTTATTATCTCGAGTTCTATCGCGTTGAATATTCCTCAACTGATATATCCGCGCCTGTCAGGCACTTCATACAACGGGTAACTCCACTAACTATACCATAATATCAGGCCGCTACGGAATCATTGCTATCTTCTGAATCCCAAACGTCCACCACAGCAGAATCAACCGCTGCAGAATCAAGGACAGTATCAGTTTCGGAACCTGCTTTTTTCTCTGTATGCTCCTTCAAGGGGCGTTTGAAGACATAAACAATGCTACTTGTTCTTGTATTAGGCTGAATACCCGTCACATACTTTTCATTACCAAAGTTAGGATGAACTGTTTCCACCTTCGTGTAAACATCCACCAATTCCCATCCTTCCTCTCCTAATTTATTTATTTCTGCCAATACAACGTTCTCGTCAAGCATACCACGCTGATAATAATCACTAATGGTGTATGTATTCGGAACATAAAATTTATACTCCCATTTTTTAGTTTTATCCTCGCCCTTAGAGCAGGAAACAACGATGAAGGCTAATGTCACAGCCATCAGGATTTGAAAAAGTCTTTTCATATTATAGTTGATTAAGTTATTTACTTTTATCCTCCGCAGGGGATCAGTTCTACTGTATTGCCGCTCTGAGTGATGCGTACTCCAACCCAATATGCTTCATTGGATTGATAGATACAGCCCTTGGATTTGCTCTCTTCAATACTCTTCATAAAGGCCTGCTTCATAGCCGCCGTCGGGAAATTGATGGTTATTCCATCATAATCCACAGAGACAGTAATATTACCATCTAATGTAGATCTCATGTATGTCGCTACCATATAGTCGACATAATCATCGATCGATTCATCATAGTCGTGCTTCTGCTTTTTGGTAATGCACTGAAAACCATCGGCTATCAGAGAAGAGTTAAGTGCAGCATCCGACTTGATGCTCTGCATCTGTCGGAAAAGCTTGTTGGAAATTCCCATACTTTGAGCCGAACCTCCCGACTTCGACAACGGTTCGCAGAAAAGATTGATACCGATAGCGACGTTAGTCTCCGGCTCTTCATTTACAAGCGAGATGGTCGTGATTTGTGGGGTATCGCCTGTAGCCGGAGATTCTTCCACCACTTCCTCAGTTACCAGCGTATCATCACCCATCGCTATCGTGTCATCATAAGGAATCGCAGAAGATTGTGAATTTCCGCACGAAGTCATGGCTACTCCAACCCCGAGCAGTGTTAATACAGTTTTTCTCATTTTCTTGTTAAGTATTACAGACTTGATTATTCGAGTAGTTCAAAGATAACTGCTGTCTTATCGCAGATCATCCGGAGATATAGAAGACTCAAAAAGGTAATCCCCGTCTTCAGAGAAGTAGATATAACGGTAAGAGATTCCGGATTTACAGAGCTGATAGTCTTCCGACTGAGGATTAGCTTTCAACAGGTGTATCGTAGCCTGTTTTCTCTCCTGAAGAGATTCCGGACTCGGAACATCCATGGGGAAAGAGTAATAATAGGTATACTCCAAAGTATTTGACTGGCTATCAAATTCCACACTCGTCATTGTCAATCCAAACCCGGACTCCATAGGCAATTGCCATCTTGCCTCCTCCTCAATCGCCTTAGCTCTCTGAATAGACGCCAACGGCGGAGCACCCCACAGAGAGCCACTCACGACCATTAAGATAGCCACTATCCACAACTTTATGCTCGATTTCATGCTACTTAAATTTTTTCAAAGTTTCCACGAACAATGATTGAATTGAGTTTCTATTCAATTAAATCGTACTTATATTATAGATATCTGTCCAAAGCCTCTTGGAATGAACCTGTAAACGATTCACATCTTGCTTGCGCAGAATGTCGCTCGTTATATTTATCAAACTCCATTCGCACATCAAAGGCTCCTTGGTTGAATAAATGTTTTAGACCTTCAATCATGGATGGATCTTCTACAAAAGTTATCCCATTACGTGTCCCTGTAACTTCAACGTTATATGTACCTCCACCGGCACCTCTGACAAAAATGTTTACAGGACCTGAGCAGTCAGTCAAATAACCATCATCATCCAGAAGATAGAAACGGAATACACCGTGTCGATTGGCTTCAGTTGGAGCGACATAATCTATCCGGATGTTCCACCCGGCACTTTTAAGTAGGACATACATCATCGGAAGATTTACATCTTCCTCACCCCATTCATTTTTAAAAAAATCTTTACACCATGGATTCCCAATAAAAACTCCTTCTTCAGGTTCTGCTACGTTATATTCCGAATAATCATAATTCACATCCGAATCTACGTCCTCTGTCATTTCTGGGAATTGAGATGAAGACGATTCGTAAGAATCATAGTTATTATTACCTCCTTTATGGGTAAAAAGAGTTGAAATAACGATTAACATTGCAACTACTGCTATTATTATTACCCACCATCCCACCTGTGGATTTTTAGGATTCTGATTCTCTGGCTGAGAATTAACAGGTTCTTCCGAAGATGTAGGACTTTTCTGATCCGACTCCAAATCGAGAAGTCGTTGTTTTGCACTTTCAAATTCTTCTTGGGTTATTACACCCAAATCCAGTAGTGATTGTAGTTGCGAAAGTTGATTACTGTCGGTTTGCATCTTACTTAAGATATTTTTAGATTAATTTTATATATTCTTGTATTTGCAGTTAAATAAATGGAATCGAAGAGTTACTTAGACGATCTAAGCTGTCGGGCCGTTTCTACCGCTTCATTGTAACCTTCACAAATTTGGTATTTAGCGAAAATGTGATTCCTATGCAGTATTCTGAATTTTTTAAGATCCTCTATTTGATCTTTTGAAAGCTTGGAATCTCCTGCATACAAATCTCCATCCTTTTCGGTTATCGGACCTAAAGAAATCAGATAAATAAGTTTATCTTTTTCAATCTCTGCCTTTGGAGTTAATGACACATTATTAAGTTTGGATGTTGGGGACCAATCACTAATACCGTTTACCCCTCCTTTTTTTGTCCATGGGACAGTCCATTTTCGCCCTAATTCATAGATTCTCGGCCCAATCCATTCTACGTTTGATGCTGACTCTCCTTCCTTTACCCCAACGTAACTTACACTAAGTCCAGATCTCATTGGGTCGATTTCTATGATAGAAATGCCGGTTCCATCTTTGGTGACACATATTTTGTATTTGATATTTCCTCCCGAATAAAACCTAGCTTCCTCACTAAATTTTTCTATGTCTGTGAAAGTTCCAAGACTAAACCATAAAATATTTCCATTTTTATCTGACATCCTATCTGCAGAAGTACTTTTTACCTCTGCTTTATAATCTGTTATCGGGTTTTCGATAACCGCTGTACTATCATAGTAGGAAGGAATGGCAACGTAGGTATAGTCTATCTTCAGTGGAGCTAATTCTTCCGATTTAACCCACATTCTATAAGCAATCACGCTGCCTATGATTCCAACAAGAACCCCGACAAAGAAAACTATCCAACCGTTTAATCTTTTATTTCTTATGATGCTATGAATTTTCAATTTAATATTCTGACCAAAGTATTAGATGTTTTACTCAGAAGATCTCAGCTGCCGGGCCGTTTCTACCGCTTCGTTGTAACCTTCACAAATTTGGTATTTAGCGAAAATGTGATTCCTATGCAGTATTCTGAATTTTTTAAGATCCTCTATTTGATCTTCTGACAACTTGGAATCGCCTGCATACAAATCTCTATCATTTTCGGTTATCGGACCTAAAGAAATCAGATAAAGAAGCTTATCTTTCTCAATCTCAGCCTTTGGAGTTAATGTCACATTATTAATTCTGGCTGTAGGAGCCCAATCACTAACGCCCGATATTTCGGATTTATCATTCCATGGAATTGCCCATTTTCTTCCTAATTCATATATTATTGGCCCAACCCATTTGATACTCTGTAAGGATTCACCCTCCTTAATACTAATTAAACTTGTATTGATTCCAGAGTAAAACGGCTCAATCTCTAGTATAGATATGCTTGTTCCATCCTTAGTAGGACATATTTTGTATTTGATCTTACCTCCAGAATAAAACTTAGCTGCCTCACTAAATTTTTCTATGTCTGTGAAAGTTCCAATACTAAACCATAAAATATTCCCTTTTTATCTGACATTCTATCTGCAGAAGTACTTTTTACCTCTCCTTTATAATTTGTTATTGGATTTTCGATAACCGCTGTCTGATCATAGTTGGAAGGAATGGCAACGTAGGTATAGTCTATCTTCAGTGGAGCTAATTCTTCCGATTTAACCCACATTCTATAAACAATCACGCTGCCTATGATTCCAACAAGAATCATGACAAAGGACTTGATCCACCACTTTTCGCGCTTATTTCTCATTATGCTAAGAAATTTGGACATTCACATAGGCCTGCCTGATTCCCTGGGGGAGGCGTTGAGATTAGGATAAAAGAAAAGAGGGGAATTCATCGCGCCTCTATCATAGCTAAACAGGCCCGCCAAGGCCTCGGACTGAATGATCTGGGAGGTTGGAATAAACTGCCCCTCTGGATTGTGTATGCGTAGATGCGGTAATACCGCTTCAGCTGATACTACAATACAGAAAGAGCGTCTAATCTTACTCACTCTCAGTCCTTTCAAATTGGCGGTTCGTTTAGCTGAGAAAGAAAGCTTGACACTTTTCTTCACTCTACGGAATTTCTCCTCCGCTTGAGTATCGCAAAGTTAATCAATTTTTTCGATTAGACGCTCATATTAACATATTTTAAGGATTAAGACAGTTATTATCATCTCTGTGAGTCAGATTCTTTTACATATACCGGTTTATCGATTCAGATTTTCTGTTAGTAATGTTTCATCTTATATCGCCTGAGAATTTATCTGAGGGAGTGTATACTGTATATGTTAAGAATCAGATCATTCAAGATTTAGAGAGATTCAAAGGAGGTTCGGAGAGAGTTGGGGAGAGTCAGAGGTTGACGGTTGTGTAGCGGTGGCGGTACTCCTGCATGAAGGTGGGTTCATCGGGGTTGAGACATATGGCTCGGTCGATCTTGACGGCTTTGCCGTTGTTAATGAACTCGGCTCCTGAACACTCTTTTGCTATGGGTTTCCATGCTCCGGTCTTGCAGTTGTATTGCCATACGTAGGTGCCTTCCACCCAACCGTTACTGTTGCGCATCTCTGTCATTATGACCGTCAGCACACCATTATTCTCTACAATCCCATCCACATTCATCTCTTCATCGATCATGGATGTTTTATTCAAGGAAATTGTCTGCTGTGAATCAGTGTCACTATCATAGGCTACCATTTTGTTATCATATCCACTTTCATTAGCAGCCCATTGAGAGTAGAAAATCTTTCTACCGTCTGCGTACAATAAGCGTGCTCCTGAATTTTCCACAGCCTGCAACTTGTAGGCATATCTGTTATCAGCGAGATCAACTTCGGCAACAAGTTCTTCGGGCTCAGGTACGGGGGTGTTGGAGGTATTTGTCGTTATAGTGGCATCATACACTGCCGGTCCTACTATAGAATCGTCTAAACTTTCAGTAACGGCAGCCTTTTCACTATCCGAACTATTGCATGAAGCTACTGTGCTGCCTCCTGCTACCAGTAGAGAGCAAGCGCACAATATCATGAACGTGGAAGTGGGGGAAAGAAGTTTATTGAGTTTCATTGTATGCGGCGTGTTAAGTGTGGTTAAGAGCCTTCCCGATTCCCTGGGGCAGTTGATGAGATTAGGATAAAAGAAAAGAGGGGAATTCATCGCGCCTCTATCATAGTTACATCAGGCTCGCCAAAGCCTACACGCTGAATGACAGGGAGGTTCGAATAAACTGCCCCTCTGCGTTTGTCTATGCTATGGCACGACCCGTCGGGGCCGCCTGGTAGGTGCGACAAAAACAGAAAGAGCGCCTAATCTTGCTCCTCTCAGCGTGATTCTTATTTGGCGATTAGATGTAACTGAGAAAGAAAGCTTGACACTTTTCTTCACTCTACGGAATTTCTCCTCCGCTTGAGTGTCGCAAAGTTAATCAATTTTTATGGATCAGGCGCTCGTTTTAACATATTTTAAGAGTTTAGGCAGTTTCACACTATTTCTGTGGGGTTCGGCTGACCTCCGGTGCTGATCTCCGAGAGTCAGTTGATAGCGATCGGTGGCCGATACTGATACCCGTTGGATTTCGGTTGCAAAGTTAATAGTAGGAAGCACCGTACGCAAGAGGCATTTGGCACGGTTAGGCGGTTTAGATTCAAAAGCTGGAAATAAGGGGGATTTTTTCGGGATTATTCTTGACTATTGAAATTTGCTCGTGTGGGTGCTGAGGACTCGCTTTAAGGCAGATTCTAAGGAATTTGCGTAAGTATTAGGTCAAAGGCAGAGAGTTTAAAATAACAGCATGTCGTAGAAACTCAGTGAGTTCCCTGCTCTTCCGTGTGCGCTTATACTCTTTGACAGGGGGAATTTTTGGATTTGGATTGAATTTGCTAACTTTGCGGTCGGATAGCAGGATGAGTTGGATTTTCATATTCCCGGAGTAACTTAAGGGGTAACTTAAGGGGTAACTTAACTATTGGTATTACAATGATTGAAGAGTTGACCAAATATGAAGCGATCGAAGCGGCCTACAGGACGCGGTTGATCCGGCGTGCAGATGCCGAATATGAGAAGGATTGGGGTGTATCGTTCGAAACGGTGAGGGCCAACCGAGAGTCGCAGCGAGATGTCGATACCTATTATTCAATTATGGATAAAGCGGCACAGGAAGTGTTGCCCATCCCTCTCAGTGATATTACGCGCTCATATATTAACGCTGCGGAGTTCTTCACGGAATGTGATTGGGGCGACCGCCAACAGGCAGCTTCGCGGAAGAGGTTTTTACGGATGATTTTCCAGTTTGCAGCCGCACCCCGCGTCGGTATGCTCAGAACGAATGCCTCCGGGTCGCCTACCACCAACATGCTTTCCCCCGATGAGATCGCAAAATTCAAAGTAAAGGATATCGACAATGAACTTCTCGGGCTGTTCTTTCCCGACGGACTTTTGGATATCCCTCTCATCTCCATCAGTTGGATTATACTTTTCACCTTTGATATCGTTGATCCGAAACGTGCTACCAACGAACGAAGCCACGACATCAAAGATGCGCACACCATTGCCGCTCTCAAAAGGATGCGCGACCTTATGACGGTTCTTCGCGACGACACTCCGAAAATGGGCTCGTTCGACAAACCTCTCATCTTTATTCAGATCATAGAAAATATCGACTGCGCACTTGCCGATCCGGAAATTCGCAATGAATGGACGCCCTTGCATTTCCTTACTCTAATGCGACAGACTATCGAGGCCTGCCGCACAACCGCTATTCCTGAAGCCAGATACGAGGGTGGCAAGAATCTCTTGAATCCTACCATTCCGGGCATATGGGTCGATAATGCCGACAATGGAGAAAACCGATTCTGGATTTTTGCTTATGATTTTTATTTCACGTTTTGCTATAGCCGCAACGGAGAGGGATGGGAACTGAATGTCTATGAATTCCAACTGCTGGAACCGGAGGACTCCGCTATCCCTACCTACTTCTATCTGCTCCCTCCGGAAGTAGTATCCAACTATATTCTCAATCCGCAACGCAGCAATCCGGAAGATGCTGTGGCCAAAGGATATATCCACTTCAAGACAGATGGGGAGAGCGGTGAGCTGATTAAGATAACGTTGGAAGACGCATGGGAATTTCCCGAATGGTTGAAATGGCAGAGTTGGAAGCGCATTCAGCCGCACGACGACCGCCATAGGGAGTTCCGCGAAGTAATCCGGCGAATCTACGACCCCTCGGATCCTCAATCAGCAATCTTCCGCCACCGCAACCCGGAGCTAACCGATTATCTGAATGCACTCGTCGGAAGCGACAACCGTTATATATATGTGTACGATTGGGCTCCCCCAGGATTTAAATTGCACGAATTATCAAACGAACGTTTTATATATGAGTGCGACTGCGATGAAGTTCCCACATCCCTACCCCTCTTCGAATTGACTCCGACAGAAGTTAACCCTCTATATGCCATACCGTTCGACATGCACAGGAATTGGAAGAATTGGAGAAAAAAGAGCGCTATGTGCTCTGCCTCAGAAAATAACAACCGATCGGCAAACAGCGACTCGAATATTGCCTATCTATGCGAAATCATGGCCGGGCGTCCGAACCTCTCCTCTGCCACAATCTCCCATTACCACCGGAGTGCATCACCCGTTCTTCAGCCTCCCGACTTCGGATTTCATATAGTTCTCGATGCGGAAACGCTGAAAAGAACCGGAATACTGAAGTTTACCTCATCCCTGTTCAAGCAATAAGGAATCAAGTTATAAAACCTGCAACATACAATCTGCCACTGCCGGAAGATGAATTTTTTTGTCGGGTCATAAAGATTTTGTAACTTTGTAGTCACGAATCACGAATGAAGTTGCCAAACGGATTCAACAACTTCAATTACGAAACGACTATATGGATTTCAAACTTGAAGCTACTGCCCCGGGCACTAATGCCCGCGCGGGAATGATCACTACCGATCATGGTCTTGTGCCCACCCCCATCTTTATGCCCGTAGGCACAGTGGGAAGTGTCAAAGGTGTGCATTTCCGTGAACTCCGCGACGACATCGACGCGAAAATCATTCTGGGTAATACATATCATCTCTATCTGCGTCCCGGACTTGACATCATCCGTCAGGCCGGTGGTCTTCATAAGTTTAACGGCTGGGACCGTCCGATCCTCACGGACTCCGGTGGTTTTCAGGTGTTTTCCCTCTCTTCTATCCGCAAACTCAAGGAGGAAGGAGCCTATTTCCGCAGCCATATCGACGGTTCGAAACATCTCTTCACTCCGGAAGGTGTCGTAGATATCGAACGCATAATCGGAGCCGACATAATGATGGCTCTTGATGAATGTCCTCCCGGCACGTCGGATTATACTTACGCAAAGAATTCTCTTGCCCTCACCATGCGCTGGCTGAAGCGCGGCTGGGACCGATATAAGGAGACGGAAGGCCTCTACGGATATTCACAGGCGTATTTCCCGATAGTGCAGGGATGTGTCTATCCCGACCTTCGCCGAGAGGCCGCCAAGGCAGTAGCCGACTATGGCGCCGACGGTAATGCCATCGGCGGATTGGCCGTAGGCGAACCTACCGAACAGATGTATGAGATGATTGAAATCGTTAACGACATCCTCCCGACCGATAAACCGCGATACCTGATGGGAGTCGGCACGCCGGCCAATATTCTCGAAGCAATCGACCGCGGCGTCGACATGATGGACTGCGTAATGCCCACACGCAACGGCCGCAACGGCATGCTCTTCACGCGCAACGGCATCATGAATATGCGCAATAAAAAATGGGCCGACGATTTCTCTCCTCTCGACGAAGGCGGACCCACCTACGTCGACGAAGTATACTCAAAAGCTTACGTTCGCCATCTTTTCATCAGCAACGAACTCCTTGCCATGCAGATAGCATCTATTCACAATCTCGGTTTCTATCTCTGGCTCGTCAGCGAAGCCCGTAAGCATATCTTCTCCGGTGACTTCGCCGCCTGGAAGAAGGAAATGATTGAAAGAGTGACCCGTCGACTCTGATCATAACGGCTCCGGAATAAGAACCATCTGAGAATTATGAGTGAATTAGAACCGGCAGAACCGCTCGCCTCCGAGTCCGGCGCTTCCCTATCTTACGCTGGCGAATCCCCTGAATCAGGCCTATACCCTGAGATGCAGGAGGATGTTCAGGACCTAAAGATAAAGAAACGCTCACGTCGGATCAACATATCGCCTATGCTGCTTTCCCCTTTCCGTAAGGGGAAGGATTGGTTTGTGCGCTCACTACGGTTTACGATTCTCGACCGATACATTCTCAAACAGTTCTTAGGCACATACGTGATGGCCACAATCCTCTTCCTCGCTGTCATCACGATGTTTGACGTTACGGAGAAACTGGATGCGTTCCTTACAGCTCCCCTCAAGGAGACTCTCTTCGATTATTTCGCATCTTTCCTCCCCTATTTTGCCAATCAGTTATCACCGCTATTCGTATTCATCGCCGTAATCTTCTTCACCTCCAAACTTGCAGGAAACTCGGAGATTATCGCTATCCTTTCGAGCGGTGTCAGCTATAAGCGTCTGCTAAGGCCTTATATGATCGGTGCAACCATTCTCGCAGCTCTTACCTTCGCTCTCTCCAATTACATAATCCCGCCTACCAATGTAGCCCGGATTAAGTATACTAATAAGTATGTCAAGAACAAGAGTGTAGAGTCGGGGTCCAATATCCAGCTGATGGCCTCGCCGGGCAACGTAGTCTACATGAGCCGGTTTGAAAATTCCGATAAGACGGGCTATCGCTTTTCTATGGATAAATTTGATGGTAAGACGATCGTCTCGCGCATGACCGCCAGAACCGCACGCTACGACTCCACCCGACAATACCACTGGACTCTCAACGACTACATGATCCGAGATTTCCACGGGATGGAAGAGAAAGTGCGCACAGGTTATAAACTCGACACCATCATCCCCATCGAACCGAAGGATTTCCTCATCTCCGTCAATGACCAGGAGACCCTTACCACTCCGCAGATCACCGACTACGTGGAGAAACAAAAGATGCGCGGTGTGGCCAACATCAAGGCTTTCGAGATTGAGAAAGAACGCCGATACGCAGCTACAGCAGCCGCTTTCATCCTTACGTTGATCGGAATGTCGCTGAGTTCTAAGAAGGTAAAAGGAGGAATGGGCATCAATATAGGTATCGGACTGGCTCTGAGCTTCAGCTACATTCTCTTCTCCACAGTCACGTCTTCTCTCGCCATCAACGGATATACCTCTCCCTTCATAGCTATGGAGATCCCCAACGTGGTCTATCTCCTCATCGGATTATATCTTTTCCGGAGAGTTTCGCGCTCATGACGCTCAACCCTCCTTAATCAAATGGATTGTTAAATCAACATTTCTATGGCACAAAAACCTCAGAACCAACCATCCGGACTCGCAGGACGCTTCCCGGTGCTGACTAACATAGTAATAATCATCGCCGTGGCCGCACTCGGACTCTTCATAGTATATTTCGCTATAGCTATCTTCACGAAGCATGGCCGCACAGATCAAGTGCCACACGTGGAGAATAAATCCTACACGGAAGCCATACGCATCCTTCACGACGAGGGTTTCCAAGTCGACATCCGCGATTCGCTATATAAAGACAACGTGCGTCCGGGGTACGTCATTGAGCAGTTCCCGAAAGCAGGGTCAATCGTAAAACCCGGACGTAAGATATTTCTATATATCAATGCAGTCCATCCGAAAGAGGTCGTTATCGACGACGACAACCATCCGATGGAGGATGCTCTCAAAAGTTTTTCTCCTCGCTCCGGACTCGCCCGTCTGCAGGAACTCGGCTTTAAGAATGTAAGAGTCGTAAAGGTGCTCGGAGATAACGACTGTATCGTAAAAGTTCTTGCCAACGGTGTGCCGGTTAAGAAGATGCAGAAAGTGCCTGTAAATGCGTCTATCGTAGTGCAGGTGTACGACGGTCGGCTCACTGAGATACGCGACTCACTGCAAAACGAAGAACTCATGGCGACTCGCGCCGAACAACTCAGCAACGGCGCCACTAACTTCGAACCCGACTATGGTGGAGCAGCCGGCTACGTGCCTGATTATCCTTCTGAATCCAAATCTTCCCAAAAATCATCCGAAGAGACTACCGTCACTGAGGAAGAAATCGAATTCTATTAATTCTCAACCTCATTCATTGAAGTAGATATTATGATTATTGAAGAAAATCCCATTGAAGGCTTCGACGAAGAGGAGAATGAGAAGGAGATTGTCGAACCTCTCTTCGTCACGTCCGACGGTAAGGAGATGTATGAGCATTTCAGATTCGTGGCCGATGAAGGTCAGAAACTTCTCCGTGTCGATAAATTCCTCGTGGAGAGAATGCAGAAGACTTCCCGCAATCGTATTCAGCAGGCTGCCGAAGCCGATTGTATCGTTGTCAATGGTAAGTCGGTAAAGTCTTCTTATAAGGTGAAGCCGGGCGATGTGGTAAGCATCGTGATGGATAGGCCGAAGTATGAACTGGAGATTATCCCGGAAGACATCCCTCTCGAAATCGTATATGAGGATGACGCGCTGCTCGTAGTCAACAAGCCTGCCGGAATGGTCGTCCATCCCGGACACGGCAACTACACAGGTACTCTCGTCAATGCTCTCGCATGGCATTTCAAGGATGACCCCGATTACGACGTTTCCGACCCGCGTCTCGGTCTTGTACACCGTATTGATAAGGACACCTCCGGCCTGCTCGTCGTGGCGAAGACCCCGGAGGCAAAAACCGATCTCGGAAAGCAATTCTTCAATAAAACCACACGCCGCGAATATAGGGCGCTCGTATGGGGTAATTTCCCGGAGAATAAGGGTACCATCATCGGCAATATTGCCCGGAATCCACGCAACAAACTGCAGATGGCCGTATTCTCCGACCCGAATATCGGCAAACACGCCGTCACCCATTATGAGGTATTGGAAAATTTCGGATATGTGACTCTCGTTAAATGCGTGCTTGAGACCGGAAGAACCCATCAGATCCGTGTCCACATGTTATCGCAAGGCCATCCCCTTTTCAACGATGCCCGCTACGGTGGCGACCGCATACTGAAAGGGACTACATTTGCAAAATATCAACGTTTCATCGAGAATTGCTTCGCCATCTGCCCTCGCCAGGCCCTACACGCAAAGACTCTCGGTTTCCGCCATCCCGTCACCGGAAAGGAAATGGACTTCGAAGCTCCAATCCCCCCCGATATGGAAGCTTTGCTTGAAAAATGGCGCAACTATACCTCTGAAAAGGCCTAATTCCGACAGAATTTAACATTTATTTAGAGTCGCCGTAGTTTTCACCGAATTCACAGAGACTCACTTAATGAATTTATGATTAAATTTGCAGAGTAGGCTTTTGGCAACTGCAAAATCTAACCTTTTGCATCATCTTTACGTTAAGATAGATAGATAAAAGATAGAATTATGACCCAAGATATAGATTTCTCCGACATAGCGCCTCTGGACGACAGCGTATTCCACTCCACTATGGAGCGTCTCGTGAAGGAACCCGGTTTCCTCCACGCGATTAAATATGCTCTTCCGGAGCGCGATCTCCCGGTCTTGCTCGAGGAGTTGGGTAAGATCGACAATAAATATGATTTCCAACATCAGATAATGTTCCCGTTCCTTGAAATGCTGGCCAAGACCACTACCGACGGAATTACACTCGGCGGTATAAAGCATTTCAATCCGGCGCTGAATTATACCTTCATCACCAACCATCGCGACATAGTGTTGGATGCTTCTTTCCTCAATCTGGCTTTCCTCCGGCGCAATATACCGACCTCGGAAGTGGCTATCGGCGATAATCTCCTGATTTTCGACTGGATTAAGGATCTTGTCCGACTAAATAAGAGTTTCATCGTCAAACGCAACACCGGCCTGCGCGAAGGGCTGCTTGCAGCTAAGAAACTATCGGCATATATTCATTACTGTCTGCTTGAGAAACACGAGTCAGTATGGATCGCTCAGCGCGAAGGACGTGCAAAGGATTCCTCCGATCATACTCAGGAATCGCTCATTAAGATGCTTGCTATCAACGGCGAAGGCGACTTCATGGATCGACTCAAGGAGATTAATCTTATGCCCGTGGCAATCAGCTACGAATATGACCCCAACGATTATCTTAAAGTCCGCGAGTTCCTCATGCGCCGCCGCGATCCGGAATTTAAGAAGTCTCAACGCGACGACCTCTTCTCAATGGAGACCGGACTGCTGCAGTTTAAGGGTAAGGTACATTTCCAGATGACTCCGCGCATCAATTCCAAACTCGATCAGATCGGCCGATTCAAAGATAACAACACCGCTGCAAAATATGTAGTGAAGATCATTGACCAGGCAATACACCGCTCTTACATGATCTTCTCTATCAACTATGTGGCATTCGATCTGCTTCATAACACGACACGTTTTGAAGCAGAATATACCCCCGAACGCAAACAGGAGGTAATCGAATATTTCAACCGACAGCTCGACAAAGTAGACCTCCCCGATATCACCCCCGAAGAGCGCGAATATATGATGACGATGATGCTCACCATGTATGCCAACCCCCTCAAAAACAAACTCCGCACAATTCTCGGCGGTGCCCTTGAATAAATCTTTGTTCACTGCCTCAAATACGACAGTTGCATCGATTAAGGTCGCCGACCCTGATTAAATTGTATTTGTATCTTCTCAATCCGAAAGTTATGAGAATTCCTCTTATGATGGCCCTGACACTCATTATATTGTCAGTGGCCGTCGATTCATATATATTTGCCGATATTCGTCGCAATTTCCCTCGCCGGAGAGCTGCAGCAATCGCCTACGGCATTCTCTCCGTACTCTGCTGGATTTTTATCCTCATCTGTATCCTTATGCCACGCCGCGATGTAGGAAGCGGCATAGAGTTTCAGATGTGGGGCATATACGCTTATCTGTCGGTATATGTGCCTAAGATTATCTTTACCCTGTTCTCTATTCTCGGAGGCCTTCCGCGCCTTTTCGGCCGAAGGACATGGCATACGGGTAAATGGATCGGCCTCCCCTTGGCGGTCATCAGTTTCGTTGCTATGTGGTGGGGAGCTCTCGTCACCCGCTCACAGATTGAGGTCGTCGACGTGAACATTTCCTCACCGCGTATTCCAAAAAGTTTTGATGGCTATAGGATTGTACAGATTTCGGATCTTCATGTAGGCACGTGGGGCAATGATACACGTTTCATCTCCCGCCTGTGTGACTCTGTTAATGCACTCCGGCCCGACGCGATATTTTTCACAGGCGATATCGTAAATCGTCAGACCGGTGAACTCCAGCCGTTCCTTCGCGCTCTTTCCGGACTGAAAGCAAAAGATGGCGTCTACTCAATCCTCGGCAATCACGACTATGGAGATTATATCGACTGGCCGACTCCTCAGGAAAAGAATGAGAATCTGCAGTTGCTAAAGAATTGGCAACGCCAGATCGGATGGCGCCTCCTGAATAACGAACGCACTGATCTGATTGCCAATGGCGACACTATTCAGCTCATCGGAGTCGAAAACTGGGGCGAACCTCCCTTCCATCAATACGGGCATCTTCTTGACGCCTACCCCCTATCGACCGATTCCGTCAAGAATCTCAAAGACAACCGCTACAAGATTCTCCTGACACATAACCCCGAACACTGGCTGCGGGAAGTGACAAAAATCTCAAATATCGACCTCACCTTATCCGGCCATACCCACGCCATGCAATTCGAACTCCGTCTCGGCAACTGGAAATGGAGTCCATCAGCCTTCCGATATGCCACATGGGGAGGACTTTACAGCCGTCCGGCCACCGACGGGACACCGATGAAACTCTACGTCAACATAGGAGCCGGTGAAGTCGGGATGCCTTTCCGCATAGGAGCTACTCCCGAAATAACAGTCATCACTCTCCACTCCGCGCCTGACGGAGAGTCCTCTCCCGCCAAAGAGATCTAAGTATCCGGAGATTTTAGTAAGATTTTTCACCTCACATAGTTATGCGCTACGTAATCGGGTTAGGTTCCAACTGCGAACCGCGAGAAACCCATCTGATCAATGCTCTCAATTCCCTGGCAACATTGGCCGACTCCATATATTCCTCTACCCATTACGAATCCCCTGCTCTGGGAGCATCCGGGAAGCCCCACTATCTGAACGCTGTGGCCGAGATAGAATCCTCCCTCCCGATCTATCTGCTCAACGCTCGCCTCAAAGAAATTGAGGCAGCTGAAGGCCGCGATGAAGAAGCAAGAGCCGAAGGCCGAGTCCCCCTCGATGCAGATATCGTAATAGCCGGTGATGAGATCATCCGTCCCAAAGATTTCAAGCAGTTCTTTTTCCGGCGTGGCTACGAAGAACTCCGCAGCGACTTCGAAAAAGTCTGATATCTTCCCCAACCCACGACAGGCCTCATAGAGGTGAGAATGAAGTCTCAAAAGAAGAGACTGAATAAAAAAATCGCAACAGAGCAAAAAAATCTCCTCAAAAGAAAAAAATCTCCTCAAAACAATGGAAATTCCGATTTTTTTTATTAATTTTGCCTGCTCAAAGCGCCTTGAACCAACAATGAAAGGAAAATTCCTGATAATCGCCGTCGTCGCACTCCTCCTCGGAGGTTGCGGAGAATACACAAAGGTTCTCAAATCCCGCGACGTCAACTATAGATACTCTTACGCCAAGAAGGCTTACGACCAGAAGAAATATCTTCAGGCCGTGACCCTGCTTACCGACCTTATAACTCCTCTCCGCGGTACGGCCGACGGTGAGGAAGCTCTTTTCCTACTCGCCATGTCCTACTACGAAAATAAGGACTACGCTAACTCCGGAGTGTACTTCAAAACTTACACCACCCGCTATCCCAAAGGTAAATTTGCCGAACTCGCCCGCTTCTACAACGGCTACGGCTATTACCTTGACTCACCCGATCCTCAGCTTGACCAATCAAGCACAATCAAGGCTATCGAGGCGCTTCAGTCATTCCTCGATTATTTCCCACGTTCCGACAAGGTGACTATCGCGCAGAACGCGATCTTCGAAATGCAGGATAAACTGACGCTAAAGGAGCTCCAGAATGCCCAGCTCTATTACAACATGGGCAACTTCCTCGGCAATAATTACGAAGCTGCTATCATCACCTCGCAGAATGCCCTAAAGACTTACCCCTATTCCAAATATCGCGAAGACTTCGAACTTCTGATCCTAAAATCAAAATATCAAGAAGCCAAACAGAGTGTTGATGAGCGAAAAGAGGAACGCTATCGCGACGTAATCGATGAATACTACTCCTTCACCAACAACTTCCCGGAGTCGAAACATCTAAAGGAAGCTCAGAACATCTACAATCTCTCGCGCCATCATGTCAAAGACTGATTGTTGATCTCCCTCCTTCCCTCTTCCCTCCTTCCCTCTTCACCCTCTCCCAAACTTCTATTCTCCCTAAACCCTCTCTCAAAATCTTCCCCAAAAACCTCTCTCACCCCCTCTGAGATCTCAATCTCAATCATTCCCAAGAAAACTCCTAATTATTGAATATAAGATATGGATTATAAGAAGACAAATGCTCCCCTGACTACAGTGACCCGCGACATGATCGCAATGGCCGAGCAGACCGGCAACGTCTATGAGACTGTATGCATTATCGGAAAACGCGCCAACCAGATCGCTGCCGACCTCAAAAAGGAGCTTGAAAAGAAACTTGCGGAATTCGCTTCTTCCGACAATCTTGAGGAAGTGTCTGAAAACCGCGAACAGATCGAAATTTCTCGCTTCTACGAAAAACTTCCCAAGCCGACTCTGATCGCTACTCAGGAATATATCGAGCATAAGCTCTATTTCTCCAACCCCCTCAAGGAGAAAGATCATCTCAAAGACTGAATCTTTTCAATCTACGCCACACGCTTGCGTACCGATAACTCCCCTCTCATTGCGCAACACGTAGAAAATGATGACACATAATCTCACCCGCCGGAACTGAATTTTTTCCGGCGGGTGAAGTCGTATAAATGAATAAGACCGCGATCCACATCTTCAACCCGGAAGCTGACTACGCTCTTGCGGAGTTCAAAGAGTCATATACTCCCCCCGCTCCTGTAGTCAAACTACGACGCTCTCTCGCCCTGACCCCACTCCGATTTGCCCGACCGGAAGACTATATCCTAATCCTCGACAATCCTGATACCCTTCTCTCTGATAGTCCCGATAAGGCCGATAAACAATATAAACCAACCAATGCGGATAAATCCAATAATTCGGATAAGCTCGATAAATCGGATGAACTCAATAAATCGGATGAACTCGATTATTCGGATAACCGGATTATTACCCCTGCGAGATTTAAGGAATTCTTCAGGAAAGTAAGTGAGCGAAGTGAGGAGTATGAGATACGGCCGTGGAATTGGACTCCTGACCTTCGACATCGGCTTCGGCTTGCCGGAGCTCCGGAATCGCTCCTACCCTCTGATGAAACGCTCTTGTGGATAAGAGAGATTGCTTCCCGCTCTACTACCATTCCTTTCAATGAAGCGCTGAATATCCGGTTGTCGGAAAAAGGTCTGTCAAAACATATATCTCCGCTTCCTCTACGCTTTGAGGATGCAGACGATGCTATGGGATGGTGGAAGAAGACGGGTGAAAAGGCCTTCTTCAAATATCCATGGAGCAGTTCAGGACGAGGTGTGATGCTTGCGGATTCGAATCTGCCTACCGCAAAACTGAAGCAATGGATAGCAGGGGGGATCCGAAAACAAGGCTACGTAATGACCGAGACGTTTTTCCCTAAAAGCATTGATTTCGCAACAGAATGGCAGATTACCGACGGTAAAGCATCTTTCATAGGTCTCTCCCTCTTCTCTGCCTCAGAGAATGGCAACTATATTAGTAACGAAGTTGGCCGACAATCGGAACTTCTGAAAATTATTTCCGGCGTCGCGCCCGACTTCAATAAGGAATTTATAGAGGCTCAGAGGGAAAGTCTTGATCAGGTAATATCCGGGATTGCACCGGGCTACAACGGGTATGCCGGAATTGATATGATGGCATCAGCCAACGGCAGGATCCGTGGTGGTGTTGAACTAAATTTCCGCATGACCATGGGGATTGTAGCACTTCTGGAAAATAACCAAAAATATGAAAAACCGGAGAAATGAAAACTAAAGTTCTGATACTTGGGATGGGAAATGTCGGCACACATCTCGCCAATGCCCTGAATCAAGCCGGAGTTGAGAGCGACCTGCAATCTTCACGCGACTCTCTTCCGGAACTCTACCGCTATTCCCACATTATCATTGCGACGAAGGATGATGCAATAGCGTCGGTTGCCGCAAGACTTAATGAGGCTTTTGAAAGTCAAAGCCTGAAAGGTGCTCAAATCATCATGCATACCTCCGGTAGCATACCATTAAGCGTATTGACAGATACTCTTCCGGCCGCTACCCCATGTGGAGTATTCTATCCGATGCAGACCTTTTCAAAAGGGGTTGACATGCGCTACGACGACATTCCCTTTCTCCTTGAGGCTACCGACCTTCCTACCCTCGAATCTATAAAAGCCCTTGCCGCAAAGATATCTCCGAATATCATTGAGGCAGACTCAAAAGTAAGAGCGGACTACCATATCGGAGCTGTGCTCACCTGCAACTTCGCCAACCATCTCTGCGAACTCGCCGATGATTACCTCACCGGACAAAACCTCGATTTCAAATATCTTCTCCCACTCCTTCGTCAGACAGTTGCAAAACTCTCCACCACAAGTCCTGCAAAAGCCCAGACAGGTCCTGCAGTGCGCCACGACCAAAAGGTAATCGACTACCATCTCTCCCGGATAGCATCCGCAACACAACACTCCTCCGACGCCCAGACATCCTCATCCTCCCGGATCGCATCAGATACACATCCCTCCTCCGACTCCCAGACATCCTCCACCTCCCGACTCGCCCGGATCTATACCCTCCTCACTGACTCAATCCGGAAATCACATCCTTAATTTATATAAGAGCAAACATACTCCTCCAACCTCAGAAAATCAGAATCCTCCGTTATGAAGTATCCTCCGTTATAAAGAATCATCAAATCATGAGTAAAATAGCAAAAGACCTCTCCCGAATCAAAGCATTCGTCTTCGACGTTGATGGCGTATTATCATCTGCGACTCTCCTTATAGGCGAAGACGGACAACCACTCCGCACTACCAACCTCCACGACGGCTATGCGATCCGTGTAGCCCTCGAAGCAGGCTACAAGATCTGTATTATTACAGGTTGCAAGACCGACCGAATCGTAAAGCGTTTCAATCTCCTCGGCGTTACCGACGTATTCATCAAAGTCAGCAAGAAGATACCGGTGTTAGACGCATGGCTCGCCGACAACTCTCTCACCTACGAAGAGATCGCATATATGGGCGATGACATCCCGGATCTTCCCTGCCTTCGACTTGCGGGTCTGTCGGCAGCTCCCTACGACGCAGCCTCTGAAGTGCTACAGACTGCCACATTCATCTCCAAGATCGGAGGCGGCTACGGTTGCGCCCGCGATCTGATCGAATCTGTAATGCGAGCGCAGGATACCTGGACCCCCACGACCTCTGCAGTAGGTGCATGATACCTCCACAAAAGTGCATGATACCTCCACAATAGAATAGTCACCGCTCCAAAGAGTTGTTATGTTTCAACAGAGTTAGGACCGCTCCAAAGAGTTGTTACCTTCCCAAAGAGTTGCAAAGAATCTTCTAAAAAATCGGATCTCAATGAAAAATATTGAAAAATATCATATTCTTCTCGGAAGCAAATCGCCTCGCAGACGCGAATTGCTCCAGATGATGCGCATACCATTTAATGTAGTGACCATCTCCGGCGTTGAAGAGACATATCCCTATACTATGCCCCCCCGCGAAGTTCCCCTCTATCTCTCCGGCATCAAAGCCGATGCCTATCTTCCCCATCTTCGCGACAACGAACTCATCATCACGGCGGATACCCTCGTCATTCTCGGTGATAAAATTCTCGGTAAACCCCACTCTCACGAAGATGCTATGGCGACTCTCCGATCCCTTTCGGGGAAGACCCATCAGGTAGTGACCGGAGTCACCATCGCTACCCGAGAGCGTCGCACATCCTTCTCATCCGTCACGGATGTAACTTTTGGTCAACTGACCGATGAGGAAATCTGCTACTATGTCGACAATTTCAATCCGATGGACAAAGCCGGAGCCTACGGCATACAGGAATGGATCGGTGGAGCAGCCGTAGAAAAAATCGACGGTAGCTTCTACAACGTAATGGGTCTTCCCATTCAGCGCCTTTACAAAGAACTACAAATCTTCTAAAAAAGAGATAAGACCGCATATCAGTTTGAAAAGCAGACCGCCGAGAAATAAAGGTCTGATATGTATATGACAGACCGCAGTAAATAAAGATCTGATATGCATATGACAGACCGCAGTAATTAATGCAGGTCTGACAATAAAGAGCAGTCCGGCGTGATTTTACACACCGGACTGTTCTTTATTTTATGCCTTATCAGGCTGATATTTTATTCATTGAGGGATAGGAACTTACCCCCTTACTCATTGAGGGATAGGAGTCTATCACTCTTTCTCATTGAGGGATAGGAGTTTATCACTCTTTCTCATTGCGGAAGACGAGTTCATCTCCCTTGCGGTCGATTACGATCGGATGAGTGTTATCAACCTTCTGAGCCAGAATATCTTTCGACAACTGGTTGAGCACCATTCTCTGAATAGTTCTCTTCACGGGACGCGCACCGAATTCAGGATCATATCCGTCCTCAGCGAGCAACTCAAGAGCCGGTTTGGTGACCTCAAGTTTCACACCGTTAGATGCAAGCATCTTGCGCACGCTGTTGACCTGAATATCCACGATCTTCTGAATGTCATGCTTATCCAGCGGAGTAAACATCACGGTCTCATCGATACGGTTGAGGAACTCGGGACGGATAATCTGTTTCAGACGATCCATCACATCCTGCTTAGTCTTGGAGATAATCTCCTCCTTCTCATCCTCCTTCTTATCGGCAAATCCCTGGAAATTCTCACGGATGATTTCCGAACCCATGTTGGAGGTCATGATAATAATAGTGTTCTTGAAGTTGATGAAACGTCCCTTATTATCAGTCAGACGACCATCATCAAGCACCTGAAGAAGGATGTTGAACACGTCGGGATTAGCCTTCTCGATCTCATCGAAGAGCACTACGCTGTAAGGTTTACGACGCACGGCTTCCGTCAGCTGGCCACCCTCGTCATAACCGACATATCCCGGAGGCGCTCCGACAAGACGGCTGACGCTGTGTTTCTCCATATATTCCGACATATCGATACGAGTCATCATATCCTCATCATCGAACAGATACTCGGCCAATGCCTTGGCGAGCTCAGTCTTACCGACACCGGTGGTGCCGAGGAAGATAAACGAACCGATCGGACGACGCGGATCGTTAAGACCTGCACGCGAACGACGTACGGCATCAGAGACTGCACGGATAGCATCATCCTGACCTACCACTCTCTTATGGAGTTCCTCCTCGAGATGGAGCAGTTTCTCCTTCTCACTCTGAGCCATCTTCTTAACCGGGATACCGGTCCAGCGGCTAACGACCTCAGCGATATCCTCAGCGTCGACCTCCTCCTTAATCATAGCACCCTCACCCTGGAGTTCTACCAGTTTGGCTTGGGTCTCAGCGATTTCATCCTGTTTCTGCTTAATCTTGGAGTAACGGATTTCGGCCACTTTGGCATAATCACCCTCACGCTCAGCGCGATCAGCCTCGATATTGAGTTGCTCGATATCAATCTTAGCCTGCTGAATCTTATCGATCTCAGTCTTTTCAGCTTTCCATTTAGCCTTAAGCGCCTTCTCCTCATCGCGGATATTGGCAAGATCCTCATCGATCTGTTTCAGCTTGTAATCATCGCCTTCACGCTTGATGGCCTCTCTCTCAATCTCAAGCTGCTTGATTCTGCGGGCGGCATCGTCAAGAGCCTGCGGCATCGAATCCATCTCAAGGCGAAGCTTGGAAGCAGCCTCATCCACAAGGTCGATAGCCTTATCAGGAAGGAAACGATCAGTGATATAACGCACTGACAGCTGCACTGAAGCGATAATCGCCTCATCTTTGATACGCACCTTATGGTGGTTCTCATAACGCTCCTTAAGGCCACGCATGATAGAGATAGCCGACATCTCATCCGGTTCATCTACCATCACTTTCTGGAAACGACGTTCAAGCGCCTTATCCTTCTCGAAATATTTCTGATACTCATCAAGGGTTGTCGCACCGATCGAACGCAACTCACCTCGAGCCAATGCAGGCTTCAGGATATTGGCAGCATCCATAGCGCCCTCGCCCTTACCGGCACCGACAAGAGTATGTATCTCATCGATAAAGAGGATAATCTCACCATCGCTCTGAGTGACCTCATTGACGATAGCCTTCAGACGCTCCTCAAACTCACCTTTATATTTCGCACCGGCAACCAACGCACCCATATCCAGAGAGAAAATCTGCTTCGACTTAAGATTCTCCGGCACGTCGCCGCGCACGATACGCTGAGCAAGGCCCTCGGCAATAGCCGTCTTACCGGTACCCGGTTCGCCGACCAGCATCGGGTTATTCTTAGTGCGTCGGGAAAGAATCTGGAGCACTCTACGGATCTCCTCATCACGCCCGATGACCGGATCAAGCTTACCCGAGCGGGCGCGATCATTGAGATTGATTGCATATTTAGAAAGAGCCTGATAAGACTCTTCGGCACTTTGGTCCTTAACTTTGTTGCCCTTTCTAAGGTCATTGATAGCAGCCTCGAGACCCTTTTCAGTGACTCCGGCATCCTTAAGAATCTGAGAAGCCTTACACTTCGTGCGAAGGATTCCCATAAGCATCGCCTCAACAGAGACGTATTCATCGCCCATTGACTTAGAAAAGTCAATAGCCTTCTGCATAGCATCGTTGGATTCGCGGCTCAAGAATACATCACCACCGCTCACTTTCGGCAACGAAGCAATCTCCTTATCTACAGCCTGCACAACAGCCGGCAGGCTTGCGCCGAGTTTCTGAAAAATAAAATTCAGAATCGACTCACTTTCAGAGATCATAGCCTTGAGAATATGCACCGGCTCAATCTGTTGCTGTCCCGCCGATCGGGTCAGATCTATGGCCTTCTGCACAATCTCCTGCGATTTGATTGTGAAATTGTTGAAATTCATAGTATTTATCGGTTTAGTTATTATATACAGCAGTAATATCTATCTTCACCGGAGTAATATCTATCACCACCGGGGGATGCATTTTTACATCCGGTTTGCTTTATTAACAATTTTCAAGGCATATAGGTTTTAATCCGAAATTACAAAATTACATCTTCGGCTCAAAAGGCTTGTCCGGACTTCACTCAATTCTATATTTCAATAAAAATTCTTCTCATATACGGCAAATTTTTAGCCATAAAATAGCAGAATAAGAAAATATTTGTTATCTTTGCAGATACATACGTAGCACGGCAGCGAATCTCATTCCTGTCATAATACGCATGAAAAACTCAATCAAGTCCTCATCCACTCCTCACCGACCCAAGATTATAAAAAAATAACAATATATTTTACAGACCTGTAATTAAAAATTACTGAGAAATGAGCAAACCGTATGTACTTGGCATCGACATAGGCGGCACCAACACCGTCTTCGGAATCGTCGACGCCCGCGGCCAGGTAGTGGCCAGCGACTCAATCAAGACCCGCAAGCACTCCAACTTCGACGATTATATCGCAGAACTTCACCACGAAGTGACCCGTATGCTCCGTCTCAACGATGCTGAGGACAAGATACAGGGTATCGGCATCGGCGCACCGAACGCCAATTATTACACCGGCGAAATCCAGAACGCGCCCAACCTTCCCTGGGGCAATGGTATCCTCCCCATCGCAGAGAAAGTAAGCAAAGCCTTCGGAGGTATCCCTGTAGCGGTCACCAACGATGCCAACGCAGCAGCACTCGGTGAAATGACCTACGGAGCAGCCCGTGGCATGAAGGATTTCATCATGATCACACTCGGCACGGGTGTAGGATCGGGTATCGTAGTCAACGGCCAGCTCGTCTACGGTCACGACGGCTTCGCCGGTGAACTCGGCCACGTAGTCATGAAGCGCAACAACGGCCGCATGTGCGGTTGTGGTCGCACAGGCTGTCTTGAGGCCTACTGTTCTGCTACCGGAGTAGCACGCACAGCTCGCGAATTCCTCGAAATCCGTACAGATCCGTCGCTCCTGCGCAACATCGACATCGACGCCATCACATCCAAGGACGTTTACGATGCAGCTATTGCCGGCGATAAGCTCGCAAAGGAGATCTTCGAATACACAGGCAAAATCCTCGGTGAGGCACTTGCCGACATGGTAGCCTTCTCCAGCCCGCAGGCAATTATCCTCTTCGGCGGTCTCGCCAAGAGCGGCGAACTTCTCATGCGTCCGCTCCGCGAAACATTCGAGGCATCCCTCTTCCCCATCTTCAAGGGTAAGACAAAGATCATCCTCTCCGAGCTCAAAGAGAGCGATGCAGCCGTACTCGGTGCTTCCGCACTCGGTTGGGAAGCAAAGTTCCGTTATGAAGTGCCCAGCGTATCATTCGCAACTCAGACTCCTACAGTAAGCGTACCCGCCTCCGGGGCAGCTACTCCCAAAGATGAAGCCTAAAGATATTAAAACTACTTCATGATAAGAGATCCCGCGCCATTAAAGCGCGGGATTTTTTTATCAATTACATTACAGTTGTTGAGACTTGTTTCCCGCACATTCAGGTATGTGCATTCGGCAGGAGTTAACACGAACAGGGCGACTCTACTGAATCTACCCTATCGTGCTAAAGAAACGTTGACGCTGACTCCATAGTTGGAGTTAGTGGTAGGATAAGCTGTATTGCTGACGAGCGGGGTGTTGACCTGATGATCAAAGAAAGCATTCAGCGTGATACGCTTGCTCAGAATGTAACTTGCCATGAAATTGATCGAGAAGGTGCGCGTGCCCTGAGTAGCCTGCGTATAAGCCGTCTCAATGCGTCGGATCAGACTGGAGTTGTTGGCATACGACAGGTCGAGATTCAGCGACAGATCATTGCTGACATTGCCCTGCCGACTGCCCATCTTCAGAATCTTATTGAAGTTGGCAATCTTATATCCTGCACCTATAGTCAGCTGCTGCGAGGTGGTCTCCACAACCTGCCCTGCGGAAGAGTTAAGATTCAACGTTCGGGAATCCTTATATTCCGCATTTACCGTGAGATCGTTCTGGAAAGTCATTTTCACTCCGACAAGCGGTGCGAATTTCTCCGTGATAGCCACGCTGGAAATATTATATGGCGACGACGGAACCGGCTGATTCGTCTGTGCATCAAGCGTGAAACCGAAATCACCGCTTACCCCCTGCCAATCGAGATATGAGTCGTAAGAACCGATCTGATAAGTACACTGATACGCATGGCTCACAGTGAATGACTTGAAAATCTTCTTCATATTTCCCATCTGGATAAAACCGTCGTAGGTCACCTTCCAGTTGGGCAACATCGCAGAGAGACCCGGGAAGAGATCAAGACCGACTTTGGAGGGGCTTCCGCCACTATATGCCGCCAGAAACGCCGGGATAAGCACGTCGGAACTTGTCGGACTTACGCTTCCCACCTCGGGATTATAGACCGAACCACCGAGAGGATTACCCTCCATAAATCCGGTCTTGGGATATTCCATGCCGCGATAACGCGCCTCGTAACGCGAGGCGATCTGCGGGATATATTCGAGGAAACGAGTGAATGCCTGCGAAGCATACCCATCCTCGGCTTTCGACCCGCGCATGGCGGTAAGGATAGCTACGTGAGTACGCGTATAAGAACCGGTTCGGGTCGTAGGCATACCGTCATACATAAACTGCACCTGACGAGTCCTCGAATCCGTAAGATTCGACGTCAGCGTAATCTTCAAACCGCGGATAGGTTCGAGAGAAAGTTCGAAGTTATATTCCTTGGTCTGATTCCATATCGCGGGCGACACCTGATTGTTATCCGTCAGAAGCCAGTTGCGGTCGAGAGCCTTATTGACGTAAGATTCGTCATAGAAACCGAACGCAAAGTCAAGACCCGGCGTCATCGGGCCGTAAGCCGTAGACTGACCGAAGATATCGCCGATATTAGGCGCAAACTGCGGAAGATTGAGCGAATGGACATTGCGGAATCTGAAGCTTGCAGAGCGCGGCATCATCAGGAAGCGCAGAGTATGCTGAGCAATCTCATCCGCAATCTTCTTACCGGAATTATCTTTCACGTCTTCCGTCACTGTCACCTTAATATTCGTCTTACCCTTCGACAAAATCTCAACCTTATTCTCATCTACGACGCGCGTCTTAAGCGTAATCGGTTTGCCGTTGGCCATAGCCTTAAACTTCACCTTCTTCGTCTTCAGATTATGCTCAATCATAGTGGTCGTATCCATCGACAGAGTATAAGCCTTCTCAAACTTCTTCACTTTAGGAGTCTTCATCGAAGAATTACGCTTATTATTGTTGCGATTCGAAGATGAAGCAAAACGCTTATTGATACTCTGCAGATACTTCGACTTATTGAAAAGGGTCTCGAAATTGAGTCGGGCGTCGCCGTTCCACGTCGTCTGGTTCTGTATTGAATTACCAAGATATACACCATCGATTGTCGAACCCTTATCCCACTGGTAGCTCGAAGTGTAGGTCATCGAACCGCTCAGATAGTCGAGGAACGCAATCTTATTGAAGGGTGCGCGATACGTACCGGTAAACGTCTGATTATAATTCCAAGGCGTGCCCAGACCGCGGATGGAACTCAACACCGTATCCTTCCAATCGCGATACTTATCCGGGAAGAGACGCTTGTTGACGGCCCCGACAGTCTCTTCGATGCGTGCCGTAGTGTTGGAGCTGAAACTGAGATTAAGACTCTGAATCAGATTCCAGGTCAGGGACAATTGACGATTCCAATAGAAATTCTTGCTCACCTGCACCGGCAACTGAAAGTCAACATCAATCTCACTGCGCGTCTGCTCCTCATAATAATATCGCGACATCGAAGTGAGGAACGTGAGATTATTGAAGAGCCAATTGATCTGCCAGTCGCGAAGGAACTTCGCATTCTTACCCTTACCCTTCACCCAGCCGAACGGCTTCAGAGGCTTGATCATCGGAGAATAAGAGTATTGCAGCGAACCGCGATAATCGTTAGTATATCGATACTCCGTAGTAGGATCGAAATTCTTCTGCTTATTGAAAGAGAAAGCCAGAGTGAAATTGGAGGGATCCCACGGCATCGGAGTTTTCGACGTCACGTTGAAACGGAAGTTAGATAGCGAGAAGCTCTCGGTGATATTCTTAGTGACGGCATAATTCTTAATCGAGTCGCGCTCCTGCTTCGTAGCGGCTGCGTCAAGCGCATCCTTAAGCAGGATATCCTGATCAAGAGGATTATACTTCGGAGTAGTAGTCTCCTGCGATTTTGAATAATAGATGGGGGCAGCGAGTTTGGCCTTCTCCGGAAGCAGCTTACCGAGATCGCCCTGCACGGCCACATTATACTGCTGATAATCCTCCATGCGACGCGACGCCAGACCCTGATCGACACCGCCGAAACCGTCGGTCTCCTTATGGAATGAGAAATTGACATTGGCAAGATCGGACACGGCCAAGTTGGCATTGACCTTAGCGGCCCAACCGCCATCCTCATTGAAATCGGTCACCTTCATCTCATTGAGCCATACGATACCATCCTTTGTGGTGGAAGAAAGGTTGCGCACGCCGATAAGCATCACTCTCACATCGGAGAGGGAAGGATTACCCAGCACGGCCACTCTGTTATGGGCATTGTTGGGATCGCGACCGGTAAAGAGCACACCATACCCTACCCCTTCCGCACCGGCCGAACGGTCATGGTTGCGCTGCGTCTTAAGATCTGTCAGCACGCTGAGATCGATATCAAGACGGTTGGCCGAAGGCCATACCTTCGAGCGGTCGGCACTGTTGAAGTTATTGTAACGGCCGGGAGGAGTGACATCGAGTGGCACCTCATACTCATAATAATTATTCTTGACGTCAGAACCCAGACGGATGAATACGGCAAGGTCGCCATCTTTAAGGTTGGTGGCATCATTGATAAGAGCCTCCGAGTGAACCCACATCTGCAGACGCTTGTAGACGCGCAGATCGAGCTGAGTATTCTTATAGATGCCGCGCGCATCGCCGGGCTGCAGCCCGGTAAGTTTCATCTGTAGCGACTGCTCATTCAACTGAGTAGCCTGCGACTGACCGGGATCCTGAATACGGTCGACGCCCGGAGGGAGCACATAGTTGACCGGTTCGCGACCGGCATTCTCCTCAATATTGACAACCGACATATCCAGATCGCCCTCGGCCGGCGCATCGTTGCGGCTGTTGAGGTTAAACTGATAGTCGCGCCATTCACCGCGCACAAGTTCGAGCGTAGCAAAACGAAGATGAGTCACTTCGCGGAAACCGGTCATGAAGATACGGGCGAAACGTATAGTAGAGAAGTCATTGATTCCGCCGACAACCTTATCGGGAGATGCCAAAGGAATCTTAAACTGATACCACGTCACCTCCTGCTCGCCGGCACGGGTATTCACCCAAGAAGTCTGCTTATCGGCGATATAGTTCTTGCCTACTTCCAGATCTTCCGGACGAATCGACACCTTATACTGGAAATAGCGTTCATACTCATTAAGGGTGTTATCCTGATTTATATCCTCAACATCGGGCACAGTGCGCGCCGACTGATACTGAGGATTACTGCTTTGATCGGGCGAAAGAGAGTTACCCTCCACCCCGTTATAACGCTTATAGCGCTCAAGGATAGAGGCGCGAGTAGCGTCGTAATAGTCAGAGCGGAAGAAATGATAGTTATCACCTGCCGGGTCGTTGAAAGCCGACCATGGAATCTCCTGCAGCTCAGCGATCTTATCAGGAGAAAGTTTGGTGCGGAGCTTATCGAGATAATCCTTATAGGAAGAGAAATTGAATTCATCATCATTAGGCAGCCCGTCAAGACCGACATCCTGTCGGGGACGCGCATCAGCGGCATTCTCGAATGCATAGGTCAGCGAAGTCTGGCGGCTGACACGACCCCAGTTGGTCTCGGTCATAAACTGATCGTCACCGTCGATGGGGATACCATTCTCATAGCTCTTCATACCATCCTTCAAGATATCCTCCGAGATTTCGCCGAAGTTGAAATAGAGATCACCACCGTCGCGATTCGGATTCTCATCGTCGAGGAAAGGATCCATCATCCAGAACTGGATATACTCCACATTGGAATTCTCAAAGTTGGTGTTGTCCATCTTCCTCATGATGCCACCCCAGCGACGCTCGGGATTCAGCAGATTGCCGTCGGCATCGATATTGTCGGCATCAAGGTTGTAGGGACCGCGCTCCCGGGGATAGAAACTGAGGTTGAGACACTGCACAAGATTCTGCTCACCGTAGACTATCTCGCGGTTGGGGAAAATCTCCGTCACTTTCACCTCACGCACATAGGGATTAGAGAGTTGCTTGAGATCATTCTTAAGATATCCGGGGATAGAATTGGAATTCTTCTGCGTAAACAGCCGGTCGACATAATACCACGCAAGCAAAGCGCGATTCTTACCATAATCGACATTATTAGAAAGAGCCGCCTCCGGGAAAAGCGCGTCGGCGCCCGAATCGTAAGGAGTAGGAGCCAAAAACCATGAATAGGGCGAACGAAGATCCACACCCGTCTGAGTAGATTCGAAATCATCGATAAACGACGAACCCTTATTCGACCCACTCTTCTGCTTATGAGGAATGAGTTGGGCAAACTCAGCATTGAGTTTGAAAGAGGAGGCCGACTTCGCATTAATCGTAGGCACCTTATTAATAAGGTTGGTAAGCCACATGAAATCCTTATTGTAGGAAAGGTTAAGCCCCCACATAGTGTTATTGATGACCTCATCGCCGAGATTTACCTTCTCCGTGAGCGCCTTCTCCGAGAAATGGAGCAACGTACCGCCGAGGGTGAAATCTTTCGAGAAACGATACTGCGCGTCGAGACCCATAAGCGTCTTGCGCTGCATCGAAAACATAGACTGGTTTTCGAGAGTGACGCTGACATTAGTGCCCGAGTCGATGATACTCTGATTTGTGATCGTCACAATACCCATCGAATAGTCGACGGTATAATCGGTATTCTCCTGCAGCGTGGCACCACCGGCCGTCACTACGACCGAACCGCGAGGCACATTCATAGCGTTCAAGCGGATCTGCGCACCGTTGGAAGCCTGATATTCACCGACAAGAGAGAACTTATTCTTATCCGCAAACTGCTTGGCCACTACGAGAGTAGAGTCATAGAGTTCATGAAAGACGTAAGGTGCGGCCAAAGCCTCATTGCCGATCTTCCGCGCCAGATGATTACCAAACGGTTCGGCTACCGGGAAGATAATTCGCCCGTTGGTGGACTGCACGGTATAACCCTCCACATAGTCGAAGAACCCGTCGGGATTCGATTCCTGATTAGAATCGATACGGTCGAGATTCATCACCTGCAACAGAGGAATATTGGATATATTTCCGATCGGGAGATATGTAATCTCCGTACCCGTCGTGTCCGACAGATACTTGATATTCATTTTAAAATTCTTCTGCTGCAGTTGATACGCTCCGAGATTATAGACATTCTTCATCATCAGTTTCCACATAGGAAGCTGAGTGGAGATAGTCGTGGCGCGGAGCATCTTCAGATATAGCGATTGGTCGGTCTGAGTGACGTCGCTTGAGAACTCACCGACCTGATACACCTTACCATTGTAGGTATATTCATACGCCACGGCCAACACCTCATCGGAATTGAGGGCCTGCTTCAGCGAGATATAACCGAGCTGAGAATTGAGCGTATATTCATTGGATTTCAACAAACGCGCACTCTCCACCTTCTCGAAATCCCGGCCACCGGTAATTCCGTAAGCCTGCAGAGGTTCAAGAGTCTGAGTCACGCTGTTGATATTACGAGCACCGGGATAATCCGTCTTGATTACGTCAAGAAGATTATTGGAAGAGTTGGTAGGGATGGCCAACGAATGATTCGGCACCCAATAATTGCTGGCCATACGGGAATTTTCTCCAAGATCGGTAAAACCTACGAAGTTACGGCTCTCCTGATAATTGGAATTTTTATTTGTCACCCAGACTTCGATGCGAGTAATGCTGATACCCGAACTTACCAGAGGGAGCCGGGCAGCAAAAGAGTCGTAATTATCGAAGAAATACTGAGCGAGGAAAAAATGGCGGTTGGCATCATACTCATCCGCACGAAGAGAGAATTTCGTAGACT
Source organism: Bacteroides sp. (assembly GCA_014801585.1). Taxonomy (GTDB): domain Bacteria; phylum Bacteroidota; class Bacteroidia; order Bacteroidales; family Muribaculaceae; genus Lepagella. The sequence goes on from JAAVDX010000018.1 coordinate 214,318, forward strand.
GCACACCACCCTGCGTGTTGATGGTCTTCGACTCGGAATTCTGCTGCGAAAGCAAACCGGTGACGGTAAGTTTACCGAACTGCAGTTTGGCCTTCGCGCCGAAAAGGGCCGTACCACCACGTATAAGCGACGAACCGGTGGACATTGATACATTACCGGCCTCGATCGTCTTTACAATCTCATCCTCCTTACCTTCGTAGGCAAGTTTAAGATTCTTAGAGTCGAAGTCGAAGGTAGCATCGGTATTATAAGTCATGTTAAACTTCAGCTTATCGCCAACCGAAGCACCGATAGTAGCCTGAATTTTCTGATCGAAATCGAAATAAGTCTTACGACGCGACTTCATCGAGAGAGCCGGATTATCAGTCTTGTTGCTCTTGATGCCCATCGACAACTGAATAGAGCCCTGCGTAGTAAGTCTGACACCGCCCGGACCGAAGATCTTCTCCAGCGGACCGAGAGCGAAATTCATGTCGAGAATATTGAAAGGCTGCTTTTCCGACTCAGCCTGAGCCACCGAGTTACGCTCTTGGAAATAACCGAACATCTCCTTACGGTTGAGCGCGGCATTATACTCCTCGGGCGTCATCATATATGGAGTGATGATATCATTCTCACCGAGCCGGGTATGAATGACATACATTCCGCTGAGGGGATCAAACTCCGCCTGCGTAGAGATATTCTTCGGGTCGGAAAGATCGGCAGCATACTCCTGTCCGAGATAATCGGCATAACCACGGGGAAGAGTCGGACTGACGGGGGACGGAAGAATAATGCTATCCGGGATATTGGTAGAGCCAAGATTACCCTTATCCACTCTCAGAGCCTGCCCCTGAGCCGGAGGGGGCGGCGGAGGCGTAAGATCCGACTTCTTATACTGGCCGAGCGAAGCGACAGACACGACACCGGCCGTCAGCAATCCGAAGATAGCCGCCGGCTTCACTAATTTCCGCAAAAGATACTTTCGTCTGTTAGATGTCATTTCGGTCAGTTAAATCCTACCATTCCTCTCCTCTTCAGCCGGATGATAAGCCGAGACCCTCGGGGCGCAATTACCGATGCCTGTTGGAGGGAGACTCCTCAGAGCATCTTAAGAGCCATTGCCACAGCCTTCTCAGTAGTCAGATCAGGCTGCTGGCTGAAAAGCTTCTGCAAAGCCTTCTGACTCGGAGCCTGCGAAAAACCGAGCATGACGAGCGCCGCCAACGCATCCTTATACGCATCATCGGAGAGGGGCGTATGAGTAGTTAACGCTGATAGATCCACATTTATTTTATCCTTAAGGTCGACGATGATGCGCTGAGCCGTTTTTCCGCCGATTCCTTTAACACCCTTTAGCAATTTATCATTGCCCGAAGCAATGGCCTCTGAGAGTTGATCGGCCGTAAGCGACGACAGAATCAGTCGGGCTGTATTTGCTCCCACCCCGCTGACGCTTATCAGCAGGCGGAAGAGTTCCCGATCGCGTTTCTGCAAAAATCCATAAAGCACATGGGCATCCTCGCGAATCGCCTCATGCACGTAGAGTTTTGTTTTCTTCTGATTCTGAAGGCGCGAGTAATCGATGAGAGTGATATTCACTTCGTAGCCAAGTCCGCAGCAGTCAACGACGGCAGCAGTCGGCTGCACTTCGGCGAGATCACCTGCAATATAATCAAGCATAAATTCGTTCTATAATTATTGATTTACAAAATTAGATATAAATTTCATTTCCCGCAAATGAATCAATCCTATAATTCCACATTGCTCGATAATGCCGTAGAGCAATTGTCGAAACTTCCCGGCATCGGTGGTAAGACAGCACTTCGACTTGCCCTCTTTCTACTCCGTGAGGATGAGGAAGTGGCCGTCAGTCTCGGAGAGTCACTGATAGCGATGCGGAAGAACATTCAATATTGCCATAAATGCCATAACATCAGCGAGAACGAGACGTGCGAGATATGTAGCAATCCCCGACGCGACCCGTCGGTGGTATGCGTTGTGGAATCCGTGAAGGATGTTCTCACGATTGAAGCTACCCGTGAGTTTCACGGACTATATCACGTACTCGGAGGCGTCATCTCCCCGCTCGACGGAGTTTCCCCCTCCGACCTTGAGATCGACTCATTAGTGGAACGCGTAAAGACAGAGGGTATCAAAGAAATCATTCTTGCGCTCAATCCTACCATAGAAGGAGATACCACCAATTTCTATATCTTCCGGCGCCTTGCCGACACCGACGTCAGCATATCCATTCTCGCACGCGGAATCAGTATAGGCAACGAACTCGAATATACCGATGAGCTCACACTCGGGCGCTCTATCCTCAACCGGGTCCCATTCCAGAAAAACTGACATACACCTTAATATAATATGATTCGTTTCCGCGCCATCGAACCCTGCGACGCCGACCTGCTTTACGAGGCGGAGAATGAAGAATCAGTATGGACTGATTCCGACACACTTGCCCCCTACTCCCGCCATCTACTCCGACAATATGCCGAAGGGTATCGGGCCGACCCGATAGCGGAGGGACAATTGCGACTGATGGCCGTAGAGAGTCAGACCGGGGAACCGATCGGGATATTAGACTTTTATGATATCTCATTCTTTCATTCCCGCTCGTTCGTCGGAGTCTACGTCTTTCCACGCCATCGCCGGCAGGGGCGCGCCACAGCCATTCTTCGGGCCGGTGCCGACTATGCCCGAAAGCGCCTCGGTCTGCGGATACTTGCCGCAAAAGTTCTTGCCACCAACCCCGCTTCCCTTCAGCTCTTCAGACGGGCTGGCTACGATCACTCCGGATGCCTACCCGCGTGGCAACTCACCGGAGACACCCCCGTCGACCTCCACCTTCTGACCCTCCCTCTGCCGTAAATATAGAGACATTCCTACATTTGCGCAGTAGACTCACGTAGCACACTCGCTCGGTTGACGCGAAGAATCGCGTCAAAATATTTGCGCATAAAAAATTACAAAATATATTTGCATTTAGCAAATTTTTACTTATCTTTGCCGAATGAAGTCGGTAAGACTTCATTTTCAAAGGGTCACATACCAATCACGATTGCATCAATCTCGATTCATTAGCCCCTTGTCACTCTAAGAGTATGTTTACTTTTAAACCAAATTAAACATTAGATTATGTATTATGAATTTTTTGATTTCATCACAAAGGATCTTTCGGGCGCTTTTCCAAAGATTTCATCGGTCGCGATGCCCGCATCGCTCCCTCTTCAACTTTGAAAAATCATCCCAAAATCTCTCTTTGTGCTAAAATCATTTAAAAGTAAACATACTCTAATCAGATTCCAATTTTTCACTAAATATCTACTTTATGAAAAAATTTCTTCTATCATTAGCGACAGTGGCCTTGGCCACAACGGGCGCGATGGCAGATGAAGTGTCGTTCAATTTCACAGGCACCGGCACTACTCCCGCCTATGGCATCGCCCGTCAGACTGCCAACGCCCCAACAGCACTTCCGGATCCCACTACGGTATCGGATGGTGGAGTTGACATCACCTTCACAGCAGGAGGCAACGGCGGTTGGGCACTCGCTGTCAACAAAATGATCACCAACTCCGGCATGCAGCTCCTCACTACAGGAGCCAACCACGAACTGACAGTCAGCGCCGGAGGCGGCCTCATCAGCAAGGCAGTTGTCACTCTCAACAAGGCAATGGACATCACCGTAAACGGAGAGACCCAAACCATTGCGTCCTACACCTGGGAAGGCGCTTCCACCTCGGTAGCATTCGATTTCGGAACACCCGGCACTCTTACCTACGTCAAGACAGTAGACGTAACCTACGCAGCTGCAAGCGGCGACAAACAGCTTCCCGGACTCGCTTTCAGCGAATCAAGCGTCAAAGCATTCATGGGTCAGACATTCACTGCACCGACATTCTCCAACCCCAACAACCTCCCCATCACCTGGACATCATCCAAGACGGACGTTGCTACTGTTGATGCCGACGGCAATGTAACACTCGCAGGCGGAGGCACAACGACCATCATGGCCTTCACCGAGGGTAACGACGCCTACGCTTCCGGCTACGTCACGTACACACTCACCGTAGTGCCCGAAGCAACCAATGCCGCACAGTTGGCTACCGTTGCTCCCAATAAAGGTGACGAAGTGACCATCAACTTCCCGATCACCATCGTCTATTCCTTCCCCGATCTCTCACGTCTCTGGGGTATAGATCCGGAAGGCAACCCGATTTCTCTCAGCTTCACCTTTGCAAAGAATACATATGTGGCAGGCAAAGTAATTCCGGCAGGATGGATTGCTACAAACTCCGACAACTCCGGCGATGTAACGTTCAAAGGTGAGGTACCCGCTGTCAATACAGGAGCAGCGCAGGATATAACTTATTCCGAAGTAAAAGCGATCTCACCTGCAGACGCCAACAAGGTGGTATGGTTGGAAAACGTTGACTTTACAGCTGCCGGTACTCCCGGTGTCGGCGAGACATTCAATGTCGAAGCCAATGGCAACCCTGTCAGAGTCACCAACTACTTCTCAATTGAAGAACAGGCAGCCGGCTACTATAACACGCTCGGCGTAGTCATCCGTCGTGTCAGCTCTACAACCGGCGTTGAATCCGTCATCTTCTATCCCATCGAATATAAAGAGGTAGCGGCCCCCGCTCCTATGGTAGAGAAGAACGAAATCCTTGATCTCACAAAGATTTCGGGTGCAACATCAAGCGTACAGCCTATTTCCACCCCCTTCATCGTACCCGGTAAAGAGATCACACTGACCCTTACTGAAACAGAGGGAGCTGACCAGTATTCAACACGCGGTATCCAGCTACGTCCGGTAAAAGCGTATTCGACAGCCGGCACAAGCACATTCCTCGTAAGCGCCAAGGATCGTGAGATCAGCAAGATCGTAATGTCATGCGGTCAGCTCGAATCCTGCACAGCCGCAGGCACTGCCATGACTGAGACCTACGACAACGCAACGTATACATACAACTATACTTGGGAGCGTCCGACCGACTACACACAGAACGATGTAGAGATCAAGGCAACAGTCCTCAACGGCAACCAGTGGTTTACATCTATCCAGGTTTACTACATGGAGCAGGGATCCGGCAAACCACTTGCAGAACTTGCCATCACCAACCAGAACGTGACAGTATCTCTCGCAGAGAAGTCATACGATCTCGCCTCCAACCTCGTCAACCCCCACGAAGTAGCAGTAACGTGGACATCATCCGATGACAACGTAGTAAGCGTCAACGGCAACACAGCTGAATTCAAAGGCGCAGGCGAAGTAGAAATGACAGCCACCGTAGCTAATGACGAATACGAGCCCGAGGTAGTGTCTTTCTTCCTCAATGTAGCCGACGAAGCGTTTACTCTTGCTCAGATGGAAATCCTCGCTCCGGAGGTAGGTGATAAAGTAAACGTAGCTAAATCTCTTAATCTTTATATCACAGGTGCTCAGCGCGGAACATATCCGTATACAACAACTGAAATAAAAGATGGAGTTGAAGTAGAAGTACAAAAGACAGGATACGAATTCTATATCTTCTGTGAGGACGTAAATGGTACACCGGTCGTAATATATTCTAAAACTATATCCAACACTATCTATCGAATCGACGATATGTTCTCAGGCGGATGGACTGCAACAAATGTTTCATCACCCTACCTTCCGGCATGGTCGGGCAGAAGCGGAGCTGCTGATACAAGAAATCAGGGTTGGTTTGATCACATGCAGCAGGTCAGCAATCTGAATGGTCTTACCGAACACAAATCAGTAGTTCTTAAAAATGTCACAATTCCGGCAGGCGTACCCACCGCGACAGGTGAATACGTTGCTGTACTTGAGGATGGCAGTGTTATCGCTCTTGAAAATCTTCTGAATGGTAACCCCGCAGTAGACCGTGGCGTATATAACATCATCGGTGCTACAGGTAAAAATGCACTTGGTCAGCCGGTGTTCTATCCTCTCGCTTATACCCTCGTAGAGGAACTTGATCCTGTCTTCCCCGAAGAAATCAAGGTGACAACAGATGGTGATCAGGTTACAGTAAGCCAGACAGCAGAAGATGGTCAGATTTTCATCAATCTTACTGGCGAAACAAGCAAATCAACTCTTGAAGTCACACTTGCAGTTCCCGAGGGTTGGACCGGCTATGTAGGCGCTAACTTCGCTGATCTCGGTATGGGCACAAGCATCCTTCGTTCGTCTAAGGATGATGACGATGAAAACTGGGTTCCCGTTGAGATGTTCATGGAAGGTATGGGTGGTCTGAAAGAGACCAACACACTTACATTCCAGCTCACATCGGCAGGTGCTCCCTTCATGGGCGGCATGTACCTCTACTATGGTGAAAAGGTCTATGTAGCGGGAAGCATCGTGATTCAGGGCGACGTTAAGTCCGGAACAGTCGGTGTAGAAGCTGTAGAGGCAGTAGATGCGGATGCAACTTACTTCAACCTTCAGGGTGTGGAAGTGAAGAATCCTTCTGCAGGTGTCTACGTAAAGGTAGCTAACGGCAAAGCCTCTAAGGTGGTGATCCGCTAATACAGCGTCGAATGTAGGGCGAAGCTTTAGCGCGATGTACTTGTAAGCTGCTTAAGGTAATTGACCCTATAATAATATGGAGAAGCCTTCCCCTTCCCGGGGGAAGGCTTTTTTGATTGTGGTAGAGGACGATTTTTGTGATCGTTGATAGTTTTTTCATTGCTTTAAATTTTATATGTTTTTGAAATTATTTTAGGTGATAATGATGGAATAATAAGCGTTGATTCTTAAATCCGATGCAAAGATACTACATGTGGCGGCGAAAGTTATGTTTATTTTCCACAAAGGTGAGATTTTTTTTGGCCGCGCCTGTTAGGCGCTTCACTGAACTATGCTGTTTTTTGGGGAGGGATGGACTGTTTTTTTGGGGAACGCGGATTTCTACTCGTTGCTGACAAAAGGATCTCACGCAGAGGTGCAGAGGGCTCGCTGAGGCTTGACAGCCTGAATTTTTAATACTTTAACAGGGGGGTACTTGATCCCTCACTTCCTCATTCAATCTCCCGGATTCCGGAAAGTCTTATTATTCTTATTCTCCGAACACAATCCTCATTGCAAAAACAATAAAATCAACATTTTATTAAAATTTATTTTGATTTAACAATTTTTATTATTACATTTGCATCGGTTAAGATAATTGTTAGTTTTTCATTTACTTATCCGCTTAAACATTCATCAAATCCAACGTTATGAAAAAACAACTTTTCAAAACGCTGATCTCGGTCATGCTGATCATCTGTTCAGGCTTCTGTATGCACGCTCAGATCACTCACACCGTTCAATTCAGCGAAACTGAGTATCAATTCGAGACTCAGTCGGACGGAAAAACATTCATCCGTTCCAACAACATTCATTCTCATTATGGAGAACCAGGGGAACCCTGTTTGCCATTCACTAACGTCGCTTACGTTATTCCCTTCGGAAGCAAAGCGAAGTCAGTTACCATCACCCCCTCAAGCAAGCAACTAATCAAAGAAAATCTTGAGTTAGCTTCAAATCCCGAAGAATACTTGACAAGAATCGGGAGTACTCAGGCGGTTGAGAATGGATCTAATCATTCGAAGGAAGAAAAAGCAGATGGTACAGAGACATTTATTACGACTTTCTGGAAAGGTGTGCCAATTGCAAATATACACATTTGTCCCTTATCATATGAAGACGGAAATCTTTACTTTGTGGAAAACTTTACAATCAACATTCAACTCGAAGATTATCCTCTTGAAGTAAGATTGCCGGAAGATCTAAACAAACTCGAGACTCAACTTAAGAATATCGTCGCTAATCCTGAGGATGTCAATGAAGTAATTGCTCAGCTTCCCACAGTCACCTCAGCCTCAAATAGGAAAATCGACTATCTAATTATCACATCGGATGAATTAGTAGATAGCTTCCAGCCCCTCATTGAATGGAAAAGGAAGAAAGGTCTTAAACCTTTTATAATGACAGTAAAAGATATCGATACAAAATATTTTGGTGACGATATTCAGGAAAAAATAAAAAAATGCATCTACCATCTGACTCTTGAATTCGGATTGGAATATGTTGTCTTAGGTGGAGATGACACTGTAATACCCGTAAGATATTGCCAAGATTCCAACTATGAGTATATTACCAGCCAAGAGCGAGAGAATGTGTATCCAACCGACCTATATTATGCAAGTTTTGACGGTAACTTCCAATGGAATGCACAGGAAAATGAATATTTTGGCACTTGGTATGATAATGTAGGATGTAATATTGATGTCAATTTGACCAGAATTCCGGTAAGAACAGCTGAACATGTAAATAATTATTTAACGAAATTGCTTTCCTATGAAAGAGGTTACAATTCCTCCAAATGGAATCAAAGCATTTTAATGACCGGGGCATTATTCCGATATAATAATAGTCTGGACGGCCGTATAATGTCTGATGCAGAATCTCAGGCTGAGGTAATGTACAAAAATTTTATTGAACCATTCTGGGATGGTAAAAGAAACAGATTTTTTGATACTTATTCAGATTTTGAAGGAGGTGCCAATTATAATTTAACAAAAGAAAATCTACAATTTGAGTTGTCAAAAAGTCCAATGTTTGTATCAATGTATACACATGGCAGTCACGAAGTATGGGGACTTAAAGATTGGCATTGGTACGAACTTAATAAAGATAATAAATTAGTAGAGGTATTCAACTATGATAATCTTTATACAAAAGATTATGCAGCTAATCTTGTAGCAGATAATTATACTTTAATTACTACTGTTGCATGCGATACAAACATGTTCGATGAAGAAGCCTCCGGCATTGACCCCGGGAAGGCTAAAGATCCTTGCCTCAGCGAAGCTTTCATTAGGAATAAAGACAATGGAGTAATTGGGTACTTTGGCAGTTCACGACCCGGGCTTTATTCACCGACTTTTGCGAGTCTATCTGATACAGAGAAATTTGAAGGTTTATTCTATAAGAATCTTTTCACTGATCCGTATAAACATTTTGGAGAATTGGTTACGTATACCAAATCTCAATTTATGGGTGAATCAAAATCATTTCAATCTCAATCGTTTACTGTATATCCATTCAATCCTATTGGAGATGCAGAAATGCCTATTTATACTGAGATCCCAAAAGAATTTGAGGATATATGTTTCTACCTAGGTGGATCCAAACAGTTAAGTATTGAAACATGGACTTCAGATACACAAATAGCAGTATCAGACAATAACAACCCTAATGCCGATCCAGAAGTATCTGTAGGATTCGCAGAAGTATACTTACCCAAGGATGCAACAATCTGTATTACAAAACTAAACTATAAACCTTTAGTTTATCAGGTTATCACAGATGGTGAACTTCTTGATTTTTATCAAGAAATACCGTTGAAGGAGGGCTACAAGAAAAAACATGCGGCCCAACTCTATCCTGACCAATATGATATCTTAGATATTTCTGAGAATTATAGATCAGTAGTTCTCTCAGCCGTTTCCTGCAGTAAAGGAACCATGCATGTAGAACTGGAGGGAAATCTCCTTTCGAATGTACCATATACTATCACCATTCAAAATATAATGGGTACTGAGACGTACAATTATCCCATCTCTTCCTTATCAGAAGATTTCAATGTTGAAGAGGTTGCTAAAGGAATTTATGCTCTTGTGCTTAGTTCAAACGGTGTTGAGATAGATTCTCAGAAAATTTGCATAAAATAATAACCATATAATGATACAAACAGATTTTTTTACAATACCCCGCCGCTTCTTTCTAAGTATTTCTTCAATTATTCTCCTAATTATAGGGAGCATAAATGAAAGTAAGGCGCAGCGAACCTATTCCTACCACTTCGATCCGGCTGATTTCTGGATTTATACTTCTTTTGAAGGTGACCACTATATTCAAACCAGTGATGGATTATGTCTCTTCGGGTCTCCTGATGAATTGTGTATTCCGACCCGTTGCGTAAGATACGCAATTCCATTCGGTACGACTGCTACAAAAGTGACTGTAACAATGTCTGAGAAAAAGTTGTTTCAAGAGAATATCGTTTTGGCTAATAATCCTGATTATGGATATCCCGGAATAACTACTACACCCGAATTATCCGAGAATCTGATTGGTTCGGTAGTTAACACCTCTTATACAACTACCGATGATTCTCCTGTAACACAAGAGGGGATAGTCCCTATGACCAAGATTGGGTTATGCCCCTTTATCTATGAGGAGGATACTCACAACCTGTATTTCATTGAAGATTTCACAATCTCAATCGAATTAGGTGAGAAGTACTCTTTTACTACTAAATATCCCGATGAAACTAAACTGGTTTCGCAAATTACGTTCATGGTCGAAAATAAAGAAGAAGTACCGGCCATCGTCCATGAAGCTGTAGTAAAGCGTGGGTTGGAGGATATTAAGTACTGCCCGCTTTTTACGGATGGAAAGGAATGGACAATGTGTCATTATGCTGCTACTCCGAGGATGGACGGAGAGGTGTATTATACGACTCACGACTTCATCTACGTAAAATGCGATGGTTCGAAGGAGATTGATGGTATCAAATGTAAACGCCTGGCGATAGATGTGGAAGATCTCGGAGGTTTTTGCAATGGTTGTTACTCCTGGTTGAGTGAGGGTCTTAAGTATGATAGCCAATACAGTAAGTATGATTTTTATACCGGAATCCAGAAGGAGATCTACGTCTACGAAAAGGATCGCAAGATCTATTTCTATCGCAATCCCGGAATTCGATTCAAATCGGATACATATGGGGTTGAGCAGTGCGAACCATATTTCGAACTGCTGATGGATCTGAATGTAAGTGTAGGAGACAGCGGGATTGGATTAGGTACTATAGCTACCGACGACCTCGTAGAAATCGATGGGGAGCTCCATAGAAGAATAGCTCCAAAATATAGCACCGATACACCCGAGTGGGATAAGCAGGAATGGATAGAGGGAATCGGTGCAGCGATGGGACTGAATGGTCTTGTACGATATGATCAATATATGTTTGACCCGATGACTGAACTGAAGTCTCCAAGGTTTGAACTTACGCAGGTTAAAGACAATGGCAAAGTTATCTACGATCGCAGTGAGCGATTAAAAGAAATGGGTCTTAACATAGTGACCGGCGTAGAAGAAATCGTCACCGACTGCGAAGC
>JAAVDX010000019.1 GCA_014801585.1 Bacteroides sp.
CCGCACCAATCCGCAACTCCCCGGCCATCGGGGCAAAGCCCCGATCCGGATCCGCGTTCTAAAAAAATCAACACCCATCCAAAAAAACATTTTGGATTTTATTTGATGGGGGGAACGCGGATTTGGCTTGGGGCTTTGCCCCGATGGCCTGAGGCGCGGATTGGTGCGGATTTTTTTGAGTCAAGAATTTTGATGGCTACTATGGCTTTGGTTGTGGTGCGGATGGGAGCTGAGCGTCGCTTCGCTTCGCTGTTGCGGATTTGCGGCCCGGTGGATGATGTGGATTGCTGGGAGGGGTATTCAAGGCGTATAGTAATAAGAATTAAGGCTATAGCAATTCCGAAAAATTGCTATGGCCTTTTTGTTTGCCGGGGGAGCCTTTTACGCGAGGTAAAGGTGTGTCCCTGCATTTGAAGGTTATGTTAATCCTTGTATTTATGTGGGATTATCTGATGGGAAGATAGCGGAGTTCAAGGCGTTTGTAGGTGCGTGATCCAGGGTCGCTCCAATGTTCGGACATGCCGAGAGATGTAAGAGGAGTGCCGTCGCCTTCGGGGTCGTAGGTAGTCGAAGAAGGGGTTCCTGCCATTGCCGCTTCCTGCAGATACATATCAGCATACGCCATGTCGGGAGCGTCGGGAAATTCATTGCTGAGCATGTCGAGGGCCACCATGTCGATTGCCACCGGATCCTGCGAGCCCAGCAGGGATGCAGGCCAGTTGCCATTGAAAGGAGCCATCTTCCATTTCGGCCCGGGATTACCGCCCACGTTGCGGCATCCGACAACTCCGTCGATCAGATAGAGAATACATTTTCCCCCTAAATCCTTATGGCCCATAAAGTCTACGAAAGTCATGTATTTAGGTTTGCCGTGGCGGCTCTGGTCGAAGTTGTCGTGGAAGTTTTTTCTCCAATCAGCGTGGAGGCTGAGCGCACCATACCAATTCTTGGCACATAGGGTCACTCCTTGTCCTACGTGGCCTTTGAGAAGAGCCATATTAATTACATAATCAGCTTCGGTGAAACATTTGGCGATTCCGCGGGCCAACTGACCGTTGTCGGCCGAATAGACCATCGCATCCTTAACGAATTCCGCCTTTTCGCGGCCGTCACCCCCTTGATTATCTACGAAGTGCACGTCGGGGAATTCCTTGTGGTAAGGAATGAAGATGTTGTCGGTGATAAATCGGCTCGGTTCGGCGATAGTGATGCAGTTCTGCGGGATACCGGCATTTACCAGCGAACGCAGAAGAGCTACGACCATCTGCGGAGTGGCATTCACCTCAGGAGAATCGGCATGGCTGTCGGTGTTGTTATTATTAATCTTGACGGCTATCTTCTGTCCGGGCGAGTAGGGATGTCCTCCATTGTGAGATTCGATCAGTTTCATCCATGCATCGTGGGAGTTATCTGTGGCGGTAAGGTCGCACAGCACATTGAGAAGCATGGCTTCACACCGCTCTTGTGAAATTGAGGAATCGCTCATCCAGTCGGATGCAAATTCTTCAGCGTTTACCACTTTGGGATCGTGAGCCCAACTTACACGGGCCGGGAAAATACCTTTGGGTGTGCCGATCGGTTGGTTGGCCTCCATGCACATCTTCGGCTGTGCCGGTAACGATAAGGGCGTGGCGGCAGCTATAACTGCTAAGATAGTTATAAATAGTTTCTTCATTTCATTATAGGGATATATGATTATACTTGGATTGCCTTACTTATCAGGGGTTTCTTTGGCTTTTTTGTCATACCAGTCTTTCATCACGTAGAAGGCTTTCTTGCGTTCGCCTTTATCGGAAATCAGACCTTTTCGGTTGAAATCATCCTGTATGCGGGGAAGATGGCGACGGGGCGAACGGAAATCTTTCAGAATCCAGGGTGTGCATCCCGCCAGCCCGGGTATGCGGTCGAGCATGCGGGTGTGGCGTTGATATAGATCCTCCTGATATTCTTCCGTGAAGCGATGGGCGGGATCGCCGTGCAGTCCGTAGAGCGCGCCTCCTCCGAATTCGCTGATAAATACCGGTTTCTGAGTCTTGAACTCCCATTCCGAACGGTCGCATTTCTCTGAATCTCCGTCATACCAACCGATATATTCATTAAAGGATATGATGTCGAGCTGATCTTCAAGAGGATCGTCGACGCTCATCACTCCCGGCCGGATTTCATCCTTCTCCATTGCTGCACCGATCAGGCGCGTGCCACCATCGAGTTTGCGGGCCTCGGCAGCAAGATTCGCCAAAAACTGCCGGCGCGCTTCCGAACGGGGCGTTTCATTGGCGATCGACCATATAATGATATTGCAACGATTGCGGTCGCGGGTTATAATCTCGCTGAGCTGATTCGACGCGTTGGCATAGGTGTCAGGATTTTCCCAGTGAATAGTCCAATAGACGGGAATTTCCGACCATACCATCAGTCCCATTTCCTCCGCCAGGCGCACCATATTTTCATTGTGGGGGTAATGGGCAAGACGCACGAAATTACATCCCATCTCTTTTGCCCAGCCTAAGAGAGTAGCGGCGTGTTCGGCGCTCCATGCCCGGCCGCTGTCGTAGGGTCGTTCTTCATGAATACTGATTCCGCGGCAGAAAATCTCTTCATCGTTGAGCAGCAGTCGGGTGCCGTCGGTGCGGATTGTGCGGAAACCGATGCGATCTGTTATTGTGTCGTTGCCGGCGATGAGTCTTACGTCATAAAGCTTCGGATGAGCCGGACTCCATCGTTGAGGTTTAGCTTTTAGCGAGAAGGAGGCGTAGCCGTCGGGGGATAGGGATTCCCGACGAGAGATCTTTAATTCGGGAATTTCGATAAGCACGCTTTCAGGCTGATTTCCATCGGTCTGGACGTAGCAGTCGATTCTGTTTTTATCAGTCGGGGAGAGTTGGAGCGAATAGTCGCGGATAAATGAGGTTGGAGTCTCCACGAGCGTCACAGGGCGCGTGATGCCGCCATAATTCCACCAATCGGCATTGACTGTGGGTACAGCCTCCGGATGGCGCTTATTGTCGACTTTTACCACCAGTGAGTTCTCACCTTCGCGCAGTTTGCCGGTCACTTCGAAATTAAAGGGAGTGAATCCGCCTGTATGCGATCCGAGTCTTTCACCGTTGAGCCATACGATAGTCTCATAGTTGGCCGCTCCGAAATGGATAAACTGGCGCTTTGCGGGGTCGAACTCGGGAGTGAAGCGGGTGCGATACCAGAGAGTGCCTTCATAGTAATAGAGTTCAGGTCGCTGAGTGTTCCAGTCGCCCGGCACATCGATGCTCTTGTCATCCTCAAAACTGTATTCCTGAAGTTTGGTCGGATCATTATAGTCGAGGTCTTGAGCGTAACCGTTATCCGTAGGATTCAGGCGGTAGTCGTAATAACCGTTTTCAAAAGGATCTACGATGGATCGCCATTTTCCGTCGAGAGACACGGTATGGCGTCCGGGTAGATTTGTGATAAGCGGGGCCGTATCGGCGTAAGCCGAACCTATGGCGCAGATGGCTAAAGCTGCAGAAACTAATAGAGTCTTCATGTCAGGTAGTGTTTCGTTATGTAGAATAAGTGAAGTAGTGTTAAGTAGCTCTTGAAAATAAGAAATACTTAACTTCAGCAAGTCATTTGCAAAATTACAAAAAATTTACTACCTGAGAAAGTGCAAGGGGTTATTCGGACTTGGGTTGGTATTTCAGGTCGAGGATACCCGTTTTTTCGCCGGCTATGTAGTCGCCGAGATTGATTTGATTGCGGATGACGTTCTTGCAATAGATCGGATAGCCTTCGCGAATGTAGAAGATACGGAAACGGTCGCCGGGGCGGAGACTTGAATTTTCCTGTTCGGCAACTTCAAATAGTTCGTTGTCGATACAGCGGAGAAGGATTATACGGTCGGGGTTCCATTTAAAACTGATAGTATCACCGGGTACAATGTCAGAAATGTTGACCACTCTATTCTGAATGAATCCGCTTTCAATCTTTTCCTCCGCTTTTTTCTTATCGACATAACTTTCCCAATCCCTGAAGCCAAGCACCTTGGCAAGAATAGTAAGAGTGGTACGGCGAGGAGCGGAAGAAGTCTTGGAATACCCCCATATGCGCTTCAGCGTAGAGGCATTCAGAGTGTCGTGAGAATCGGAATGGTTTTTAATCAATGCCTCAAGTCTATCAAAATCGCTTGCAGACTTAAAGGAATGATTGAATTTATCTTCTATATCGCGTCTGAGAGATTCTATATAACAGTCTTGTTTCATTTTGATTTAAACTTATTTACGATCTGAAAAATTACAATGAAGGGTTAAACAAAAAAACTTTTTTATTAATCATAGGTCATCCTTCGGGGGGATTTTCCTTCATTCATCAGTCATGATGTCGGCATCGTTCCTTTTTCATGAAGAAAAATCCATTCAAAACCTGATGATACCTTAATAAAAAATGAGTTTAAACCACTTCACCTTTTGCGATATAAAATTACTCAAAAATACTCAAATTGATATATTATGACTCAATTTGAATTGTTATGACTCAATTTGACTTTTCAGAGAACGTATCAGCCGCCTTTCCTGCGGTAGGGATTATAATGATATAATTTCAAGGAGCAGAACAACCTTCCCTCCAGCAATACCTCCCGGCGATGAGGATCGGGAGTGGGACCAAAACGCTTCCTGAACTTCAATTCCATTTCATCTTTATATTTGGCGGCCAATGACTTAGCTTTGTTATGGAGTTGATCTATATCGGTAAATGCAGGTAGTGAGGAATGCATAATATCGGCCCTGTAGATTGAATCAGAGAAAGTCACGACGAAGCCATCCATCTGTACTTGTGGCGATGCGTGGTCGGAATGATAAGCTTCCAGTAATTTTCCGGCATAGAAAGCAAGTTCATAAGTAGCCTCATCTTTAGCAGATAATCCCGAATACGGATTTTCCCATTCTCCTGCAGGTTGAGCCCCATTGGTGTACGCCCGGTTTTCTTCGGGAGCAGGAAGCGTCGGGGGGTCTTCGGCACCGTATGACGCTATATCTGCATCCGTTTTGGGGAGGGGAGTTGCGACCTCTAAATTTTTATCGTCATAAACGCCAAGAGGGGGTGTATGAGGTTTAGCTGTCGAAGAATCCGAGATTGTCGTATGGGGAGAAGGGAGTGACGGTGAATCCGATTTTGGGAGCGACAGATTCCAAACTATCCCTATAATGATAGAACCGGCTGCGATCGCGCCTGCCAATGCCCACGGATTAACCTTCTTCTTGCGGAATAACGCATTAAAAGCGAGGGCGGCATTCTCGGCAGTTTCATATTTCCCTTCTATGAGGTGTTGAGAGAAGCGTTTCAGAACACGCTTAATCTCAGAGCCTCTTCGTGAATCAGTCGATAGAGATTCCGCCATTTCGTCGGCCATTACACCAAGTGCGTACAGATCATCCTTAGGTTCGGCATCACTCTCGGGATTCAATTTCTCTTCGGGAGTATAACCGATAGTGCCATTCGGGCCTTGCAGGGTCAACCCGCCATTGATATAAGCACATCCGAAATCGATAATCTTTACAATCTTCCTTAAGGGATCATACATTACGTTTTCGGGTTTGATATCGCGATGGACGATGCCGGCGAGGTGGATATCCTTCAGTCCGAGGAGTACGCCGTCGATAATACGGAGAGCATCCTCCGGGTCAAGAGCTCCGTGGAGAAGATTGCGCACATCCGAACCTTCACACCATTCCATCTCAAAGGCGGGGATATGATCATCGACGGTAATCAGTCGGAAAGCATGGGCGACATGGGGAGAGACCAGAGGAAAAAGGATAGAGAATTCCTTATTGAGTTGAGTGACGGCTACCGGATTATTGGCAGACTCCACCTTAAGAGATTTGATAACTATCTTTCTTCCAAGATGCTTACCCACGAGGACACGGGAAAAGCCGGTTTTAGACTCATATATCGTCTGCAGTCCGGTAATCTCCTCGTTGGCAGAAAGTTGGGATAGATGTTGATTATTACTCAAAAATCCGGATTCGAAATTCATAAATGCAAAATTAGTCAAAAATCCTCATTTGTACAACTTGACTCAAATTGATTCAAATTGACTCAATTTGACTTTTGGAATATTGAGATGGAGACTCTAATTTTGCGGCAGTAAAATTTCAACTAACTTGAGTATGTTTGCTTTTAAATCAAATTAAGGAATACATTAAGTTAATTTAAATTGATTTCATCACAAAGGATCTTTTGGGCGCTTTTCCAAAGATTTTTATCGGTTGCGAAGGTTGCATCGCACCCTCTTTAACTTTGAAGAATCATCCTAAAATCTCTTTGTGCTAAAATCATATAAAAGTAAACATCTCCTAACACCATTTTAAAAGATATGAAAAGTAAGACGACAGCAATTCTACTGTGTTTCTTCCTTGGTGGTCTCGGGATTCACTGGTTCTATCTGAGACGTACAGGAATGGGAATCCTTTATCTGTTGACCGCAGGCCTTCTGGGTATTGGAGCACTCGTAAATTTCATTCAGCTTGTGTGTATGAGTGACGCCACGTTCAATGCCAAGTATAATCAGGGCAATTAATACGCGGGAAAAACAGATATTCTGAAACGTGAAATTCCCATTGATAACTTCGATTGGAATAACTAACTTAATATAAATAACCTGGCTCATGAAAACAATCCTAAAAATAGCACTGGTGTGTTTCCTCTCATTCTCATTCATGACTTTTTCATCTTGCGGCTCGAAGGTGAATGAAAAACAGCTTAACGAAAAGATCGAGAAAGCGAATGAAGGACTCGGAGATATATCTTTCACAGATGCAGAATATGACTTTATGGCTAAATACCTCTTGGATTATATTTCCGAGGGGAAAGAATTGTCAGCCACCGATCCAAAAGCCGAGACCATTGGGAATTATGTGATGATCCTCTCTGTTGCAGATGCTCAAGATAAGCTTAAGGGTGATGCAAAGAAGGATTTTGAAGCTGTTCAAAAAAAGATGCAGAGTCTAATGAATAGTGAAGTAATGGAAACTCCTTCTTCTTATGACAATTCAGAGTGGGACCCTGTCGAAGAAGTAAGCGAGGCTGTAGAGGTTGAGTATGATGATGATACACTAAGATATCAAACTATATAATACCAAAACTCTTAGGTATAAGTCCCTGCAGGATTCTGCGATTTACCGTAGTAATAGCAGAATCCTGCAGGGCTATTTACTAATCTAAATGTAGTGTGTTTTTGGGGGAGGTGGACACCAATCCATAAACACAACATTGAAAAATTTAAGCCATATTATATAATGGAAACAAAGATATGCCCTTTCTGCGGCGAAACTATAATGTCAACGGCAAAGAAATGCCGCTACTGTGGGGAATGGCTTGAAGAAGCTTCGACATCAGCTACTAAAATAGAATATGCCGAGGCGCTACCGGCTAACCCTCTTGAAGTAAGAGATGTGGAAAGCTCCTCGGACAAGATACCTGTAACTGTAGAAAGCCCACAGGCCGTACCGGTATCGAATGTCTCTCAGAGCCCTGTAGCTACTCCTGTACCACCATCAGCACCGACGCAGCAGGCTGTAGGAGCAACGAATGTTATGCCCCAAATAAATATAAATCTTACACAACAAGTAAATCAGGAGCAGAATGTCAATGTGGAAACTGTAGTTGAAGAAACTGAAAAACGAGCTTCCGGCACAGGCTTCCTGACGTTCCAAATAGGCTGTGTGGTAATAGGCGTGTGGATTGCATTTACTTGGTGGTGGGCTCTTATTGCCGGAATTGGAATGTTTGTATTGCTTTACATCCCCGGGCTGGGACAAGCAATGAGTGTGATTCTTGGTCTGGCAATGGGTCTTTTTGCGGGAGGTATAGCTTCCGGTTTAAATGCGCCGACATGGGCTTGCTGGGTAATAGGTGGCGTTATAGCTATTGGTGCGATCGGTCTGAACCTTGACCAACGTAAGAATATTATTGAAGAAGAGTAAAAATGAATAAAACTTTATCTGTTATTCTATCGCTCCTGATAATCATGGTCTCGTCATGCTCTTCACCGAAAGATGTAAGCGGCGAAATTTGCGGAGCGTGGCAGAGCGAATGGAAGGAGAATATCGGAGAAAATGATGTAGAAGATATCCGGGTAAAAGAGCAAATAGGCTTCATTCCTTCTAATGAAAATGGGTCGGCAGGCGACTTTGTACAAATTTTCGAGGGAGAGGTAGATTTTGATGACTGGACTTACGAACAGGCTCTTGATTTTACCCTCTATGTTGCAGGAAAATGGAATGTGGAAGATAATGACAAAGTGGTGATGCGCTACGATCTTGATTCCATAGAACTCGCTTGTGGAAAGAGTAATGTGAAGGCTGACTACACAGAAGCCGCTATTGATCTACTCACCGGCGACGTAGGAAGTGCGCTTGTAGGGGGCTTAATGCAGGAAAGCATAACTGATGAGGCCAACAAAAAAATTGACAAGGCTGTGAAACAACAGTTGCTTAAATACTTTAAAGAAATGTTCAGGCAGATGAATATAGATAAGGAGGGATTTACAGATGTGGTAATCACAGATGATATAATGGAATGTGAAGTGAACCACGGCATCTTTGGTCGCACTGCCGTATATGACCGTATCAACATGCCTGAGAATGATAATTGAGGATATGGCAATGCGCAGTATTTCGAAGGTTGGGTAGACAGAATCAATAAACTTAAATAATAACAATATATGACAGAACAGAATCAAACGCAGGTATCTGCAGGTATCCTTAATGTGTGTTCATATGCAGGCGTGATAGGAGCAGCCCTTAGCCTCATCTCTGACGTACCGTTGAAAGGGGTGCCGAGGGATTTAGAGAATGTTATAAATATCCTAAGTAGTATTGGCGATATTGCTTTTGATATTAGTTTAGGAGTGGTACTCCTATTTATCGTCAAGAAGATAAAGACGTTGAGTGAGAAAAAGCCTTCTCCCATGATATTCTCAATACTTATCGGGACATTGGCACTTTCGTTCATCGCAACCTTATGTACATTTGGCGAGCCGTATTCGGAGGATACATTTTTAATAATCTCCTTCCTGCTCTTTGTCGTCATGATGATTGTGGCGGCCATAGTCTGCTTGCGCGTACCGGCAACCAAGAAAATTGGCATCTGGATGATTG
The DNA here is from genome assembly GCA_014801585.1 of Bacteroides sp. Taxonomy (GTDB): domain Bacteria; phylum Bacteroidota; class Bacteroidia; order Bacteroidales; family Muribaculaceae; genus Lepagella. The sequence continues at coordinate 9,135 of JAAVDX010000019.1, forward strand.
GCGCTATTGTCGGTGGTATTGTGGCTGCTATTATTGCTGATTGCCTGGATAGTGTCAATAAATTGACGGTAATCCTTATTATGGGTATATATGCAGTGCCGGTGGGTAAGTTATTCGACGAGATTAAGGATTATCTCATTACAGATAGGGAAGTTTTAAGTGAAATAAATGCCCAATCTGATTCCGTTGCTCAATGTTTTAATTCCCGGCCAAAGAGAGGTACAACATTTGCAAAACCCGGTGTTTCAGATACATCGTCGAACTTTATGGAGAATCTTCTTGGTAAAAACTGGAAACGTTGGTTAGGTATAACAGTACTTGGGATTATTGTCATTGGGTTGCTATGTTATATCGTTTTCGGCAGATCCGGTGCGAAGACAAAGGACAATATGGATAAAGAATGGGATGAATGGACGGAAACTGAGGTGACGGAAGAAGAAAAGCCTGAAGAAATAGTGTATAATTCAGAGGATGTAAACTCAGAAGATGAATCAGGTACAGATTATCGCCCTTCTTGGCTTGAAGCTATAATGGGGAGGAAATCTAAAGGTTGGGCATATTCTTCTGAAGGAGAAATCCGAAACGCGATGAGATTAATGGATTCCGAATATGTCGGCACCATTCGTAAAGAAGGAGAAGATAAGGAGTATCCCATCATCATGCATCTAACTCTGACTCTAAGCGGAGGAGTGACAGGAAGCTATGCCTATCGTTCAACAATCGAAAAATATGGAGATAAAGAGGAGAACTGGTTCCAACTTAATGGGGATCTGCTATCGAACGTTTATGGAGGAGGTGAAGACTGTTTTGGTTTTGCCATGCAGTCCCGGCAATATGAACACTCCGATACCTTCGAATATATTTTCTTGGAAACCGATGGTCTTTCGGAACTTTCGGGTTGGCTCTTAAATAAGAAATCCTATGAAGAGGGAACGGGACATCGTTACATCATAAACCTTACTGGCCGATAAACTACCTCGGACATATACAAGATTATAATCAAATAAACATGCAGTTGAGGAACAAAATAAAAATTCAGCAGTTCTTGAATTTATTCCCTTAGCTGTATACTCTTCCTCCGGTTTCCATCCCGAAGGTACACTATTTTTACGACATTTTTTGAGTTTGTCAAAAAATTAGAGGGTGTTGCAGAACACCCCTCAAAAAATTTCATTGCTTCCAATATAGCATCTACTTACCACACGAAATTAGAGACTACTTAAATTTCCAAAAGATGAAAAGAGAATTATACCGAAGTGTTTTTAAGATGATGCTTATCATCTTGACGCTTCCATTTGTATCCTGCGAATCTCAAGAGGATAAATTGGTGGGAGATTGGGGTACTATGTTCGGAATCGCACCAAGTTCCTATACAAGCTATAGAGTCTATCGTCCCAATGGACCGGGATCAACCATGGTGGAAAACTTTACTTTCACGAAGGGTGAAGATGGTAAGAAGGGTAAATTCGTTGATTCAATTTTCCCTTTAATGTCAGGTCAGAATGTAGTTGTCGGATCAAAATTGACAGGTGAATGGGAGGTCAAAGGACAACTACTATATTTATACTTCGACAAGTCTCAAGAGTTTGACGGATTGACACTCACCGGCACTACAGATAAACTTAGCGTTGAGACGGAATATGAGCTTCGTCAGGAGATGGCACAGAATCTCAAGGATGATTACATAAAGGCATGTGAATCCGGCATACCATATCGAATTTTTGAGAAAAATGGAAAGACAGGTCTTGAGATTGAGTTTCCGGGAGGTGCCATGACATTGGTTAAATCGGATGAAAAAAAGTAAGCTGAATTTTCGTGATAGTGAGATAGATTAATAATCAATAATGCTCCTCAAGGTGGCGGTATCAGATCTCTGATACCGTCTCTTTTTTTGCCGGTTGTAAGAAATTGGCTTGACTTATTCAGGTCGTGGTTCTTTTCGATGGAGAGTAGGTGGCTTTTGCGGGTAGTATTGAAAAATGGGATTTTAGTTTGGAGAATTGAATGAGCTTTTGTAATTTTGTCGCGGTGGTAATAGTTACGGGAGTAATATGGGGACATGTGACATTGATTAATAATCCTTTTGAATTTATTGGTTGTGAATAATCCTTTTGAATATGTGGCGAGTGAGGAGTGTCGAAGGGCTTTTGAGGAGCTGTGCGGCCGGTTGGATGAGCTTCGGAGGGGAGAGGGATTGAAGGGGGAGGATATGGATTTTTGCAGGGAGTTGGAAGCCGGGAAGATGCTTGGGGTGCTTATTGCTGAGGATAAGCACGGTGTCCGGCAGACTCTCTATGCGTTTTCGGGTCAGTTGGGAAGCAGCGGTTTTAAGCGTGAAGGGTTTGTTGAGGCTGTGTTTGATTATTTGGAAACGGGGGGTCATTTCAAGCGTCATGAGGCTGAGATTTCCGGACTGAACCGGGAGATTGCCGAACTGGAGAGGGGAGAGTTGACTGATCGGCTGGCGGAGTATGAGAAGTTAAAGGCAGTGCTTGATGCCGAAGTGGAGGCATTTCGCGAGCAGATAAAAAAGTCGAAGGAGAATCGAATGGCTCGAAGATCTGCCGGATCGATCGATGATTCGGAGGCGAAAGAGATGATTCGTCAGAGCCAGTTTGAAAAGGCTGAACTCCACCGACTTAAAAAGAAGAATAAGGCTCTATTATCTCCGGTCAAAGCCCGACTCGATGCAACGCGAGCCTGTATTGATGCTCTTAAAGAGAAGCGTAAGGAGGATTCGGAGAATCTTCAGAAATGGTTGTTCGATAATTTCCGGGTTCTTAACGGTAGGGGTGAAAGCAAGAGTCTGAGTGAAATCTTTGCTGAGACACCGTTGAGGATCCCACCCTCCGGGGCCGGGGAATGTTGCGGACCGAAACTTCTTCAGGCAGCTTTCGTAAGAGGTTGGAAACCTCTGGAAATTGCGGAATATTGGTATGGGGCGCCGAAGGGTGGGGAGGTGCGTCGGCATGGCGAACATTATCCCGCTTGCCGTGGTAAATGTCTGCCCGTGCTCAGTTGGATGCTTCAGGGATTGGAAGTCAACCCGCCGATGGACGATATGGAGCGACAGCAAACGTTCCTCCAACCGGAGATAGTATATGAAGGGAAATGGTTTTGCGTAGTCAACAAACCCTCCGGGATGTTATCCGTGCCGGGCAAAGGGAATCAGCGCTCGGTAGAGGAGTGGTTGACGGAGACATATGGTAATGATCGCGAAGTAAGGATGGCTCATAGGCTTGATCAGGATACGTCGGGATTGATAATTGCCACATTCGGTCGGGAGGCATATAAAGAGATGCAGAGATTGTTTGCAACCCGAAAGGTCAGTAAAACCTATATAGCTGATTTGTCGGGAGATTATATAGCGCGGTCAATAGCTGAGAAAGGGCGCGTTACGCTACCTCTTTCGGCTGACTGGCTCGATCGTCCGCGTCAGCGGGTCGATTTTGAGGAAGGGAAGGAGGCAATTACGGAATATGAGTTTACGGGGGTATGCGAGGGCAGAAGTCGGGTAATATTCAGGCCGTTGACGGGTCGGACACATCAGTTGCGGATGCACGCTGCTTCCGAACACGGTCTTGGAATGCCGATTGTCGGCGATCGCCTTTACGGCAGTTTGTCATCTATCCGGAGTCGCACGCGCCTCCATCTTCACGCCGGCAAGATAGAATTCACCTTCCCCCTCGACAACCGCCACTATATCTTCGTGACCGCCCTCCCATTTTAAAAGTAAACATACTCTAATGGTCTCATTTAATATTTCTTGTGGAATGTAAGTTCCAATATTGATTTATTACGCAGAATCTGACCGGGATACCTTATTTTATTGGAGCAATTATTTTGAGGTGCGTTTATAAAGTATTATCTTTGTATAATAAACCATTCTGAAGATATGGAGTATAAGATACGCGATATTTGTGAATATATTATTGCCTTGGTGAATGAATTTGCCAAACGGTTCGGTTTGACTGATCGTCAGGCGTATAATTACATTCACCGTCATAAGGGAGTAGGTTTTATAGAAAAAAACTATGGAATTATCCACACTCTGGATTTCTCGGAAGCTGTGGATAGTGTAGCTATCTACTGTCGTCATACTGGAGGCAAACTATGAAACTTTACCACGGATCAAATATAGAAATAAAAGAGATTGATCTTTCTAAGTCAAAACCGAATAAAGATTTTGGTCGAGGATTCTATCTCTCTCAGCAAGAGTCTCAGGCAATGCAGATGGCTCAATTCAAGGCTATGCAATTGGGTGGGAACCCCCTTATCACATGTTTTGAATTTGATGAGTCGGTATTGGCAGGTAGTTCATTGAAGATTAAATCTTTTGATTCATATTCTGAGGAATGGGCAGATTTTGTATTTGCTAACAGAGATGGCAAGACTGTTGTGCAATATGATATAGTGTATGGCCCAATTGCTAATGATAAGGTTGGTCTTCAGATCCGTAAACTTAAGGATGGCACTATTGACAAGAAAGAATTCCTATCGCGTCTGAAATATATGAAAGGCATAACTTTTCAATATTATTTCGGAACGGAAGAGGCTATAAAATATCTCAGAAAACTATGACACAGAATGATATTAAATATATGATTGAGACTATATCGGCTGATATTGCCGAATTTCTCACTAATGAGTTTGGAATGAGTATATCGGAAGCACTTGACACGCTTTATAATTCCGAAACATATGCAAAACTTATCCAACCTGATACCGGACTATATTTCCAAAGTTCTCGATACGTTTTTTCCTTTCTTCAGGAGGAACTTGCTGTTGGGAAAATTGCCTGATTAGAATATTTTTGTTGTATGGAGACGAATAAGGTGAAGGGGCACTTGGCTATGCTGGGTGCCAATGTTATATGGGGACTTATGTCGCCGGTGGCGAAGATGGTGTTTGCGGCAGGAGTTGTGTTTCCAGTGGTAATGGTCGATTTCAGGGTGGCGGGAGCTGCCCTTCTGTTTTGGATCGCATCGATCTTCCTTCCTCGTGAGCATGTACCGGTGAAGGATATTCTTCGTCTGTTAGGAGCCGGAATGTTAGGAGTCCTCTTCAATCAGGGATGCTTCATTATCGGCGTCAGCCTGACTTCCCCCGGAGAGGCCTCGCTTGTGACCACGACTATGCCTATGTGGGTCATGCTGCTGGCATGGCTTATTCTCCGCGAACCGATCACGCTTAAGAAAGCCGGAGGAATAGTGCTGGGAGCAGCCGGAGCAGTAATTCTGATACTTGGCGGAGGCGCAAGTGTATCACGCGGTGCAAATCCGGCTTTGGGGGATGTTATCGTATTGTGCGCACAATTAAGCTATGCTCTCTATCTCACTCTCTATCGCAATTTTATCAGGAAATACAGTCTGGTGACTCTGATGAAATGGATGTTTCTCGCCGCTACTATTATAGGATTGCCCGGTAGCATGCGTTGGCTGATGGCTATGAACTGGTCCTCGGTATCGACTCTCGAATGGGCCGGAATAGCCTACGTCGTAGTATTCGGCACATTCATAGCCTACATAGGTATCATGATCGGACAGAAAAATCTTCGTCCCACGGTAGTTGGAATGTATAATTATGTCCAGCCCGTAGTCGCCACAATTACGGGTATCTGTCTCGGGTTGGATGTCTTTACACCGATGAAGGGCCTAGCCGTCGTGCTTATATTTTCCGGTGTGTGGCTGGTGACTATCAGCAAGGCTCGCGCTGCAGATGCGTCTGCCCCGCAGAAAACGGCCTAACTATCAAGGTCAATACTGAGTTCTGCCAGACTCATCTTGGAGTAAAGACCCCGTTTCCCAATATTTATGACTATTTTGCGAATATGTGGCTATCGGTTGCCCGTGAGCAATCCTGTCAGTCGCGGGCAGTAGCTGCGCATTAATAGCCATACTCCGAATGGAATTACTATAAGTGTCGTGCAAGAAGCTGCAAAGGCCGCAACGACGCCCCACACATTTTCCAGACCGAATATTTTTACGTAGAAATCCCGGGTCAGCGTGAAGAAAAACTGATGAAGCGCGTAGATAAAGAATGTGGCGTTTACCAATAGGCTGAACCATCGATTACGTATACATCTTACCAATCCGTTTGCAGCCGGCAGAATTGCAAAGAATCCTGCAAGTGCCTGCACAAGATTCAGACTGACCGGAGGATGGACAAATCGGAGCCGATAGACCGAAAGTGCCACCCATGCAAAGATGCAAAGTAGTACGGTAAGAGGTGGGATATCCGGCATTTTTCGGGAGGCAAGAGCGAAGTAACCTCCTATGATAAAATACTGCATGCCGTATAGCTCAACACCTCCGAGGCAGATTATCAATAGGAAGGCAAGGAAAATCCAACGGTTGCGACAGATACTGTAAGCCAATGGCGACAGGATTACGAAGATGATTAGATTCCTGATAAACCAAAAGGCTACCGCATAAGGATAACCGTCGGTCAGATTCCAGAATCCTTCCAAAATGCGAAGTATATCAGGATGTCCGTCAGTTACTATGCCGTAGGAGGGATAATTCAATAGGGTACATTTCAGCAATTGAAGAGCAAGTCCGGCAATATTCCAAAGCAGATAGGGAATCAAGAGAGTCCGTATGCGTCTGACCGATTTCTGCTGATAGACATTCGATGTGAATTCGCTGACGTTAAGAAAATACAGGAAGCCTGATATGATAAAGAAGCACGGCACGTAGACGGCTCCGCAAGATCCCACAAAGAGATCCATCAGTAAGAGCCCGATGCGGCTTACCTCGCTCTTCTGCCCGGGAGATAACCCTACGCACACATTGGCATGGACCATGACAATCCCTATGATAAGCAGGAACTTATCAATGGCGATAGCTTTGTATGTGGGCGGAGTAGGTCGGGGTGTCATATTCAGAGGGAGTAGATAGGAGAAGAGAGGGGAGTGAGGTTAATGGTGCAAATTTAATCAAAAAAAATCGTATAGCTGGGTAGTTTGTTATTTAAATTGGTTGTTGTGATAGGGAGAGTTTCGTAAATTTGAAAACCAATCAGGCCGTAAAGTGTTGAAAGAGTAGGGAGTTTAGATATGTTCTTGAGACCCTCTGAATGCGAAACTATTATAAACTTTACTCTTATGATACATGACATTATATTCCTCATCCTCGGTTTGGTGCTATTGGTGGCAGGAGCTAACTTTGTCACTGATGGGGCAGTTGCGGTAGCCCGACGCTTCAAAGTGTCAAACCTGATAATAGGTCTGACCGTCGTAGCGCTGGGGAGCTCTATGCCGGATATAGTGGTGTGCGTAGAGTCTGCCATAGAGCAAAAGACAGCGTTGGCGGTGGGTGAAGTCATCGGTGCCAATATCTTCGATCTTCTCCTTGCGGTAGGAGTAATGGGAATAATCCGCCCCTGGAGCGTCAGTAGCGTGATGCGTAAGCAGGATCTTCCCATACTTTTCATCTCGTGTATCGCACTTTGGCTTGCTGGTGATACCGTATTATTCGATGGTCAGTTGCATAATGTAATCGATCGTTCTTCGGGCACGATGCTGCTGATAATCTTCATATTCTATATGTGGTTTATGATTATCAGTTCACGAAAGGCTACCGGCCTGATAGCCTCTGCTCCGACTTCAACTGCCCCGACAGTTACCGCTTCTGAATCGGATCCGGCTGCCGTTCAGGCTTCTGCTGCCACCTCGGTTTCGACTGCCGGGTCAGGTCAGTCAGTGAGCCCTCGTTCGGCTCATGCAGGGATTGCAGTCTCACATTCATTCCGTGCTGAAATATCCGCCGTTGAAAACCGATACAACGCCTTGACGGGTAAGCAATGGTTCTGCTGGCTTTTGATCGCCTGCGGATTGGGTATGTTGGTGGTCGGAGGTAATTGGGTTGTCGACGGTGCAAGCGGCCTCGCACTGAAAGTCGGTATGAGTCAGGGGTTGGTGGCTCTGACAGTGGTAGCTATCGGTAATTCTCTGCCAGATATCGTCACTTCCGTCACTGCCACTCTGAAGGGAGCCAACGGTATTGCATTCGGCAATCTGGTGGGTGCATGTATCATCAACGCCCTGTTAGCGTTAGGCATCAGTTCGGCGATAACACCATTAAGCGCCGACACAATAGGTTTTGTAGATTATATCACTCTTGTCGGTGCGGCGGCACTGTTGTGGATTGTGCCGTTGCTGACTCCGAAACATCGCATCGGACGATTATTCGGCATGGTGCTCTGTCTGCTCTACGCGGCTTATATGGTGTTTACCGTAATAAGAGGCTGACAGACTATCTTACCCGACCTCTCATGCAAGAGTTAAAGGTTGCGTATCGGAGATTTAGCGAAAGAATGTAAAAAATTTAGAGAGTGTTTTAATTTAAATGATTTTAGCACAAAGAGAGATTTTGGGATGATTTTTCAAAGTTGAAGAGGGAGCGATGCAGGCATCGCGACCGATGAAATCTTTGGAAAAGCGCCCAAAAGATCCTTTGTGATGAAATCAAAAATTTCTAGACCTCTCTGAACATTAAATTTGATTTAAATTCAAACACTCTCTAAGATTTATGAAGAAGACGATATATTTGGCGGGAGGATGTTTTTGGGGAACTGAACATCTGTTTTCACTCATCGACGGTGTGGAAAAGACACAGGTCGGTTATGCCAATAGCGACGTCCCCGATCCCTCCTATAAGATGGTATGCACAGGCCGAACGGGAGCAGCCGAGACGGTTGAGGTGGTGTATGACGATACGAAAATCGGTCTGTCGGAACTCTTGATAATCTATTTCCGGAGTATTGACCCGACCTCTGTTAATCGTCAGGGAAATGACGTCGGTTCGCAATATCGCACCGGAATCTATTATGTGGATACGGAGGATCTGCCCGTGATTGAGGCAGTGGTGGCTACTGTGGCCCGGCGCTATGCCGAACCCCTTGCCGTAGAAGTGGAGCCACTTCGAAACTTCTATCCGGCAGAACTTTATCATCAGGAGTATCTTTATAAGAATCCGGGAGGATATTGCCATATCGACCCGACGCTTTTCAGAGAGGTGAAGAATAGAAAAAGCGTTGCTAACGAGAAGACCGAACTTCGGGCGCGTCTTACACCGTTGCAATGGGAGGTGACACAGAACGGTGCGACTGAGCAACCATTTATTAATGAATATGATCATGAATTCCGGCCGGGAATCTACGTCGATATCACTGACGGGACTCCACTTTTCATATCGTCGAAGAAATATGACTCAGGGTGTGGCTGGCCGGCCTTCAGCAGGCCGATAGATTGTTCTCTGATTACGGAGCATCGAGACACATCTTTCGGCAGGGAGAGAATAGAAGTGCGTTCGGCTTCGAGCGGTGCGCACTTAGGACATGTCTTCCCCGACGGACCGATTACGGACGGCGGACAACGCTACTGTATCAACTCGGCTTCTCTACGGTTTATCCCCAAGTCGGAGATGGCAGCCGCAGGGTATGCCGATTATATTCCGCTGCTGGAAAAGTAACAGCTATAAATGGAGATTCATAGGGGCTTATATTCAAGAACTCCGATTGATAATCAAAAAATTGTTGTATCTTTGCAGTTCATAGAGAGTATTTTTACTTTTAAGCAAAGATAATTATGCGTTTAGAGTGGAAATGGATAGTGATGATTATGCTTTTGGCAGTTATGCCGGAGGCCGGGGGAGCGCGTGATTATTCGCTTCAGGGGCTTGACAAGGCGCTATCGGGAGATTTTATTCTGCGTAAAAGTCAACGACTTGACTCGTTGGGGAGAAGGGCCCGAAGTCGTAAAGATGCCGCAATATTTCGTGAACTTGCGGGAGAATACAGTAATTTTAATCTGGATTCGGCCCTCTATTATAATTCATTGGCAAGAAAAGCGGCGCTCGACAGAGAGGAGGAGGGGAGAGCCCTGCTTCAGCTCGCAGGATTGTATAACTCCTCATTGCTGATGTATAAGGAGGCTTCAGAGATATTCGGGAATCTGAAGCCTGATATGGCTGATGAGACATTCCGGAAAGACTATTTCGTGTTGGGAGTGCAGATGTATCGTAATCTTGAGCGTCTCGCTCCGGAAGACTCGATGCGCCGGCATTACGGGCGAATCAAGCAGGCATTCAGAGACTCCGTGATGCTACTTTCACCGGATGAGCGGTTTATCCGCGCCAACGAGCTACTTGATGCCGGGCAGCCGGCGGGAGTGCTGAAACTTTTTGAGAAAGAATTGTCGGATGATAAATATTCCTCATCGTCGGGAGCTGTATATCATCTGATTTCCCGGGCGTATGAGCGTCTTGGCGATAGGGATAAGGAGATGGATTATCTTGCGAAGGCAGCTCAGGCAGATATAGAAAACGGAGTGAGAGAATATCTGGCCCTTCCGCAGTTGGCTTTACGTCTGTATGAGGATGGAGACGTAACCAGGGCCTATCAATATATGCAACGTTCGATAGAAGACGCAAAAGAGTGTGGGGCGAGAGTAAGGCTTTTCGATATGGCAGAGACCGTCTCTGCCATTTCGGATGCCTATGCAGCGCGTCAGCGTTCGGCAAGCCGAAAACTTTGGCTGATGCTGATTCTGGTGGGAGTAATGTTGGGGATAGTAGGAGTGGCTCTCTATTATGCCCGTCAGCGCAACCGGCTTCTGAGTCAGGCCAGGACGGAATTAGAGGAGGGCAACCGCAGGCTGGCGGCGGCCGGAAATGTGAGGGAAAAATATGTAAGACGTTTTATAAACCTCAGTCGGGAATATCTTGAGGAACTCGACAACTATCGCACGCGACTCTTTAAGATCGGAGCCAAACGCAATTTTGATGCTCTCTTTTCGGCAATCAAATCATCAGAGATAATCGACACGACAACCTCAACCTTCTTCGCAAGTTTCGATAAGGCCTTTCTTGAATTATATCCCGATTTTATAGAGGAATTCAACTCGTATCTGCGTCCGGAGGAGAGAATCGAACTGAATGATCCGCACACTCTGAATACGGAACTCCGTATCTTCGCGCTGATGAAGCTCGGAGTCACAGAGAGCGCAGAAATCGCCCGCTTCCTTCATTGCTCGCAATCGACGGTGTATAATTACCGCACGCGTTATCGGTCGCGCGCAATAGATCGGGAGGCATTCGTCAGTCATTTCTTTACAGGAGTCGGGACGACTTCGGAGGTTGCTGACGGAGGCCGGTAAAGAGGGTGAAATCTTAGTTATTTCAAGCTGAGAATTTGTTGTCATATGTCATTTTCACACTCATTATACCCCTACAATAACGCTTTGTATTAACATTGTCAATACCTTATAAATCAGAGGATTAATATTTATATAACCCCTACATTCCCATTCTAACCGCTTGACCGGGGTTTCATCATGCATTAATTTTGCCGGCGAGTCTTCAAGACTGCAAAAATGATTACCTTAAAAATTCAAACTATCATATGAACAAACTCTGCACTCTTGCACTCGCAGGTATGCTTACGGCAGCATTAAATGTCGGGGCAGTGGCTCCTCATTCGGTAGGACCGGAGAAGCCAAACGTCAGCGAGAACTTTAATTCAATGTGGGATGCGGCAGCCTCTGACGGTTTGCTTACACTTCCTTCAGGCTGGGCCATAGATCGTAATCTGACGGCTCCGCGCGTGGTAGGCAACTGGGCGGATGCAACAGCCGAGGTTATGTATGCCGGTGGTGTGTCGCTCGCTTCCAATGCCAAGAACGGGACATGGAATTTCGGTAGTTCGTCCGATCCCACGGACCGTGCTATCGGCGGACTGACCACGACGGTAAGCGGCGGAACGCGCGGTGTATCTCTCATGACGGCGCTGACCAACGATGCCGACGCCCCCATAGATCGTCTGCAGATATCCTACAATATTGAGAAATATCGTAAAGGCGCGAATGCGGCAGGATTTGCTGTGCAACTTTATTATTCACTCGATGGCACCAACTGGGTGTCGGCCGGTGATAATTTCCGCAACTATTTCGATCCGGATTCAGAGACTAACGGTGATCCTATAGTACCGATAACCACAACGGCCGTTGCTCCCAAATGGCTTATGGCCGACGTGGCACCCGGCGCCACAATATATCTGGCATGGAATATCTCAGTAGCTACCGGGGCGACTCCTGACAAGGCGCCCGGACTGGCAATTGATGATATTGATATAACAGCCTCATTCTCTCAAGGCTCTTCTTCATATCTTCTCATAGAGAATGCCCTTAAGGCAAAAACTCTCACCGTCTATTCTCCCTCGGGTGATACGTTCGGCGCTGCCCCGGGTGTAGGGTCAACGCTTGAGAAGGTAGTCAATGGAGTCAGCTATGGTGTATGGGACATCGCAGGCGCGATCCCGGCAGACGTAATCGCTGTGGCCAACGGGGAGCCGTATGGACCGGTAGCGATGAATCCGAGCGGCGACACTTATCTTTGTCTCTCCTCAGAAGGCCTTAATATTATAGCTAACCCTGATGAATATACCGGATGGGTTGACCCCAACCGTCCTCCTTTCGTGGCCTCAGGCATCTATCTGCGCGGAGAGGTCAACTCATGGGGTGCAGATTCGGAATGGGAATTTTCAAAGGAGGCTGAGAATACCTACGTTCTCTATAACAAGACACTCAGCGGACAGTTTAAGATTGCCGACAGCAGTTGGTCGTGGACGTGCAATTATGGTTCGAACGGTTCGAACATCATGGTGGACTCTCCTTACGGAATGGTAGCGGGGACGGATGCCAACGTATCATGCGGATCCTACGTTTTCGATTGTAAGCGCATTGTGCTGACAATAGCGGATGGAAATGCGACGCTGCTTCTTGAGGCGGACGATGACGACAGCAATCTCACGTCAGTCTATGTCTATGGCGACTTCAACGACTGGAACTATATGTCGACTGCGGGGGAACTGAAACTTGACGAAGCAGACGGTCGGTTCAAGGGTCAGATCTCAATGAAAGCCGGCGCTGACGGAATGTCGCACTGGCGCATATATCAGCGTCCGGGGCTCAGCGGGGCATGGGGTCTTGCGGCAGATGCGACAGAGGCCTCACTTACGGGCACTCTGCTTAAAGGAGAAACCGGCAATGTAGCCACTGCTCCCGCTACATATCTCGTAAGCTTCTCCCTCTCCGACGGTGGTTACACGTTGACAGCCGTGGATGCTGCTCCGGCTCTTATGACGCTTAATCCGGCGGAGGTAGTGCTGACTCCGGAGAATCCGAAGAGTATTAAGGTGCTTTCTCTCAACAACAGTCTTATCCACTACAACGATCAGGACTACGTATTCAACGATATCGCCAAGGCTATGGGCGTCGATGCCTCATGGACGAAGCATACAAACCTTGGCAAACCGCTCAGCTACCACTGGGGAGAGGGTGACGGTCTGGCCGAAGACGGCACTCCGGGTGCTAAGATGATGATCAGATCAGATGCCTGGTCGCACATCATCCTGCAGGAACAGAGCTCGCTTCCCCGCACAAATCCCGAAACATTCCGCAACTCCGTGGCACAATGGATGGAATATATCCGTCAGTATTGTCCCAACCCGAATGCGCAGGTAATTATTCCCGTCAACTGGGCTTATAGCAGTGATCTTGATAATTTCCATGCTTATAACGAGCGCTTTCTTGAAGTATATGCGGAAGTAGCTTCCGAACTCGGAGCGGTAGTTGTGCCCGTAGCTTCAGCTTACGACAATGTATATGCCAAAGATGGTAAGGAGGAATTGATGACATGGTTCTCCGACGATCGCCATCCCACGCCCAAAGCTACTTATATGGCGGCCTGCATGGAATTCGGTGCTATCACGGCTACTGACCCTGCCACAATTACTTACGAGCTTCCCGGCATATCCGCTACAGAGGCTGCTAAGATGCGCAGCTATGCTTCCGAAGCGCTCGCCGGCTACGACAACGCAGTGAAGCATCTCGAGGGCACAATACGTTTCGAAGCCAAGATCTATGATGATTTCGGAATTGAAATGCCCGCAGACAAGGTGGAATACACTGTAAGCGGAGGTGGCACAATATCTCCTGAAGGTGTGTTTACATCCGATGGTACACGCGGAGAATTTACGCTTACTGCAAAGAGCGGTGATTTCGTGAAGACAGCTCTCATCAAGGTTGCTGACCACTCGACAGAGGTGATGACTTATCCCTCTATCCGACTCAATGCTGACAATCTTACGGCTTCTGAAGACTTCGATTCGATGGGTACTGCCGCGGATGCAACTCTTCCCGAGGCTTGGCGCATAGATCGCCAGACGGTGGCTCCCCGCACACTCGGCACGTTTGCGACAGCACAGGAGCAGACTGCCAATGCAGGAGGCGTCTCACTCCCTTCGAATGCCAAGAACGGTCTCTGGAACTTCGGGGCTACTGACGGCATAGACCGTGCGCCGGGTGGTATCACTACGGGGGTAGCCGACGGTACACGTGCAGTGAATATCTATACCCATCTGCTCAACGACGGCCGCAAACCGCTCGAAAAAGTAAAGGTGGCCTATGACGTTGAGAAATATCGCAAGGGTAACAATGCCGCCGGATTCAGAGTACAGTTGTATTACTCATATGACGGACGCAACTGGGAGAGCGCAGGTGAGGACTTCCGTACGGACATTGCGCCGGATGCAGCTACAGAAGGGTATGCTGACGTTCCGGGCGAGACTTATCCGATGGAGGCAGTGCTGCCCGTATCTCTCGGAGCCGGACTCGATCTTTATCTGGCATGGAATATCTCAGTGGCATCCGGAGATGCAGCTCAGGGAGCACCGGCTCTTGCCATCGACAATGTACGCTTTGAGGGAAGTCTGCCGGCAGTTCCCGAGACACTCTATCGCATTTACGTAGACAATGCCACTACCTGGGATGCAATCGGACTCTATGCATGGGGCGATAGTGAAATCTTCGGGACATGGCCCGGTCAGGCGCCGATTGACGAGATTGTGGCAGAAGGAGTGACCTACACGGTATTCGGACTTGACGCCGACGGAGGAAGTTTTAATCTTATCTTCAACAACTGGAACAACAACAAGCAGTTGCCCGACTTCAACATCACAGCCAATCGCGACTACTGGTTGCACATTGATGATGAGAAAGTGACGGAGCTTCAGATGGTATCTGTAGCCGAGGTGGAAGATTCCGAGGAGGCAATGACTCTGAAAGGCCGGGTGCTCAGCACTTCCGATATGGGGCAGGTAGAGGTTTTTACGACAGATGGCCGTAAGGTGGCCGCAGGAAAAGGACCGGAAATCGATCTTTCCCATCTTGCATCAGGTCTTTACGTAGCCGTCAGTCAGAAAGCTGCCCGTAAGATATTACTTCATTAAACAAGAAGTAATAAGTATTAAGTATTAAGTATTAAGTAATAAGTAGTAAAAGCTACTTTAGGGTTGAACTTGGTACACTTGGATAAATTATAATCATTAAAATTATAAGAATCATAATAAAAAAGGACGCGCATTCGATGTGCGTCCTTTTTTTGTGGTCGGTCGGCAATATAATCCGTGTAGGATGCGTTAATAAATTACAAACTAACTACGAAATTCCAATACTTTCTTAAAAGAGGTTAATCTCAGTACTGTTAACTTACTTACAAGAGGTGAATTAAAAGATTGTTAAATGCGAACCAATTTATTCCTTTGGCTGGCCATGGGATGTGTGCCTGCAGCTACATTCGGCCAGACAGTAGAAAGGCTCGGTAAGGGTTCTTATGCCTCCTTCCCTCCGGCCTACAAGAGCAAGACCGACTCTCATGAAGGATTTAATGCGGGATTTATGATGACCCGTAATATATTCTGCGATGAGACTGATGGTCGGCCAATTCCTACCAATGACTGGTGGACCGATATTATCAACAACCGATATTCCGGGGCTCTGTGGAGTTATCCCGCGATGTTGCACACGGGTGATTATGGAGTGCGCGTGAGTTATCCGTCGTATTGGGCGGATGAGGGAAAAGAGATTAAAAGCCGTAGCTCTCTGAGTGTCTCGGCCGTAGGTTTCAATCCCGAAGCTACGATTGCCACGGATTGGCATGATCTCGACGTGACATTCCGCATGCCCGACCGCAAGAATGCGGAGGCAGCGATGCGCGTCACAGCCGCTCACGGCATCCCATTTACATGGTTTGAATTCGACGGACTGACTCCGATGGTCACTCCGAGTGATACGCCTGTCGTATTTCGCGAGAATAGTTCGAAAGGGATTTACGGTGTAAGAATCGGGGATGATCTGTATGGCATCTATTATCCGAAGGGGTGTGAAATTGCAGAGCGTTCCGGCGCGCTTACTTTTCCCGGTGGCAACTGGATAGTAGTAGCTCTGCTTACTGAAGAGGATGATCTCGAACGCTTTGCCGAATATGCCCCGGGAGTGGTAAGAGACAGCAGAGTGGGATGGAGATATGATCAGGTGGCCGGCGCGGTCGCTACAGATTGGGAGATAACAACAGAGAATCTGCGGAATCCTTCGGAGGGCACGCCGGTAATGCTCGGACTGCTTCCTCACGTATATAAATATTCCTCCCGGCTTCCTCAGCAGATGAGCCGACTTGCCTATATGACTCCGCGAGGTGAGATGAGGATGTATGCTGATGTAAGCGGCCGATTCAGTTTTGAATATCCCTTCAGCGGAATGATGCCTTACTATGCCGCGCCTTCGGAGGATGCGGAGAATGCCGACGGTTTCCGCAAGGAGGTGATGGAGACACTCATGAGGAGTTATGCCGAGGGTGGCGGATTCGGAGCCGATACATACTGGGGAGGCAAGGGACTCGTGCAGATGGCTCTGAATATGACCTTCGCCAAAGAATGTGGCAATGAGGAGCTTTATCTTACTTCGCGCAAGAAACTTCGGGATGCCTTTGAAAACTGGCTGACGTATACCCCGGGTGAAGACTCCGGATTTTTCAGTTATTATCCGCGTTGGGGATCGATGCTCGGATTCAACGTTTCCTATGATTCGGATGCCTTCAACGATCATCACTTCCACTATGGTTATTTCACTTATGCCGCAGCGCTGCTCTGCATGGAAGATGCGGAATTTGCAGCGGATTATGGCGAACTTCTCACTCTTATAGCCAAAGACTATGCCAATTATGATCGCGAGGACGGCCGCTTCCCGTTTATGCGTACGCTTGATCCCTGGTGTGGCCATTCATGGGCCGGCGGACTTGGAGATGCCGGCAACGATAATGGCAACGGACAGGAATCTACTTCCGAGGCTATGCAGTCGTGGGGTGGAATGTATCTGTTAGGTGTGGCTTTAGGCGACGACAAGATGCGGGATGCGGGAATCTGGGGCTGGAGCACCGAAGCGCGCGCGACACGTGAATATTGGTTTGATGTAGATGCGCCCCGGCCGGCCAATGAGGGAGGACGCAAACCCTGGGCCGGTAAAGGCGACCGACTGGGAAATTACGACTACTCGCAATATAAATACGCCTACAACTCCAATATTACGGGAAAGGGAATCGGCTGGTGGACATGGTTTGGCGGTGATCCGCTGTTCATGCATGGTATTCAATGGATGCCTGTCTCTCCGGCTCTGGATTATCTTTCATGGGATAATGACTTTGTAGACTGGGCCTACGACGATATGATGTCGGGGGCTAACAGCACGTTCTCCCACGAATGGTTTACTCCGACTTATAACACTGATAACGGAGATGAGATTCAGCCGCTTGCCGATAATGACTGGGGCAATGTGACGCTTGCCTATATGCAGCGATCACGTCCGGCGGAGGCAGCCTCGATCTTCAATCGCGCATATAAAGAGGGGCGCCACATAGCTACGGCAGTCTCTACAGGGCATATCTCTTACTATCTCATCCATCATCATCTTACGTATGGGGATATTGACAATTCGATAGTGGCTGATCTTCCGACTGCATCGGCCTATCTGAAGGATGGGGTATATACGTATATGGTCTATAACCCCTACGATGAGGAACGGACGGTGAATTTCCGTCGGTCGGGGGCAACGGTGCGAAGTGTTACGGCACCTCCGCGCCGACTGACGGCCTTTACGGCTCCGGCCGTGGCTACGTCGGTAGAGATGACTGCTTCCGATGGTCTTATCATTCCTCCCGGAGAGTCGGGTAGCGTCATAGCGCGCGTGCTTGACCAATATGGGGCTACCGTCGCAAATCCTTCCGCAATTGTATACTCCGTAGACAAGGCGGGAGTTACTGTGAGCGATAAAGGTGGAGTAAGCGTAGGAGCGAATGTGGCCAAGGGATCGACATTTGTGGTGAGGGCGAATTCGGCAGACCTTACGGCAGAACTTACCTTCACAGTGAATGATCGACCGGTTGTTTCCGGCTATCATATCTCTAATCTCCCACAGTATATAGAGATCAATCAGCGTGTCGAACCGATTCTGGCTGCCTCTGACCAATATGGAGCTGAAGTGGCTCCTGAGGTGGCGAAATGGAGAGTAGAGGGAGCGGAAGACAACCTGACATTTACCACAGGCTTTACTCCTGAAACACCGGGACGATATACCCTTTCCGCCCTTGATGCAGCCGGCAACGCGATATATTCTCAGACGCTGGTAGTTGTGCCGATGCTCCCGGACGTATCGGGTGAAGCTGTCGCACTCTCTTCAAGCGAGGAGAATGTAGGGTCGAAGACTGAATATGTCAACGATGGTGATCGCGGTTCGCGATGGGGTAGTGCACACACTGCGAATGAATGGATCATACTCGATTTCGGACGCGAGATGTATCTTACCTCCGCAACTCCTGATTGGGAGGCTGCATATGGAGCCGACTATGATTTCGAAGTGGCGCATGACGGAGCGACACTTGTAGATTTCACAGGTAACTATGCCGGCACACAGAAGACGATCCGCGTGCCTGCCGAAGAGGAATGGACAGTGGCCGCGGAAGTCAGAGGCAATAGTCATGCAGGAGAAGTCGCTACGCGGCTTGACAAGAAAGGACGCTATCTGCGTCTGCGAGGAAAAGTGCGCGGTTCGGCTTACGGATATTCTATCCATGAGATGGCAGTCAGAGGTATTGCAGCTGATGTGGCCGATAATGAGGTTGTCGGTATTGATTTCGGTCTGCCCGAGGTAGCAGATGAAGGTAAGACGATTACGCTCAATCCGGTTGCCTATACTCTTTCGGGTGATTCTAGGAAGGTCAATGTGGAATGGACCGCTGACAAAGAAGCCGAATTTAAGGGTAATGACTTCTGTCCGCTCAGCTATGGCGTATACAACCTGACAGCCCGTACGGCTGACGGACTGAAGGCAGAGGGTTCGCTCTTCGTAAATGAGGGGATACGTGCAGCTTCAATGGTGCTGAGTCCGGCAGTAGCCGAGGGTATCACCGGTGAGGAAATATCCCTCACACTTTCGGCTTTGAATCAGTTTGGCGGAGAGTATCCTCTCAACGATATGCCGACAGAGATAGTGATTATTGATAAGACGAGCGGTCGTCCTTTGGCAGATGGCAAGACGACTTACGATCTGGCTACTGCGACATTCCGTTCGGACGTGAAAGGTAGCTTCACTGTCTCCGTCAATGGCGGTATGGCAACGGCCGAGGTTACAGTCAAGGATATCTCCGAGGCCAATCTCGCTCTCCGCAAGGCTGTGACGGCATCGGCCTCTACCGGTGGCAACGACGCCGCTTCAATCAACGACGGTGATATGCAGACTCGTTGGGAGAGTCCGGCAAAAGATGGCCAATGGGTAGAAATAGACTTAGGTCAGCCTTTCGTAATCGACAGAACCGTTCTGAATTGGGAGGGAGCGTTTGCCGACGTATATTCTCTCAGCGTATCGATGGATGGCGAAAACTGGTGGAAGGTCTATGATTGCTCAAATGGGAAGGGAGGTCAGGAGTCTATCAGTCTGCCACAGATACCGGCCCGTGCAATGCGACTCGATTGTGTGCGTCGTGGGACAGTATGGGGTAATAGTCTGTATGAATGGGAAATCTATGGCCGGTCGCGCTTCGATACTGACGATGACGGGGAGGCTCCTGTAATTTCTGAATTTATCAGCACACCCGGGAATGGCAATGTCAGCGTAGCGCTTGATGCAGTCGATGCATCGGGATATGTATTCGTTCGTTTCGAACTTTGCGACGCCAATACCTCTAAAGTACTCGCTACACATACGAGTGTGATTAAGACCGGCGAAACGGCTCGTTGCGAATTTGACAATCTTGGTCATGGCGGACATTATTTTGTTCGGGGTGTGGCAGAAGATCCGTTTGGTAATTCTACTGATGACACCGTAGCGTTCGAATCCGCATTGGATCTCACGGGTATCAACATAGCACTCAACAAACAGGCTGAGGCTACTACCTCTGAAAATCAGGGAATAGGTGCGCGATATGCCGTTGACGGTGACTATGCTACGCGCTGGGGTAGCGAATTTAATGATAATGAGTCGCTGACAGTGGATCTCGGTGATGTGTACAGCCTTGTCGAGATACGCCTTTTCTGGGATGCTACGGCTTATGCTACTGATTATATTGTGGAGGGTTCGGAAGACGGCAAGGAATTCACGCCAATCTTCAGTCGCTCATCCTGGACAGCTCCGACTGATATCAACGACTGTCGTCGCGATCTATATGATATCCCGGTCAAGACCTATGCGCGGTATGTGAGACTGACCGGTCAGCGCCGGGCTACACAGTATGGCACAAGTCTGCGCGAACTGGAGGTATACGCCGATAACGACTTTGATCGTCTTACGGGAATTGAGGCAATTGATGCAGACTCTGACGCAGATATCCGGATCTATAATCTTCAGGGTCTGCCTGTAGATCAGAATCCCGCAGATCTCCCTTCCGGTTTCTATATAATCGGCGGAAAGAAAGTAATGATTAATGGAGGAGGTCGATAGCGCAGGTGAAGCGACAATCGGGATAACATTCGCATGCGGCGAAGTCGCCTGAGCGACCGTGGCGGATGATTAGTCTGCCGCCGCAGCGTGGGCAAATTCCGCGTCGGATGCTTCCAAGCGTCTCCTTCTGAACTTTTTTAGCATAATGTATGTGATGGCGGCGATCGGAACGACTGTTTCGATTGGCCGCCATTATTCTTTCAGCTATATCATCCATCTCTTCGCGATCGAGAATGTGGGGCCTGCGCTTAATCTCTGTCGCGAGATCCGGAAGAGTAACTACAATTTTCCGCTCGTCAAGACGGATTTCACGTCCTGTTAGCCATTCGGGAAACCAAGTCGGCAGCCACGCTGTCCACCAGTGGCGGTTTCGCCGTTCGGAAGGAATGAGCGTCCGGCGGATATGCCGGTCGGGCAGGAGCCGGCGCGGAATTATGATATCGTCGGCATGCAGGTCGAGTCGCCATGCTTCGGTAAAGACTGTCACTGAGACAAACGTGTCGGTATCAATATCGCGAAGTAATCTGCGCAATGTCCGGATGTGGCTGACGTTCTGCAAGAGCGGATTATAAAAGCGGCGTATTGAGTCTGAAAGATGCTGTCGCCAGTATTGAGCCTGCTCACTCCCTTCAATCCTGCCGGCAAGACTTTTGGTCTCTATCACGAATATTCCACGGGTAGATATTAGAATATGATCAATCTGACTTGTACGTTCGGCGCCCGGCCGAGCGGTATCTTTGTAGGCTGAGGGTGAAGGTAAGAGAATATCATTGAGCAGGATGTTCTCCCGACTGTCGAGAGAGGAAAGCGCGCGAGCTACGGCCTGCTCACCACGTCGCCCCTTGCGAAGCATCCTGCGACGATGCCACCATCTCTTGACGGCAACCACGCCGATTGCTATTGCCAGGCCGCCCGACAATCCGCAAAATATGCCTATGAGAGTAATATTATCCATAAATTTCAGCAAAAATACAAAAAAATCAACAATTCAGAGAATAGAAACGCTTTAAGAGAGTTATTAAATAAAGAAGTTGTCGGCTACAACTTCTTTATTTAATAAGATACCTGCTCGAAAATGCTGAGATACAATACTGAAACTATCGCATGTGGTGACCATTTCGTAGCCGGAGTGGTGAGTCCGAGTTGTGATTCTGTCTCGACTTCCGACATATGTTCGCTTGCTGAGGAAGCTAAAGATTATTATCGTAGTCTTGTGGCGATCCCCCGGCAGACTCATTCTCTCAATGTCGGAGTAATAGATAAATGGGAAATGTCTTCGGATTTTCCTGCGACTGACGCACTTATTTCCTTTAATCAGAGGGTAGGGGTTGGTGTGCTCACGGCAGATTGTGTCCCGATTGTTGTATATGCTCCCGATGTTGAGGCTGTGGCTGCGATTCATGCCGGCTGGAAAGGAACGCTGGGCGGAATTGTCGACAATACGCTTCGCGTCCTGATCGACAGGGGAGCGGATCCGGCTAAGATGAAAGTAATTTTTGGTCCGTCCGTCAGCGAAAGAGTATATGAAGTGGATTATGACCTGGGAAGGCGTTTTGAGGAGGCCGGATTCGGGGCATGCGTGAGTTATCCCGTAAATGTCAATGGAAAGAGTGAATCTGCCGGACCTGCATCCATATCCTCTGAGCCTCCGCGACCTCATGTAGATCTTCAAGGAGTGAATATGGAGCGGTTGCTTAATAATGGTGTGAAGATGGAGAATATACGCCTTTCTGGGCAATGCACTCTTTCTTCGCATGATGAAGAGGGTAAATGGCTTTATCCCAGTTACCGGCGCTGCCATACACCTTTACGTCTGCTGACATATATCTGTCCGACGCAGGAACTCTGATTCAATCCAAATATCAAAAATGAAGAATCGCAAAAGTGAATATGCCCGCATTAATGCGGAATGGCTTCAAAAGAAATCTGAAGAACCCGGAGTAAGCAGACTGCCGGGAGGAGTTCTATATAAAGTAATAGAATCGGGTGATCCGGCCGGAAAGCATCCTGTGGATTCAAGTGTAGTGACGGTAAAATATTCCGGTCATACGATTGACGGACATGAATTTGACAACAGCGGGACAGGCGTGACGCCTGCATTCCGGTTGCGCGACCTGATAGAAGGTTGGATAATTGCATTGAAATCCATGGTCCCCGGCGACGAATGGGAAATCTACATCCCTGCCGACAAAGCCTACGGCAAGTACGGCCAACCCGGCATCCCTGCCAACTCCACCCTCATCTTCCGCCTTACCCTACTCAGCGTAATGTAACCATCCATTGCCATCTCCATTCAATTCGAATCAAATGAGCACTTATAGAAGATTAGGTGCCGACCTATATTTATAGCGAAACTCTCTTTATAGTAGAACTCTCTTGAAATCGGAACTTGTCTTTTCCTGATATTGGTTGACTGTCCGGAGTCTTAAACCCTGACAAAAGTTGACTCAGTTAATACTATCCCTATATGGGGTTGACTGTCGTTGTCTTATCCCTGGGAGGGGTTGA
>JAAVDX010000020.1 GCA_014801585.1 Bacteroides sp.
ACGTGGCCTACATTTTTCGCAATATTGAGGCTTGAAAAATTTGGCATAAATGATTGATAACCTGATAATTACAAAGGCTTCCGACGGATGTCGAAAGCCTAACGGAGGTTCCAACCAGATTCGAACTGGTGTGAACGGTTTTGCAGACCGGTACCTAACCACTCGGACATGGAACCATATTTTTTGCAGCAGAGATTTCGAGTCGTTGTTGGATTTACTATCTCCGTCTCTTTTGCGTTGCAAAGTTAGTTATAATTTTTGAATCTGCAAAATTTTTAGTCGACTTTTTTATAGTCTAATGTTATTTTTCATTGGAGGGAGGTCGCTCTCAGGATGTCGGATGTAATATGTTGAAAAGATAAATCCGTCGAAATCATATTATTCCGACGGATTTATCTTTTTATCTGTGAAGAGGTCTAACGTTCTTCATGAGCCAAATAAATCTCTCTTTGTGCTAAAATCATTTAAATTCAAACACTTTCTAAATTTTGTCGGCTCAATTTAAGACCCGCTTATTTTACGAGGATTTTCTTACGCTCGGAAGTAATGTAGATACCGGCCGGCAATGTGCGGATGGCTTCGCGATCAGCACCATGCATCACGTGGCGACCGTCAATTGTAAAGATATCAACGAGTGCATCCTCGGCTTCGATACCATCTACGCTTACTTCATCCGATGTGGGCACTACGCGGATTTCACCATAATGGTTGAGGCCGATAGCCGGCAGTTCAAGCGTGTCAGTAGCCGGATCAATTACCTGATGGAGAATCCAGTTGTGGTCGACAATGACGATGACCTCAATGTTTTTGCCTGCCGGTGCGTTGAATTTCACTGAGAGAGGAGTTGCGAAATTCATGCGATATGGAGAGTAGGGCTGACCTGTCGACGGATCGATATCAAGACCTGATTCAATACCGATGCCTTCATCAAGTTTGAAGATCCATGCCGGAGTGCGCATCCCGCTCCAGCCTTTCACTGCATACCAGTCTTCGATAAGCGATTGGTCAACGTTGAGCCAGATATTATTTAGAGCACCGGGGAAGATCTCATTTGCAAAGGGTATGATAGTCTTCGACTCAGAGATGAAGTTGCGGAGAGCATTATCGGAGTAGAAAGTGCCCGGGTCAAGGCGAGTGATCGTCTCAGGCAGAGTCACATCAGTAGCCGACGAGAATGTGAACGCATTATTGCGGAGAGCTTTTACGTGCAGACCTTCGATGTCGGAAGGTACTGTTATCTCGCCTGTATAGGGATCGCCCTCGGGTGCGACAACTACCGCTTCCTTATTATCGCGAGAAGTCTCAATATAGGCGATACCCTCTTCACTGGTCTTGATCTTCGAATTGACAATCATCGGAGTCGGCGCGGAATAAATTGTGCCGTCTTCGCCCACCACTCTCCAGAGATATTCGCCGGGAGCGAGGCCAAGGTCGCTCGGACGGATATTCAATCTGCCATCATAATTTCCGGGAATGGTCACGGTATACGAAAGCGGAAGAGTCTCAATTACCTCTAAGTTGTTGATGTTAAGAATTTCAAAGTGGAAGCTTATCTTGTGCGACGTAAAGTCAATATTCTTTATAGAGAAATTGAGCGGAGACGCCTTCCCTTCAGTGAAGAAGCAAGGGGTCAGACGGTCTACGTATACGTCATCAATAATAAATGCGCAATCGACCGACTTGGTAGTCACCTTGACATTGTCGAGATATATTTTCTCAATGTCCATTATAGAGAAGTTATAGGTCGCGTCGGGAAGAGCCTCGGTAAAAGTAATCTCAATATTTGTTGATTCCCCGGCAGGCACCATGAATTTATTGGTGACGGAAGTTGCACCTCCGAATTCATCCTCTGTATCCATCAGTGTGAATGAGAGTTCGCCGTTGAAGTCACCTTTGCCTACATTGACTACCGGTATACGGACCGGTTTGTCAAGATTACCGTAAACTACAGAAGTAAACTCCGGAGTACCAAAGATAAGATGAGCCGTATAATCTTCCGACGGACCGAGATTACGATAAGTAAGCTTGCCGTTGGCTACGGTCAGTTCCACATAGTTCTGTTTTCCGAGCGGAACAGGAATCTCTTCCCACACGTTGCCGTGGTCGGCCGAGCGGCAGACGAGAGTTATATGATAGACGCCATCCTCAAGTCCCGTAATGGCACCGCAGGTAAGACCATTGTAGCCATACATGGATTCAAGTCTGACGGCAGAGCCACAGTCTTTATATACAGGTTCGCCGTTTCCGTCAGCGGGAGTAATCTTAATGCCGGGTTGGACATTGATGGTATATCCATAAGGATTATAGATATAATCACCATCTTCACCATCGCGGATTTCAAAATTATTGCCGCCTGCATAGTAGAACCCCCCGGAGCAATACAGTCCGTACTGTGTCGGTTCGGAAGAAGACGTGCCGGGCTTAATACCGACAAGTATACATTGTCCCGAGGTGTAGCCCTCTTCATAAGAACCGATGCCACCGCTTGCCGGATTAAGAGCAGTCAGAAGGAAATATCCATCTTCATATCCTCCCCAACCCCAGTTGAAGTGGAAATATTCATTTTCATCATAGCCGTCGCATACGAAAGCATGCCCCCCTTGCGGGGATGAACCGGAGTAATACACGGGGCGCTTGGCTGCCAATTCCTGATAGACGATTTCATTCCATTCCTTTTGAGGAATAAAGTCTTTGAAAAGCATCTTTACGTTCGGGTCATACTTAAAATAACGGGTGAGTGCTGTCTGAACATTAAAACTATAGGCTCCGCTTGCCCATGCGGAATACGTCATGTTGACACCTGCACCACACTGACGCATAAGAGTTGCAACGGCATCAGCCTGAGCGGCAGTGTAGTTGCCTTTCTCATACACGTCAAGCATCTGACGCCAATTATAGGTAGTACCGTCGAAAGTCACGCCGGCATTTGACCCCACAGGCTTATCGGGCCACTTATGATAATTCAAGATCTGAGCATAGGCAGTGGCCACACAACCCGTCACGGCCTGCCCGTACTGAGTCTGCGGACAAAGCAGATTGTATGGACTGTCCTGATTCCACTTCGTAGTGACAAGCGGCTCGATAGGTTCGCGGTGAGCTCGCAGAGGTGCATTTGATGTGCCGAATCCATCGGGAAGCAGGGGCGCGTAATGCTCCATCTGGTTTGCATATCCGTCGAGCCAGTTTTTCATGTTTGACGGTATTTTATTCTCATCAAACCGTCCGGAATTGGAGTATCCCAATACGGCAGGAAATTTATCATCAGCCGAAACTATTACATATCCCTCCGAATCATTAAAAACATAGAATAGGGGTGATGCGTCGCCTTGGCGGGTATAAGCAAGACTGAGCGAGGCCTGAGCAGATTGAGCGTTAGCCGCACGGCGCACTCCGGCATGATTTCCGCAAAGGAAAATAGCCGCTTCCTCAGAGGCCTTCTCCGGAGATACGGGAGCGCACCAGGCAATGCCTGGTGCCATCAATGACGCAGCGAGCAAAAAAAGAGCCTTCCCTGAAGGTGGATTGTGGAATTTGATCATCTTTAAGTCAAAGTTAAATATAGTTCTGAACCGGGAAATATATCCGAATCAGATGAATATTAGTAAGAGGTAATGATTCATTATCGGAAAGAATCAGAAATTCTCTCCAACATTTTCACAAAGTTAATAATAAAAATCATTAACTTTGTATTTTAAAGCATAAAAAATTGACTTTTTATCAAATGAATACTCTTATTATAACCCCGGCTCGATATGACTCCACCCGATTCCCCGGCAAGCCCCTCGCTCAACTGGGTGGCAGAGAGATAATTCTCCGGGTGATGGATCGCATCACACAGGCAGGATATCCGGCCGTAGTGGCCACCGACGACGAGCGCATTCTCACATCAGTCGAGGGCGCCGGATATCAGGCTGTGATGACCTCCCGCAGTCATCACAGTGGTACTGATCGTGTCTGTGAAGCTCTCGGGTCAGTGGAATCAGCCACAGGTGAGAAATATGATATAGTGATAAATGTGCAAGGCGACGAACCCTTTATCGACACTGATCAGATCCGACTTTTAGAATCATGTTTTGAGGATCCATCCGTAGATATTGCCACTCTTTCCCGGCCCTTCCCGAAGGGAGGAGATATAAAATTGCTGGAAGATCCCAATCTCGTAAAACTCGTAAAATCACCCCAAGGAAACGCTCTCTACTTTTCCAGAAGTATCATACCCTATATAAGAGGAGTCGATAAGGAGGAATGGACCGCACGTCATCAATTTCATACTCATATAGGCGTCTACGGATATCGTGCGGAAGTGCTTCGCGAGATAACGCAACTTCCCCGTACTCCCCTTGAAAAGGCTGAATCACTTGAGCAGCTCAGATGGCTTGAAAACGGCTATTCAATCCGGGTGGCGGAGAGCAATAGCAGCAACATAGGGATTGATACCCCCGAAGATCTTGCAGCGGCTGAGGTGTATCTTCAGGAAATCTCGCAGCGACAGAACAAAGCTTAAGACAATTCGAGACCGGTCGTCGAATCTCAACCAAAAAAATTTTTTAAATAATTGGCTGGCAAAGGAAAATTTAGTAACTTTGCAACATCAAAGAATTTGACTGTCCTTCGGGTCAATCTTAAGGCAACCGAATCTTCGGAAATACAGGTATAAATCAAGTCGGCCGGAAGGATTAAAGAAAGATTTACATAAGGCAAAAAGATAGAAAACACAGATGAAAAAAAGTGCACTTCAGAGAGTACGCGCTGAATATCAGCCGAAGCTCCCCAAGGCTCTTCAGGGCCCCGTAAAACTCAAGGTAGGTGAGCCGACACAGTCAGTTGCTGACCAGGAAGAGATCAAGTCATTGTTCCCCAATACTTATGGCCTTCCGGTAGTAGAATTCGTAGAAAACGACAAGCCCGAGCGCGTTGAAGAGCCTTTCAACGTAGGCATTATTCTTTCCGGCGGACAGGCTCCCGGCGGCCACAATGTCGTCAGCGGCATCTTCGACGGCATCAAGAGCCTCAACAAGGAATGTCGTCTCTATGGCTTCCTCATGGGTCCCTCCGGCTTCATCAATCATCAGTATATGGAACTCACAGCCGGTTACATCAAAGAATATCGCAACACCGGCGGTTTTGACATCATCGGTTCCGGACGTACAAAACTTGAGACTCCCGAACAGTTTGATGCCGGTCTGAAAGTGCTTAAGGAGCTTAATATCAAGGCTCTTGTAATTATCGGAGGCGACGATTCCAATACAAATGCAGCCGTACTCGCCGAATATTATAAGGCAAATGGCGCAGACATTCAGGTAATCGGTGTGCCCAAGACTATCGACGGCGACCTTAAGAACGAATGGATCGAGACATCCTTCGGTTTCGATACAGCCTGCAAGGTATATTCCGAAGTTATTGGCAACATCCAGCGCGACTGTAACTCCGCAAAGAAATACTATCATTTCATCAAACTCATGGGACGTTCAGCATCCCATATCGCTCTCGAATGTGCACTTGAGACACAGCCCAACGTCTGCCTCATCTCCGAGGAAGTCGCTGCGAAGCGCATGACTCTCGACAACATCGTCAGCCAGATCTGCTACGTAGTTGCTGAGCGTGCCAAACTTGGTTGGAACTTCGGTACGGTTCTCGTGCCCGAAGGTCTCATTGAGTTTATCCCCTCAATGAAACTGCTCATCTCCGAACTCAACGAAGTGCTCGTAGACCACGCCGGCGAACTCGAAGGTCTTGACGAACTCGAAAAACTCGAATGTATCCATTCTCACCTTACTCCGGAATGTGCCGCCCTCTATAAATCACTTCCGAAGAACATTGCCCTTCAGCTTAGCCTCGACCGCGACAGCCACGGCAACGTGCAGGTGTCTCTTATCGAGACAGAAAGCCTCCTTTCAGAGATGGTTGCCAAGCGTCTTGAAGAGATGGCAGAGCAAGGACAGTACAGCGGTAAGTTTGCCGCTCAGCACCACTTCTTCGGCTACGAAGGACGCTGCGCTGATCCGACCAACTTTGATGCTGACTACACCTACGCTCTCGGCTTCAATGCCGCCATGCTTATCAACTCCGGTCTTACCGGCTACATGTCGAGCGTGCGCAATCTTACAGAAAAGCCCGAAAACTGGATCGCAGGCGGTATCCCCATCACAATGATGATGAATATGGAGCGTCGTCATGGCAAGATGAAGCCCGTAATCCAGAAAGCCCTTGTCAACCTCAATGGCCGCCCGTATCTGAAATACGCTTCAATGCGTGAGACTCTGGCTCTGAATACTCTCTATCAGTATCCCGGTCCGATTCAATACTTCGGTCCCGCCGAGATTTGCGACCGTCCGTCGATGACTCTCCTTCTTGAACACGATAAGGAAATCTAATCCTTAAGAAGATATAAAAATCCTGATAAATGCCCCGTCAGCCCCTTTACGGCCGATGGGGCATGTCATTTTTATTTGGCAATACGCGGATTTATTAGTAATTTCGCAAGATGAAATTCTGAAGCCGTAATGAAAAGGCGGATTCAATTTTCTGAAAGAGGGGCTCATCCCCGGCTTTCATCCAAGAGCAACTGAAGAAACTTTAATAACTTAACATCATAGCTTATGGCATCAACGACACTCTCCGCAGTGGCGGGCAAAGGCGAACTGCTGCGCGACAAAGCCTGGGCCCGTTGGACAGCCCTCGGACTTCTCGCGTTCGCAATGTTCTGCTCCTACGTCTTTATGGACGTGCTTTCTCCTATCAAAGACCTCTTGCAGCAGGAACGCGGGTGGAACTCCACGGCGTTCGGCACAATGCAGGGCTCGGAAACATTTCTTAATGTCTTTATTTTCTTCCTGATTTTTGCCGGTATTATACTCGACAAAATGGGAGTACGCTTCACCGCAGTCCTCTCCGGATGTGTGATGCTTGTGGGCGCCGTTATCAACTGGTATGCTCTTACCGACGCTTTCCAGGCAAGCTCTCTGCAAGTGTGGTTTACTCAGCATCTCAACTACATCCCCGTATTTGACGAACTCGGAGTCTCCCCCTTCTATGAGGGTATGCCGGCATCAGCCAAGTTCTCAGCTATCGGCTTCATGATTTTCGGTTGTGGCGTGGAGATGGCAGGCATCACCGTCAGCCGAGGCATCGTCAAATGGTTTAAAGGCCGCGAGATGGCTCTCGCTATGGGCTCCGAGATGGCTTTGGCCCGTCTGGGTGTGGCAACCTGTATGATCTTCTCTCCGATGTTTGCTACGATGGGCGGCACGATCGATGTGTCACGTTCCGTAGCGTTCGGCGTAGTTCTCCTCATGATTGCTCTCATCATGTTTATTGTATATTTCTTCATGGATCGCAAACTTGATGCGCAGTCCGGAGAAGCCGAGGAAAAAGATGATCCCTTCAAAATTTCCGATCTCGGTAAGATCCTTTCAAGCCTTGGATTCTGGCTTGTGGCTCTTCTTTGTGTGCTCTACTATTCCGCAATTTTCCCCTTCCAGAAATATGCGGTCAACATGCTTCAGTGTAACATCGAATTCTCCCCGCTCCCCGAAGGTTCATTCTGGGCTACAGAGGCTGTCACCTATATTCAGTACGTTATAATGCTCATCGTGGCTGCAACGGCTTTTGCCGGCAACTTCGCCAAGAATAAAGGTATGAAAGCCACGCTGTTTGCAATTTCGATAATCAGCCTGATCATCTATTGTTGGATGGGTTATCAGAAGCAGAGCGCCGGAGCGATCTTTGCAGTATTCCCGCTTCTCGCCGTCGGTATCACCCCGATCTTAGGCAAATTTGTCGACTATAAGGGAAAAGCCGCCTCGATGCTCGTGCTCGGTTCATTGCTGCTTATTGCATGCCATCTGACTTTTGCCTTCATTCTGCCTATGTTCAAGGGTAATGCAGCCGGTGGTGTGATAGTAGCTTATGTCACAATCCTTGTGCTCGGAGCTTCATTCTCTCTGGTGCCTGCCTCCCTTTGGCCTTCAGTGCCCAAACTGGTTGATGCAAAAATTATCGGTTCGGCTTATGCCCTTATATTCTGGATTCAGAATATCGGTCTATGGCTCTTCCCCATGTTAATCGGTAAGGTGCTGACTTCTACAAATACCGACATCGAACAGCAGGTAGCAGCCGGCACAATGACAGAAGAAGTGGCATCCGTAAGCTACAACTATACCTGGGCGCTCGTGATGCTCGCCGGACTTGGTGTAGCCGCCCTCCTTATCGGCCTTTATCTTAAGATAGTCGACAAGAAGAAGCATCTTGGTCTCGAACTTCCCAACGTAGCTCAGTCAGAATCGCAGAAAGATATGATAGAGACTGCAGAAATTGAGGCTGCAGAGGAATAAAAATCATTATTTCGACGTTATATATGTATAACGGGCGGGGTCGACGACTCGACTCCGCCCGAATTCATATAAATCCCACCTCCTTATGCATATCTCTACTTCCCCTAAATATAAAAAGCCTGACTTGCGAAGGTCGTTAGTTGGCAAGCTACGGATAGCCATGCTCGCAATGATCTGTCTTTTCACTATAATAACTGCCTCTGCAGAGATTGTAACTCAGAAGCAGGCTCAAAGTCTCGCGCAGCAATTTTTCAATCAGGTATATAAAGAAGCATCCGCTCCCGTAAAGATGGTCTATAATGGGAAGCGGTTGACAACCGGCCGACTCTTCACCCCATTTTACGTATATAATCATCCGCGTGGAGGCTTCGTAATCATATCAGCCGAGAATAAGACCTTTCCGATTCTTGCCTACAGTCTGAAGGAAAACTTCAATCCGGATGCTTTGAGCCCCTCCGAACGTGGATGGCTATCAAGCTACGCGCGAGATATCGAGATGATTCGTTATGACTCAAGAGTGCCGGAAGAGGCTATAGCAGCCTGGAGAGACTATCCATCATTCGTTGTCGGTATGCTCGATGCTCCATATAATGCTACCGATACAAATCTGGAGATGGCGACAGTCGCTGATGAGTTACAGACACTCCTTGCAATTGACGATTCCGATTCATCACGCGATGGAGAATACTCCGCCTTCTACACTCCGTCGCAATGGAGCGATATGATCAACAGCGAACTTCAGAAGAAAGGAGAGGTAGCCATAGGATACGTCGACCATGACCAGCGTCTAACCCCCGGAATAATCCACGGGCGTCAGGGTGATTATTATAGAATAGAATTTGATCGCAGAAATACCTGGCTTGTGCGCCTTACTCCTGCTGAATTTCTCGGCGATCGTCTCGTAGCAATTATAGGAACACCGCGTTATCATGCTCCCGCAGAGGAAGAGGCTCCGTCATTTGAATTTTATGATTCCTATATTTCTGAACATAGAGCCGACTCTCAACCCTCCACAAATTCTATCGAAGATGTCCGCATGGCTCTGATTGAAGATCAGCCGGTAGTAAAAGCGATCGGTGGTGGACATTTCGATGTCATGCTCCCTGAAAACGCTTCGTTGGCTATGCTGTATAATCTCAACGGAAGCCACATTGGCCGCGCAACCTACGGAGGATCATCCAACGTAGCCCACATAAATCTCGAAGGAGAACCGCAGGGATTTTACCTCGCTCTCATCTTCGGCGAGTCCGGAAGACCCTATGGCATTAAACTATACCGTTAGAGCCCTCGACATTATCTGACATAAAACGACATACAATTTATTTAGAGACGATATGACACGTTTTTTTCGAAGCAAACTTTTTGCTTGGCTTGCCTTTGCATTGGTGATAATCATGCTGGTCGCCACCTTCTCCGTGCGCACCGTGTGGTGGGGATTCATCGACATCTTCTTTGCCTTTATGGCAGCCTTCATCAACCTGATGGCAGTAATATTGAAAAAGATCAATCCCGTAGTCAGCAGGATGCTCGATAAATGGACCTTCATCTTCTGTATCCTCTTTCTCCTGGCCTTTATAGGCGAATGGATAGCATATTCCTTCTGAATTTCATTACGTGAGAGGTAGGACAGCTTGGCAGGCTAAGATGAATTTAAGCCTACAGGCCGGGGGATAAAATAGAGAGGGTCGGGAATCCATGGATTCCCGACCCTCTTACTTATAATGGGGTTATTGATAATCTGTCAGAGATTAGCAGGGGAGAGCAGCATTGGTTTTCTTCACTGCCTCAGCGCTCTTCTTGAAGAGTTCCTTCTCAGCCTCGTTGAGGGGGAGTTCGATGATCTTTTCGATACCACCCTTGCCGAGCAGACAGGGAACGCCGATGCAGAGATCGCTCTCGCCATATTCGCCCTCGAGAAGAGCGGAGCAGGGGATGATGGCCTTCTGGTCGTGGATTACGGCTTCTACTACTTCAGCAGTTGCAGCGCCGGGAGCATACCATGCAGAAGTGCCGAGAAGCTTAGTGAGAGTAGCACCGCCTACCATAGTGTCGGCAACTACCTTATCAAGCACCTCTTCAGAGAGAAGAGTGTCGCAGGGTACACCGCGGAGAGTAGCATAGCGCTTCATGGGGATCATTGTAGTGTCGCCATGGCCGCCGATTACGAAGCCTTCAACCTCATTCGGGTTAGCCTCCAGAGCCTGGCTGAGATAGTATTTGAAACGGCTGCTGTCGAGCGCACCGCCCATTCCGATGATGCGGTTTTTGGGAATACCTGCGATTTTGTGGATGAGGTAAGTCATTGTGTCCATCGGGTTGGAAACGCATACGATTACTGCATCCGGGCTATATTTGAGCACGCTTTCAGTCACCTGCTTTACGATACCTGCATTTACGCCGATAAGCTCTTCGCGAGTCATGCCGGGCTTACGGGGAATACCGGAAGTGATAACGACTACGTCCGATCCTGCAGTAGCTTCGTAATTATTAGTTACACCCTTGATGCGAGTATTCATATCAAGCAGATTGGCAATCTGCATCATATCCATGGCTTTGCCCTCGGCAACGCCTTCCTTGATGTCGAGCATTACTACCTCATCGGCTACTTCACGAAGTGCAATCACGTTGACTGCGGTAGCGCCTACGTTGCCGGCGCCTACGACTGTTACTTTAGACATTTTTGTCAGTGTTTTTATAAGGTTTTAGTTTTGGGTCATATTCAGGAGAGATGTGCAGACGAGAACTTCCGCAATGCAAAAATACGGAAAAAATTCGTTATATAAAAATTTTATCAATCTAAAATTCCCTTACCCTGTCGGATTATTTCAGGCGACTCGCTTTCGCGGCAGTCAATAATAGTAGTATATTGATTATCGCCATCGCCGGCGTCGGCAATAAGGTCGATTCCGCGGTTGCCGTAGCGTTCGGCAATAAGGTCGGGTTCGCGGGCTTCGTCATCATCGGCAAATTCTATAGAGGTTGTCAGTATCGGATGACCCAACGTAGTGGCAATCGCGCGAGCCGTAGCTGAATCCGGAATACGGACACCCACTGTCTTCCTTCCCTTGAATGCCTTCGGGAGATGGCGCGAGGAGCGGAAAAGGAAAGTGAACGGCCCCGGCGTCAGATCTTTAATAAGATTGAATCCTGCGTCATCAATAATGGCATATTCAGCAGCCATGGAGATGTCGGAGCAGATAATCGACAGATTATTCTTCTCCGGATCCAAGCCCTTAAGTCTGCATAACTCATTGATAGCTTTTTGATTCAGCGCATCGCATACTATGGCATAGACTGAATCTGTCGGGATAATAGCCAATCCTCCGGATGCCAATACGTCAGCAATCTCCTGAGCCTGACTCTCAGAAGGATTATCATTCCATATCTTTATCTTGTCCATTCCTACAAATTCAAATTAAAATTTTCCAAAGATAATAAAAACTCACAGAAAAAATTGTAAATTTGCACAAAAATATTAATTCTGCGAGATTCCGGAAGTCATGGTGGGGACAGTTCCCCTTCATCCGATCGGGAATCCGACGTTGATATAACAATTCTCAAAAGAAAAAT
Source organism: Bacteroides sp. (assembly GCA_014801585.1). Classification (GTDB taxonomy): domain Bacteria; phylum Bacteroidota; class Bacteroidia; order Bacteroidales; family Muribaculaceae; genus Lepagella. The sequence goes on from JAAVDX010000020.1 coordinate 11,904, forward strand.
GAAGATTGCATTATTGGCCGCCATGGATAAGGAAGTGGCGTTGCTGAAGAACATTATTGAGGACAAAGAGGAGGTGACGCTCCTCGGTTTGAACGTCTTGGTCGGCCGCATCGATGAGCATGAGGTCGTGCTCGCCAAATGCGGTATCGGTAAGGTGAATGCAGCGCTGAATACGTATAAGATAATTCGTGCATTCAATCCTGATCTGGTGATAAATTCAGGGGTTGCCGGTGGTGCCGGTGGCCTGCATATCGGAGACCTCCTCGTCGCCGGAGAGGTTGCATATCACGATGTATGGTGTGGCCCGGGCACAGAAAGAGGAGCAGCCGACGGCTTCAACGTTATTCTGACCCCTTCATCCCGAGTGCTTGAGATAGCCCGCGAAGAGATGAACCCCGACACTACCTCCTTCGGACTTATCGCTACCGGCGACATATTCATATCTACAGCAGATGAGATAAAGCGGATAAAAGAGATTTTCCCGCAGGCAGTAGCCGTAGATATGGAATCAGCAGCCATTGCACAGACCTGTGAATCCGAAGGAGTGGAATTTGCAGTAATTCGAGTAGTAAGCGATACTCCCGGAGAAGGAGAAAACATCTCTCAATATAAAAATTTTTGGAGCGAAGCTCCCTCGAAGACCTTTAGCGCGGTCACCACAATCATAACCCGCCTCTGATCAACTCCACCGAAATATAATCGAAGAGCATAGATGTATCCCTACAAGTCATAGACGTGTATGTAGATAATCGACGAATCTAAGATTCGCAAGCTAAATCTTCGAATCCGACCTTATTACTTATTACTTACTACTTATTACTTTTTAAGGATTGCAAATTGTAATTTGCAATCCTTAAATCATTTACAGCAGTCCCGGCGCGTATTGTTCCGACGTGTATCTTTCTCTTCTGACTTTTTATAGTCATGGCAAGTCTGCGACAAGGCACACCCGCAGCAGGAACCGCTCTTCTTGCTGCGGTTTTTCTTTCTCAAGCCCCTGATCATTCTCCACAATGCAAATATCACGATGAGAATAACCACTGCATACTGCCAAGTTGCATTTGCATCCATAATAATCCGATCTAAGATTTAAAAATTGCGAGATGATAAGATACCCCTCAGATTCGTATATTAGAGGTGTCACTCAATACATTAAACGTAATCTGGCGAATCATCTCCTTCAGCTGGTTGATAAACTCTGCCGGTGAATAATCGCCTCGCTCAATCATTCGCAGACGATTCTCCCATATACCGGTCAGTTCCGCACTTTTCAGCAACTCATCCTTAATCACACTTATCAGATCAATTCCCGCCTGAGTGGCATGGATTGATTTTCTCACCTTCTTGATGTATTCTCTCTTGTAAAGAATCTCAATAATGGCCGCTCGGGTCGACGGACGTCCTATGCCATTGGCTTTAAGTGCCTCCCGAAGATCCTCATCCTCCACTTGCGACCCGGCTGTCTCCATAGCCTTAAGCAACGTCCCCTCCGTAAAATATTTAGGGGGCTGAGAAGTGCGTTTCACTTTCCTTGGTTTATGGGGTCCTGATTCTCCTTTTTCGAAAGCCGGCATTATCCGATCCTCATCTTTCGCATCTTTATTATCCTTGCTGTCATCATCGGAGTCATCGGTAGCCGAATCTTTCGCATATACATTTTTCCAGCCCTTATCAAGAATAACCTTCCCCGTTGCCTTGAATTTATATTTCCCAACCTTGGCGTTCACCGTCGTCTGTTCAAACGTACAATCCGGATAAAACACGCAGATAAATCTCTTCGCTATAAGATCAAAGACATTTCTCTCACGCTCCGTAAGATTCGTCGGGAGAGCCTGCCCTGTGGGGATAATGGCATGGTGATCAGTCACCTTGGAATTGTCGAACACCTTCTTACTCTTCTTAAGCTTTCTCCCCTTAAGGGGGTCGATGATAGGCATATATTCCTTAAGTCCCATAAGAATCTGACCACACTTCGGGTAGATGTCATCTGTGAGATAAGTTGTGTCGACACGCGGATAAGTAGCCACCTTCTTTTCATACAGGCTCTGGATAGTCTTCAGCGTGTCATCCGCGCTATATCCGAATTTTTTGTTGGCTTCTACCTGCAACGCTGTCAGGTCAAAGAGTCGGGGAGGAGCTTCAGTCCCCTTCTTCTTAGTCATATCTTCGATCTCAAGGGGGAGGGGAGATATTGTCTCAATAATTTTGTCCGCATCCTCCGGTCGTTCGAATGGTTTGAGCGACGATGAAAAGAGCACATCGCGATAAAGAGTCTTTAATTCCCATGTATCTTTAGGCACAAAATTCTCAATCTCCTTCTGTCGTTTCACGATCAGAGCGAGAGTCGGAGTCTGCACCCTGCCCACCGATAATACCGAACTTCCCACCGACTTATTGGCCCCCTTACGCGAATTCCCACGATATTTAAGCGTATACAGGCGCGTGGCGTTAATCCCGAGAATCCAATCGCCGATTGCCCTGCAGAGTCCGGCTTCATAAAGGGGTTGGAGATCTTTTTCCGGTCGCAGATGAGAAAATCCTTCCCTGATTGCTTCATCCGTAAGCGAAGAAATCCAGAGTCGCTTTACGGGAATCTTACATCCCGCCTTCTGCATGACCCACCGCTGAATCAGCTCACCCTCCTGCCCGGCATCACCACAGTTGATAATTTCCGATGCTTTGCAGATAAGTGATTCAATTACGCGAAACTGACGTTCCGTCGTATTCTGAGGAATCAGCTTGATGCCGAAACGTGGCGGAATCATAGGGAGATAGGAAAGCGACCATGATTGCCACAACGGAGTATAATCAGCCGGTTCCTTTAGGGTGCAAAGATGACCATAGGTCCACGTGACCCAATAGCCATTACCTTCGTAATAGCCGTCGTGACGGGTCGTTGCTCCTAATATTTTAGCGATATCACTTCCTACGGAAGGTTTCTCGGTGATACAAAGGATCATTCGGTGGGCTTGAGTTGATTTTTTCAGTTTCGGAGAATAGTTATTATAATGCGGAGAATTTGCTAAAGCACCGGAATAAAGTTACGCCTTCTTGGCAAGCGCGGCTTTAGCCTCATTCCAGATTTCGTCCATCTCTGAGAGCGACATGGATTTAAGATCAAGACCACGTTCCTTACAGGCCTGCTCAAGATAATTGAATCTGGATATGAATTTTTTGTTGGTCTTTTCCAAAGCATTCTCCGGATTTACTCCATAGAGACGCGCTGCATTGACCACGGCAAAGAGCAGATCACCGAATTCCTGCTCAAGCGCCTCCTTATCATTGCGTTCGATTTCAATCTTGACTTCATCGATTTCTTCAGCCACTTTTTCCCATACCTGAGAAGGCTCTTCCCAATCGAATCCGACATTGCGCACTTTCTCCTGAATACGATTGGCCTTAATAAGAGCCGGTAGCGCTGATGGCACACCTCCCAATACAGTCTTATTACCACCTTTTTCCTTAAGCTTGATCTGCTCCCAGTTCTGAATTACTTCATCGGAAGAGTCAGCCTTTACATCTCCGAATACGTGGGGATGACGGAAAATGAGTTTGTCCGACAACGCATTACACACATCTGCTATATCAAACTCTCCCTTCTCCGAAGCAATCTTAGAATAAAAAGCAATATGCAGCAGCACGTCGCCAAGCTCTTTCTTAATATTGAGAGTGTCGTCGTTAGCAAGAGCCTCCGCAAGTTCAAAGGTCTCTTCTATGGTATTGGGGCGCAATGATTCATTAGTCTGCTTGGCATCCCATGGACATTTCACTCTGAGTTCGTCGAGGATATCGAGCATACGCCCGAAGGCCTCAAGCTGCTCTTTACGTCGGGAAGATTTCGGGGTGGAGGTTATATTGCTCATAATAAGAATTTTAAATGTGATTTGTTATTGATGGAGCAGTCTGTCATAATGATGACGTTAAAAAAGACTTTTCCAACTTTAATGCAAAATTACGGAAAAATTGGGATTATTTGCAAATAATGAGTTATCTTTGTGGGTTGAAATGTTAATCGAAGGTTAAAAATATGGATTTTAGCCTCTGATTTCACTTAAAAATGGATAACAGTGTGTTTGAATTTAAATGATTTCAGAAACTATCTAAATATTAATTTTGATTTAAATTCCAAACACTCTCTAAGTCGATAAAAAATTTCATTAAGGCCACAATACTCAGATATGAACAAGATGTTGAATTCCGGAATGGTCGACAAGTTTCGCAGATGGATAGAGGAGAGTAGCCGAATAGTGCTTACCTGTCATGTGCGCCCCGACGGGGATGCCATCGGAAGCACACTCGGTATGATGCATCTGCTCCAGTCGCTCGGAAAGAAGGCCAATGTAGTCGTGCCCGACCAGCCCCCACGCAATCTTGCATTTCTTTCGGGTTTCAATGAGATAAGCATATTTACCCGCCACGAAGAATATAGTCGCCGCCTCTTCGCAGAAGCCGACCTTATAATTTGTAGTGATTTCAACAAGCCGTCGCGTCAGGACTCCATGGCTGAGCTGACGATGAACGCTCCGGCACGAAAAGTCATGGTCGACCATCATCAGCAGCCCGACGCATTCTGCGATCTCAGTTTCTCATATCCCGATATGTCGTCGGCCTCCGAACTGATGTTCCGGCTTATTGCAGCTATGGGTTACTATCCGGAAATGAATCTTGATTCCGCCACGTGCATCTGCACCGGTATGATAACAGACACACGCAACTTCTCCGTAAATTGCAAAAATCCGGATATCTATGAAATATTGATGCGACTTCTTGAAAAGGGCGTCGACAAGACTCGGATAGTGAAAGAGGCTCTTCTGACCCGTTCGCTCTGGAGTCTCAGGCTCGAATCCTATGCCTTAGCCGAAAAATTGGAGATATTCGAAAAATTTCATGGTGCTGTGACGACCCTCGATAAGGATGAACTTAAACGTTTCCACTATGAACGGGGAGATACGGAAGGTCTCGTCAATCAGCCTCTTAATGTCCGTGGAATATATTTCTCATTCTTCTTGCGCGAGGATGATGATTGCGTGAAGGTCTCAGCCCGAAGCATTGAGGATTTCCCCGTGTCGAAAATTTGCGAGGACTTGTTCGGAGGAGGAGGCCATATTATGGCTGCCGGCGCGGAATTTAAGGGAAGCCTCAAAGATTGCAGAAGCATCCTCATAGAGGCTCTTCCTGATTATCTCCGGTATCTTCCGTCCCGACCGAGAAAAGTAGAATAATAACAACAGTATTTTTACAACTGAAGATGAACATAAAATGTAAGCATATTTCCATTCTGATGATAGGGCTTCTGGCAGTAGTAGCCGGTTGCAGCAAATCAGAGAGTTATTCCGAGCTGCTCCGCGATGAGGAAAGAGCCGTCAATTGGTATCTTGCAAGTCAGCGCGTTGAGACGGAAGTCCCGGCCGATTCAGTATTTGAAGTCGGTGCCGACGCTCCGTTCTATCGAATGGATGAGGATGGCACTGTCTATATGCAGGTGGTATCCGAAGGAGATCCCGACGACAAACCTGCCACAGGCGACCGAGTATACTTCCGCTTCATGCGTCAGAATCTCAAATATATGTATGAGGGAATCGAGACAAAGCCGGAAGGCAACATGGATAATTTCAACGTAGCCATTGGCGCTACCAACTTCGTGATGGGCAACAAGGTATATCCTTCCACAACTCAATATGGCACGGGCATACAGTTGCCTATGACTTATCTCGGCTATTACTCCGAGGTGAATCTCGTATTGAAATCATATTCAGGTTTCCCCGAGAATCAGTCGGAATGTACGCCCTACATAATGAACATTAAGTATTATAAACCAGAGTATTAGAATATGTCATTGATCAAATCCATTTCCGGAATCCGCGGCACGATCGGCGGACGCTCCGGCGAAGGACTCGGTGGAGTCGATATCGTAAAGTTTACAGCAGCTTATGCTGAATTTATCAAGCGTCATAGCAATGGTAAGGCTCGGAAGATTGTAGTGGGTCGTGATGCACGTATCTCCGGAGAGATGGTCAACCGTCTCGTAAGCGGTACTCTGATGGCAATGGGTCTGGATGTAATCAACATCGGACTTGCCACAACTCCCACGACCGAGGTCGCCGTGACAGGCGAAGGTGCCGACGGTGGTATCATCATCACCGCTTCCCATAATCCTACGCAATGGAATGCCCTCAAGCTCCTCAACGAACGTGGCGAATTTCTCAATGATGCTGAGGGCAAGCAGGTGATTGAGATCGCAGAGAAAGAAGATTTTACTTTCGCAGAGGTCTATGATCTTGGAAATGAATATAAGAATGAGACGTGGGGCGAACGCCATATAGAGATGGTGCTTAATCTTCCTCTTGTCGATGTCGAGGCTATTCGCAAAGCCAATCTGACGGTGGCGGTCGATGCTGTCAACTCGGTTGGCGGAATCATCATTCCCCGTTTGCTTAAGGCCCTTGGAGTGAAGAATGTAATCGAACTCAACTGTGAGGCCAACGGCAGGTTTGCCCATACTCCCGAACCTATCCCCGAGAATCTTACACAGATTGCCGATGTGATGCGCACGAGTGATGCCGACTGCGGAGTGGTGGTCGATCCCGATGTCGACCGTCTGGCGCTCGTTATGGAAAATGGCGAGATGTTTGTAGAGGAATACACTCTGGTAGCAGTAGCCGACTACGTTCTTGCCCATACCCCCGGCTCCACAGTCAGCAATCTCAGTTCTTCGCGTGCATTGCGCGATGTGACTCGTTCTCATGGATGTGAATATAACGCGGCAGCCGTAGGAGAAGTCAATGTTGTGTCGAAAATGAAAGAGACAGGAGCCATCATCGGTGGTGAAGGCAACGGTGGAGTAATCTATCCCGAACTTCATTATGGTCGTGACGCCCTCGTGGGAGTTGCCCTTTTCCTGACTCTCCTTGCCAAATCCGGCAAGAAAATGACTGAACTCAAAGCCGGATATCCTCAATATGCAATCGCAAAAAATAAGATCACCCTTACTCCCGATGTCGATGTGGATGCCATCCTCGAAGCAGCAAAGAAGCACTTTGCCAAGGAGGAAGTCAATGATATCGACGGCGTGAAGGTTGACTTCGCTGATTGCTGGGTGCATCTCCGCAAATCCAACACCGAACCCATCATCCGAATCTACTCCGAAGCCTCCACAATGGAGAAGGCTGAAGCTTTAGGTGAGGAGATTAAGCAACTTATTGCAAGTCTTTGATATTTCCCTCCCCGGTCAGTAAAATTCTATATTTACCGGCCGGGGCGGAATGTTCAGAATCAAGTTCTGAGATCGTACTGAGACGTACGACTTCACTGTCATAAATTTTTCCGAAAAATGCTAAAAAAGTTTTTCCTTAATTTTCTATCGTCCTTTATAGGAGCTTGGGTCGCTCTCGGCCTTTTCTGCGTGGCATTTATCATTGTCATCGTGGCAATCGTTGGTAAAATCGGCATATCGCAGGCCGATCAGTCCGGCTCCGTGAAAAAGAATTCTGTAATGACGATCGACTTGTCCGGTGTAATTGTGGAGCGTGAGCAACCTGCTGAGTTTGATTATATTCAGGCATTGCAGGGCAATATAGAAGCGCCCATGACCCTGACTTCACTTACAAAATCCATACGTGAAGCCGCCGACAATAAGGATATCCGCATGATCTATCTCAAGTGCGGAGCCACCGAAGCTGGTATGGCTACCCTTCGTGCCCTTCGCGACGAATTGCAGACATTTAAGCTAAGCGGAAAAAAGATTTATGCATATGGAGATGCTTACTCTCTCCCGGATTATTATGTAGCTTCAGTGGCTGACTCTCTTTTCGTCAATCCCGATGGAGTTGTGGCAGTCAACGGTATGTCCGGTGGCACATTATATTTTAAAGATCTTCTTGATAAACTCGGAATTCAGATTCAGATCGTAAAGGTCGGCACTTTCAAGTCGGCTGTCGAACCCTACATCTCTAATCAGATGTCTGACCCCGCGCGAGCTCAGTTGGATACCCTTTACGGCAATCTCTGGAGTCAGATCTCCCAAGAGATATGTGAAAGCAGAAAGATTAAGAAATCTGTGCTGAACTCCTTGATAAATAAAGATTACCTTCAATTGCAGGATGGCAATTTTGCGGTGGCTCATAACCTTGCCGATAAGGCGGTCTACGAACGCACGATGGATGCCCGGATTGCCGATGCTCTCGGAGTAGATGAAGAGAAGGTCAACTTTGTAGATCATAATGTCGTGGCAATGGCAAGTCCCGATGTAAGTTTCGGGAAAAAGAAACGTATAGCGGTGTTATATGCCACAGGAGAAATTATGGAAGGTTCGAAGACCGGTATCAACTGTGAGGTTCTTGTCCCGATAATTACTGAATTGGCCGATGATGACGATGTAGTGGGATTGGTACTCCGTGTCAATTCTCCGGGCGGTTCGGTATTCGGTTCGGAACAGATTGCCGAAGCCCTGGCCTATTTCCAGTCGCAGGATAAACCCTTGGCTGTCTCGATGGGCGACTATGCTGCTTCAGGAGGTTATTGGATCTCTTGCCATGCAAATCGCATCTTTGCCGACCCGATGACTATTACCGGCTCAATCGGTATTTTCGGAATGATCCCCAACATCGAAGGTCTGGTGAAGAAAATCGGAGTCACACCGCAATTTATATCCACAAATCCTGAAGCCGACTTCCCGTCGCTTCTGCGTCCGATGACTGATGCGCAGCTTGCCGCGATGCAGAAAATGATTGAAGTTGGCTACGACAAGTTTATCACCCGTGTTGCGACCGGCCGTAAAATGTCGAAGCAGAAAGTCGAGGCGATTGCAGAGGGTCGTGTATGGGATGGCGCAACCGCGAAGAAACTCGGACTTGTCGACCAGTTGGGATCCCTTGCGGATGCCTGCGAATGGGTGAAAGGCCAAGTGAAGAAAGACGGTAAAGATAATCTTGAAATTGAATATCTTCCGCAGCTCGAACCCTCTTTCTGGGACATCGTAAGAATCTCTGCTACATCCGATGCTAAAATAGCATTGATTAAGCAGACTGCAGAATTTGTGCCCGAAGCTGCATATGCTGTCGAGGTTGCCAACATTTTACGCCGACGTTCGCTCCAGGCACGTATAGTACCAATCTTTTTTAACTAAAAGTAAGGTTATATCAAAATAAATTGCTATATTTGCCGATAGTGGAAAAAGGAATCGATAAAATATTACGCTGGGTGCTCACCCCGTTATCGTGGATTTACGGTGCGGTGATGTGGGTTCGCAACAAACTCTTTGATTGGGGCGTATTGCCCCAGGTGGAGTTTGATGTTCCCGTCGTGGGTATTGGCAATCTTACTGTCGGAGGCACCGGCAAGACTCCTCACACTGAGTATATCCTTTCCCATCTGTGCGGACAATATAAGATCGCGGTTCTTAGTCGCGGCTACAAGCGAAAGACCAAAGGTTTTATTATCGCCAACTCTAAAAGTTCACCCGAAACGATTGGCGACGAACCCTGGCAGATCTATAATAAATTCGGCAGATTGGTAAAAGTTGCCGTCTGCGAAAATCGGCGTAAAGGAATTTCCGAACTCTTGAAGTTGTATCCTGATCTGGAGATGATTCTGCTCGACGATTCCTTCCAGCATCGCTGGGTAAAGCCTCGCATAAATATTATGCTGATGGAATATGGGCGTCCTGTCTATAATGATAAGTTGCTCCCCCTCGGGCGTCTCAGAGAATCAAGTCATGAAATCAATCGGGCGGATAAAGTTATAATTACCAAATGTCCCGAGAATATCAGTCCGATCGACCTCCGGCTTGCAGTGAAGAATATGGATCTGATGAAATTTCAGAAGATTTATTTTTCACGCTATTCATATGGCGAACTGAGTCCTGTATTTCCCGACGAGACCAACTATAAGGCTCACTTGTCGGTGCTGACAAAGAATGATTCGGTTTTCCTCCTGACGGGTATAGCCCATCCCCGATATTTTGTGCGTCATTTCAGGGCCTATCCCTTCAGAAAGAAAGTTGAGCATTTCCCCGATCATCATGATTTCTCTCGTAGCGATATTGCGCGGATTGAGCAGAAGTTCAGAGCGATGAAGGGTGAGCGTAAGCTCATTATCACTACGGAAAAAGATGCCGTCCGCCTGGTGTTTAATCCCTATTTCCCGCAGGAACTGAAACCTTTCGTTTTCTATCAGCCTATCAGCGTCGAACGAATTTCCGGACCTCAGGGCCACGACAATGATCTCATTTCAGATATCAAGAGCGAACTTAAGCTTAACGGCGGCTTTGAAGTTGAGGGTCCGGATGAGAATGATTATTACTCTCCGACGCAGATTATAGGTATGCCTTCTCAGTCGGAATTGCTTAATGCCGACGAGAATCCTGAAGATTCCCGGGAATATCAGACCGGATTTACTGATAGTCAGGATTCTCTTACCTCTCAGGAATATCATTTTCGCAATCCTCGCATGATGGAGGATTCTCACGATGATTCGGAAAAAGAGGAGATCGAGGAAGACATTGAATAAATCAGAACAAGAATTTTCTTAAATCATAGAATCCATGTTAGCAACAATTCGTCAGACAGCCGAATATATCAAAGAGGCTGTAGGCAAGACTCCTGAAATTGCCATTATTCTTGGTACAGGTCTTGGCGATCTGGCCAATCAGATCGAAATCACTAAAGAACTCGATTATAAGGAAATCCCTAATTTCCCGGTTTCTACTGTTGAGGGACACTCCGGTAAACTCATTTTCGGCAATCTTGGTGGAAAATACGTTATGGCCATGAAAGGTCGTTTCCACTATTATGAGGGCTACGATATGAAGCAGGTGACATTCCCTGTTAGAGTCATGCAGTGCCTCGGTGTCAAGACTCTTCTTGTCAGCAATGCTGCCGGCGGTATGAATAAGGAATTTGAAGTGGGCGACGTAATGATTATCACCGACCATATCAATCTCTTCCCCGAAAATCCCCTTCGTGGTAAGAATTATGAAGAACTCGGCACTCGCTTCCCGGCTATGACTGAAGCTTATTCCCATGATCTCATCGCCCTCGCTGATAAGATCGGTGAAGAGGAGAAGATCCGCCTCATGCACGGTGTCTACGTCGGTACTCCCGGTCCCACTTTCGAGACTCCCGCTGAATATGAATATTTCCGCATTATTGGTGGCGACGCCGTAGGTATGTCTACTGTGCCTGAGGTAATCGTAGCCAACCATGCCGGTATGAAGGTCTTCGGAATCTCCGTTATCACCGACCTCGGCGGCAAGGACGTGACTCAGGTGCCGACTCATGAGGAGGTGCAGCAGGCTGCTGTCAAAGCTCAGCCCACCGTAGTAAAGCTCGTGACGACTCTCGTAGAAAGAATGTAATCGGGTTCAACCCTGTTGCCGATTAATTTGTTAAAAAATAGGGAGGGTTTGTGGAAGTGAATAATTCCGCAAACCCTCTTTTTTAAAACTAAGAAAAAGAACCCAAAATATGGCAAACAAGGATAATACTTCATCGCAGGGTGCCGCGCAGCCTGCCGAGGAAAATGCAACTGAAATCTCTAATCTCGGAGAGTTCGGATTGATTTCACGTCTGACGTCTGATTTCCCGTTGAAAAATTCCTCTTCTCGCCTCGGAGTAGGGGATGACGCCGCTATCATCGAACCTGATGGTGAGAAAGAAATACTCGTTACTACCGATCTCCTGCTCGAAGGAATCCATTTCGACGTCCGCTATGTCCCTCTTAAGCATCTGGGATATAAGGCTGCCGTTGTCAATTTCAGCGATATCTATGCAATGAATGGTACTCCGAAGCAGATTACCGTCTCAATCGGAGTGTCGAGTCGTTTCACTGTAGAGCACCTTGATCAGATCTACGCGGGTATCCGTCTTGCATGTGAGACCTACGGGGTCGACCTCGTAGGAGGCGACACTTCTGCTTCTGTGACCGGACTCGTTATCAGCATTACATGTCTCGGAGAAGCTGCAAAGGGCGACTCCGTAAAACGAAGTGGCGCGAAAGAGACCGATCTGATCTGTGTCAGTGGCGATCTCGGAGCTGCCTACATGGGGCTTCAGCTTCTGGAGCGTGAGAATAAGGTAGCTGCCGAAAGTGGCGACCCCAATTTTCAGCCCGACTTTGCAGGTAAGGAATATATCCTTCAGCGTCAGTTAAAACCGGAAGCAAGAAAGGATATAATTGAAGAGCTTCATGCAGCGGGTATCAAGCCTACCTCTATGATGGACGTAAGCGATGGACTCTCTTCCGAACTCCTTCACATCTGTAAGGCGTCCGACGTAGGGTGTCGTGTCTACGAAGACCGTATCCCTATCGATTATCAGACTGCTGTAATGGCTGAGGAACTCAATATGAACCTCGTGACTGCGGCAATGAATGGGGGAGAAGACTATGAACTCCTGTTTACTGTGCCGCTCGTCGATAAGGATAAGATCGAAAAGCTGCCAAATGTCAAGATGATAGGTTACATCACCAAACCCTCTCTTGGAGCAGCCCTCGTGACACGTGACGGCAATGAAATTCCGATTCGAGCCCAGGGTTGGAACGCATTCGCCGGCTGATACGTCTCCGGCCGGCCCATACTGAATCTTTCGATGTCGTGTAAGGCCGGATTGCAGGATGAAGAATAGCCCGATATTTAAGCATGTTTAACATTGTGTTATCGTTTGTTAACGTATAAATCGTTATTTTTGCATATTGATTCCACGTTGGAAATTTTATGCAGTTTTCAACTTCAATGTTAGGCAATAAAAGAAAAACTCAAGAATAAAGAAATGAGCGAAACGGTAAATATTCGTGAACTTAACGACTTGATTGCGTCGAAAAGTAATTTTCTGACAATGATACGCACAGGTATGCGTCATCGCATCGTAGGTCAGAAACATCTCATTGATTCTCTCCTTGTGGCTTTGCTCGCTAATGGCCACGTGCTTCTGGAGGGTGTCCCGGGTCTGGCAAAGACCTTAGCCATCAAGACGCTCGCAACTCTTGTTGACGCCAAATACAATCGTATTCAGTTTACTCCCGACCTTCTCCCGGCCGACGTGCTCGGCACTCTTATCTATTCCATAAAGAAGGAAACTTTTGAAGTTAAGAAAGGTCCGATCTTCGCCAATTTCGTGTTGGCTGATGAGATCAACCGTGCCCCGGCTAAGGTGCAGAGTGCATTGCTCGAAGCTATGCAGGAACGTCAGGTGACTATCGGTGAGGAGACTTTCCCTCTCGACCGTCCGTTCCTTGTAATGGCCACACAGAACCCAATTGAACAGGAAGGCACGTATCCGCTTCCGGAAGCCCAGACCGACCGTTTTCTGCTTAAGGTCGTAATCGGCTATCCCACACGCGAGGATGAAAAGGAGATCATCCGGCAGAATATCGCCGGCGTGCAGGAGGCTCTCAACGCTGTTGTAAGCCGTGAGGATATCACGGAGCTTCAGAAGATTGTCGAAAAAATCTATCTCGACGAAAAAATTGAGAATTATATCGTGGATATCGTCTTTGCTACCCGCGAACCCGGGAAATATGGTCTTGACGATATTGAAGATCTTATCGAATATGGTGCTTCGCCGCGTGCGTCGATATCTCTCGCTAAGGCTTCCCGCGCTTATGCCTTCCTCCAGGGTCGCGGCTACGTCATTCCCGAAGATGTCCGTGCTGTATGCCACGACGTTATGCGTCATCGTATCGGATTGAGCTACGAGGCCGAAGCCAATAATATCACTTCCGACGAAGTAATTACTACGATTCTTGACAAGGTAAAAGTGCCTTGATTCTTCTCTGACTCCGACTCTCCGGATGCTGCGCCTTTATAGGTCGGTAATCATTCCGGCAGTCGCTTAATTTGAAATTATTAGAGATACTTATGGACGCTAAGGAACTTCTGAAAAAGGTTAGGAAGATTGAGATTAAGACCCGCGGATTGAGTCAGAATATTTTCGCGGGTGAGTATCACTCTGCCTTTAAGGGGAGAGGCGTCATCTTCTCCGAAGTCAGAGAATACCAGCCTGGCGATGATGTGCGTGATATCGACTGGAATGTCACAGCTCGCCATAATAAGCCTTACGTGAAGGTCTACGAGGAGGAACGCGAACTGACTCTGATGCTTCTCATCGATGTCAGCCGTTCCGAAGATTTCGGTGCCGTCGGAGTGGAAAAGAAGGAGATGATGGCGGAAATTGCCGCTACCCTTGCTTTCTCTTCGCTTCAGAATAACGACAAGGTCGGTGTGATTTTCTTCAGCGACAAAATTGAGAAATTCATCCCTCCGAAGAAGGGTAAGAAACATATTCTCCTGATTATTCGTGAGATTATCGATTTCCAACCTGAAAGTCACGGCACTGATATCTCCGTCGCTCTTGAATTCCTTACCAATGCCATAAAGAAACGTGCTACTTCGTTTCTGCTTTCCGACTTTATAGATGGTCATGACTACGCTCATTCCATGCTAATGGCTAACAAGAAGCATGAATTGACAGCTATTCAGGTCTATGACGAGCGAGATTCCCGTCTTCCGAACGTCGGACTTATCCACGCTGCCGATCTCGAATCGGGAGTCGTCCGTTGGATCGATACCTCTTCGAAGCGTATAAGAAAGGCCTATGAAAAGACGTGGTACGACCGTCAGCAGACTCTTAGCTCGGCAGTGATGAAGAGCGGTGTGGAGTTGGCAAGTGTTCGCACGGATGAGGATTATGTCAAAGCTCTTCTGGCAGTTTTCCGCCGGAAAGCTACTCGATAACTTTGCATTCCAATGAGGATTAAAACATTCATATCAGCAATTGTATTAGCTGCCGGTGCGTTTTCCGCATCGGCTGCCCCCGTAATGCTGAATGCCAAACTTGATTCGGCCTCTATGTTGATGGGCAATGTCAATACATTGCACCTCGAAGTTGTGCAGGATAAAGGAGTGAAGGGTAATTTCCCGCTTTTTGAAAAGTTTGGCCCGGAGGGGATTGTTACCCTTCTCAACGATACGATTGAGCTCAGCCGTCCGACTAAAGTCGATACTCTTGAGGTTGGTTCAGGTCGAATTCAGATTAATTATGAAGTGCCGGTGCAGGTATTCGATTCCGGTCTCTATAAACTTCCCGAATTTGAATATGCCGCCGGACGCGACACTGCCCGTTCCAAATCGCTTCTCCTTACCGTCGTGCCTGTCAATGTGACGGCCGACGATCCCATATCTCCGATGACTGACGTAGCCGACCCGGAAAATCCTTCAATTTTTGATTCTCTCCCGGATTGGCTCTATTATTATTGGTGGATTATTCTTTTGGGGATCGCTCTTATCTGTGGAGGTATATATGCTTGGCGCAAATTCCGTACGGAGGGCACCCTGCTCCCTCGCAAACCTCAGCTTTCGCCCTACGATCAGGCAATGCTCGATCTTAAGTCGCTTAAGAGCCGTAAGCTCTGGGAAGCCGGTCGTGAAAAAGAGTATTATACGGAACTTACCGACATTCTGCGTCGTTATCTCGATGGCAGATTCGGCATCAAGGCTATGGAAATGACCTCCAACGAGATTATGTCTCATCTGGCTGATCTCGGTTCGGGTGTAGTTCCGCGAGATAAGATGCGCGATATTCTCGACATGGCTGACTTCGTGAAGTTTGCTATGGTGCGTCCGCTCCCCGATGATAATGTTGCGCTTTTCAAGAATGCTGAGGATTTCGTGGAATCTACCAAGCCGGTTGAGACTGCCGAGTCCGGGTCTGACAATCAGACTCCCGCAGTCAGTGCCGATACTTCTAATGATACCGGTGTCGGCCTCGGTAAGCGTGGCCGGGCTGCCCGGCATGACGATTCTGCCGGCAAAATCTCCGGCGCCCGAATGAAGGTAGGCAAGAATAATAGGAAAGGAAAGGAGGTGAGGAAATGACTTTTAAATATCCTTGGATCTTTTGGCTTTTCCTGCTTTATATTCCGTTGCTTTGGTGGTATCTCCGCCGCAACAAGAATTCGACTCCCACTTTAGGATTTTCCTCTTTGGGCGCGTTCGCGAATTTACCTCGTTCCTGGAAGGAGTATCTGATGAAGTTCTCGTTCATCCTGAAACTCGCGGCTTTAGCTTGTCTGATTGTGGCTCTTGCACGCCCTCAGACCTCCGACTCCAAGACTCATTCGCGTGTGGAAGGCACTGACATAGTGCTCGCACTCGACATTTCAGGTTCGATGGCATCTAAAGACTTCACTCCGACCCGCTTTGAGGCTGCTAAGGAGGTCGCTGTCAATTTCGTCAATCAGCGTTCCGATGACAATCTGGGACTTGTAGTCTTTGCCGGTGAATCACTTTCCCTTATGCCCTTGACTTATGACAGGGCTGCGCTCGTCAACACTCTGCAGAATGTTGAACTCGGCGACCTCACCGATGGAACTGCCATTGGCGATGGCATCGCAAGTGCGATTAATCGTCTTGTTTCGGGTAAGGCTAAGTCAAAAAGTATAATTCTGCTTACCGACGGCACGAATAATGCCGGTGAGGTGCCCCCCTCTACCGCTGCTGAGATTGCAAAGCAGAAGGGAATAAAGATTTATACAATCGGCGTAGGCACCAACGGTGTCATTCATATCACTGACCCCTATGGATTCTCAACCACCACTCTTGAGACCAAGATTGATGAGACTTCTCTGAAGAATATCGCCGACATGACCGGAGGTAAATTCTTCCGTGCTAAGGATGAAAAGGTGCTTCAGAAGGTGTTTGATGAAATCGACAAACTTGAGAAGACCAGTCTTGATGTAGAGAAGTATTCGCGGCTCGATGAGGCGTTCATGCCATGGGTGCTTGCTGCCCTCTGTTGCTACGCTCTCTCTATGCTGATGCGCTACACTATTCTTCGTCGTCTCCCTTGATGCAGATGTCGGAATCTTTTTAAATAAGTTTAAACAACTTTATCGAAAAGAAATGAGTTTCGCTTATCCATATATATTATTATTTCTGTTGGGAGTCCCTGTCTTTATCGGGCTCTATCTCTGGGCGCGTGCCGACAGAAAGAGGAAACTGAATGTGTTCGGACGTGAGACCTCTCTTGCAAATCTGATGCCTCTGGTTTCGCCCTATAAACCCCCGTTGAAACTTACTCTGCAACTGTTGGCATATTCTATGATTGTGCTGGCGCTGGCCCGCCCGTGGGGTGGCGTAAAGAGTGCTTCAAATGTAAAGGAGGGTATCGAAGTCGTTATTGCCGTCGATGCCTCCAATTCGATGCTCGCTCCCTCATCATCCGAAAAAGACGCTCCCGATCGTATGCGTATGGCAAAGATGATACTTGAAAAACTCATCAACCGCCTCGACAACGACCGGGTCGGACTGATAGAGTATGCGGGTGAGGCATATACGCTTATTCCGGTCACCGGTGATTACGTCTCCGCAAGAATGTTCCTTAATTCAATCACACCCGGTGACATCAGTAACCAGGGCACTAACATTGCCGCTGCAATAGATATGGCGACCAAGTCATTCACTGACTCAAAGGATATCGGTAAGTCGATTATTCTCATTACTGACGCCGAGGAACTCGAAAATCCCGAAAGTGTGATGGAAGCGGTAAAAACAGCTGCCGGGAAAGGTATTCAGATTAATGTAGTAGGCGTCGGTGGTGAGACTCCCGTTAGAATTCCGGAAGGCAACGGCTTTATGATGGACCCGACTACAGGTGCTCCCGTAGAGACGGCTCTGAATGAGGATCTCGCTCTTGAAATTGCAAAGCAGGGTAACGGTATCTACGTCAATGCTTCCAATAAGGATAGCCTCAACGAATTGGAAAAGCAGATGAGTAAGGTCTCGAAAACGGCTCTCGAAAGTAGTTTCACAGCTGTCCACGACGAATTGTATGCTTTCTTCGCATGGGCTGCCATATTCTTTATTCTTCTGGATATTCTTGTGGTTGACAGTAAGTTCGGTTGGCTCGATCGCATTACGTTCTTTAAAAAGGAGGAAAAATGAAAAAGATAACTTCATATATGTTTTCAGCCCGTATAGGTCGGTTCTTGATGATGTTGGGAGTAGTTATAATCGGTTTTTCCTCCCTGTCTGCTCAGTCGACCTCTACCCGTAAGGATCGCCGACTGATTAATTCCGGTAATTCCCTATATAAGGAGCAGAAGTTTGCTGATGCAAAGGTGAAATATCGGGAAGCTCTTCAAGCTAACTCCGGAAGTGCGGTCGCAAGATTTAATCTGGCTTTGTGTAATGCAAAATTGGCAGCGTTGAATAAAGATAATGATTCTATTGCTTCGCGATTGCTGGCTGAGTCGGCTGAAGGTTTCACGGAAGTAGCGCGATTAGGACGCGATAAGGCTGAACTCGCATCAAAGGCTAATTATAATCTCGGCAACATGCGCTTTGAGTCGGAAGATTATCAAGGCGCCATACAACTCTATAAGCAGGCGCTCCGATTAAATCCCGGATTCGACGAGGCTCGGAGAAATCTGCGGATCGCTCAGCTGAAACTGCAGCAGAATCAAGACAATAAGGACAACAAGGATGATAAGCAGGATCAGAATAAGGATCAACAAGATAAGCAGGATAAGCAGGATCAGAACAAAGAGCAACAAGATCAGCAGCAGGATCAACAGCAGAATCAGGATCAAAAAAATGATCAGCAGAATCAGCAGCCAAAGGATAATGAGTTGAGTCCGCAGGTAGCCGAGCAGATTCTGAATGCTGTAGAGAATAATGAGCAACACGCCCGTCAGGCCAACAATAAAGGCGAAAAGGCCAAAGGCGGTAATGCTCGTCTAAAGAAATGGTAAGTACCAATAAGTAATCAAAGTTACAAAAGATCAACCGTCAAAGCAGATCTTATTAATTTTTACTTATTTCTTGCATTAATTGCTACTTACTATTTACTACGAATTGTGTATTACTTAATACTTATTACTTATTACTTGGCGCAACGCGCCTATTCTCATGAACCCGAAATTTCGACATATTATCCGCTTGATTCTCGCATCGCTCTGCATACTGTTTGGCAGCTTCGCAGGCGTTGCGCAACAGAAAGTGGAGATCAGAGTGCAACCTACTTCCCGAAACGGTAAAATCGAAGTAGGGGAGAAGTTCTATATTCTGGTGACTCTCCATAATATTGATCAGGAACCCCAAAGAATCACTTCCGCCGGAGGCGCAGAGGTTCTTTACTGGACTCAGCAGAGTAGTTCTACTTCCATCACTTCCGTCAACGGACGTATGTCGCAGAAGATGGAAGTGACTTATGCCGCTACAATGCTCGCCCGCAAAAAGGGTAGTTACTCTATCGGCCCTATCACGGTAGGTGGCGTCAAAAGTAACGTAGCGAAGTATACTATCGTTGATGCGGGTTCATCACCCGATCCGACTGCATCGTCCGCTCACTCGGCATCGCAGGATTCTTATGATTCTGATCCCGGAGCCGGCCCGACGGCTGATCCCTCACAAGGTGGAGGACCTACATTCATTGGAAAAGGTAATGAACAGTTGTTCATGAGGGCCAGCGTATCCAAGACTACAGCCTATGAGCAGGAAGCTCTCGTTTACACCGTAAAACTTTATACTACCTACGGCTCAATTAAATTCATCGGTGCTACTGAAGCTCCTAAATTTGAGGGTTTTGTAATTGAAGAATCAAATGATATCTCCAAAGAACTGACTTTTGAGCAGTATCAGGGTAAGACTTATGCCACTGCTATAATCGCTCGTTATATTATCTTCCCGCAGATGAGCGGAAAGCTTAAGGTAATCGGCAATAAATATACTGTCTCTACCGATGCGCAGGAGTATTACCATGATCCTTATTTCTCTACTCTTACCGTCCGCCGTCCCATTCAGCTCAATGTTACTCCCAATGATCTTGAGATCAACGTCAAGGCTCTCCCGACTCCGCGTCCGGCTAATTTCTCGGGTGGTGTGGGCCAGTTCACTCTGACCTCTTCTCTAAAATCCGATAAGGTAGCGGCGAATCAGGCCGGAGCGGTCACTTATACCGTATCCGGAAGTGGCAATCTGAAATATATCCATCTCCCCGACCTTAATGCGATCTATCCCGATGCCATTGAGGTGTTCTCTCCGACTACCGATGTGCAGACCACTGTCGGCTCTTCCAACGTGTCGGGTGCCGTCAAGTTTGATTATTCCTTTATGCCTCTCGAGCAGGGCACATTCAACATCCCTCCCGTAGAACTCGTATATTTCAATCCTCAGACAGGAAAGTATGAGACCGTCAGTGCAAAAGGTTACCGACTGGAAGTTGCACAGGGCGAGGAATCGTCAAAATCTCAGGCCACTCTGACCTTCAACTCTCGGCTAATGCCCGTAGATGTGGAGGCGACTCCGTATTTGCGTCCTGCCATTCGCGGATTCCTATATTGGTTATGGTTTATAATTCCTACCCTGATTCTTATAGGAGTGGCGTTTGCACGCAGAAAGTATATTGCCGATCGTTCTGATATCGTCGGGATGAGAAGCCGTCGAGCAGGTAAGATGGCAAGAAAACGCCTGAAAAAGGCGGCCGCTGCAATGAAGGCTAAGAATGAAGATCTCTTCTATACTGAGATTCTTAAAGCCGTATGGGGTTATCTCTCCGACAAGCTCCGACTTCCGACTTCCGAGCTGACCCGCGATAATGTCAGTCAATTGTTGGAATCCAACGGTATCAGTCAGCAGCAGATCGATTCTTTGGTCAAACTGCTCGATGATTGCGAATTTGCTAAATATTCTCCGGCTTCGTTGCGTCAACCGATGAGTGCCGTCTACGATCAAGCTACCGATATGCTGAATAATCTTGAAGCCTCTTTCACCTCGGCTCCCACTGATAAATCAAATTCTGATGAGAATATCCATTCGGGTTCTGACGGTGCCGGCAATAATAGTCAGTCCACATCTCTTAACACTCCCGGCTCAGGAGAGTCATCCGCTGCGTCAACGACATCAAATATTGTAAAATCTCTTCTGATAGTGTTGTTGGCCGGATCCGGTGTCATGGCAAATGCTCAGTCTCCGGCTTTCAGCATTGCTGAGGCCGACAGTGCTTACATGAAAGGGGAATATAGCAAGACCATTCAACTATATACTCAAGAGATAGAAAAACAAGGTCCGACGGCTCCGCTCCTTTTCAATCTCGGATGCGCATATTATAAATCAGGCAATGAAGGGGAAGCCCGCCTATGTCTGGAGCGTGCAAAACGTCTTGATCCTTCTAATTCTCAGATAAATCAGAACATCCAATATATTGAGAATCGGGTGGAAGATGCCAATAAGGCCGAACTGAAGGGTAAGAAGGGTGATGTGATGCCTGATAATATCGGTTTCTTCGGCCGGGTCGGAAAGAAGATTTCGGTTGATACGTCTTCGGATACATGGGCATCTTTCGCCGTTATGGCGTTTATTCTGCTGATACTTGCTGTGGCCGTATATCTATTCTCAAGAAATGTGCAGATAAAAAAACTTGGATTTTTCAGCGGGTTAATACTCTTGGGATTCACTGTGATTTTCATTGTATTCGCTGAAATGGCAGCCTCTCATTTCTTGAGTAAGGATGAAGCAGTGATTACGGCCTTCAAAGTGACCATGACCTCGGATCCTCACGATGCAAATGCCACGATTGGCGCGCCTTTATGCCGGGGCACAAAATTACACATTCTTGAAAGTCAGTTGAATGCCGATGGCAAAATCGGGTGGTATAAGGTAGAACTCAATCATTCCAACGTCGGATGGGTCGACGCCTCCGATATCACGGTAATCTAAGTTTCGCAAGTTCAACCTTCGAAGCAGGTTTTATTATTTATTACTTATTACTTTTTAAGTTTCGCAATATGAACTTGCGAAACTTAAACCGGTAATCTGACCCCTGAACAACTTTTTTTGATATTGAATCCCTCTGATCACGCTTTGTCCCCTATCCGTTTGATCAGAGGGTTTTAAGTTTTAATGACTTCCTTGATAAAATGTAGAGAATCAACCTGCTATAAATGAAAAATATTTTTTATGTTATACAACATTTAAAATTTTTGTCAATTTGTTTGCGTGTTGAGATTTTATTGTTTAACTTAGCGAGTGAAAAGCCGGGGTGACTCCTCGCCGGGCTGATGAGAGGTCTTTTGGCATCCCCTGATTGCACTGCATGGAAGCTGTTTGCCGAAAAGACAGAACCCAAAATCAATCACTTCAAAATACTGACCCTATGAGCAAAACTATTAGTTTCAACGAACTTCGTCGTCTCAAAGACAGTTTGCCCGACGGTGCCACTCACCGTATCGCCGACGAATTGAATCTTACAGTGCAGACAGTGCGCAATTATTTCGGCGGTGTCAACTATCAGTTCGGGAAGAACATCGGTATGCACATTGAGCCCGGTCCCGACGGAGGTATCGTTGTCCTTGACGATACTACAATCTACGACATGGCTCTCAAAATCCTCGAAGAAGAAAAGGTAGCCGAGTAAAATTAAGGCTCTACTGAAAGAATCACTCGGGCATCCCGTAGGCAAAATCCGCCGCCGGGATGCCCGTTTTATGATTTATTTACTCTTTACTGAAATTACTTATGGTCGGAGGATGGCTACCTCAGTAGTTTTTATTAATTTTGTATTTTGAATTTTTGAGGTGAAAAGATGATATTTCCGGAATCGTTTGAAAGTAAAATAGGATTCGATAAGATCCGTCAGCTCGTAGAAGAAAAGTGCTCCGGTCCGCTCTCGGCAGAGGAAGCTCGGAAGATGAGTTTTTCCCGCGATTATGACGTTGTCAGTCGCATGTTGTGGCAGACCGACGAGATGCTTACTGTCATATCCAATTCGCTCGACCTTCATCTCCACGATGTGGCTGAAGCATCAGCCGCCGTCAATGAATTGAGAGCTGAGGGTGCGTATCTCACGCCCAAGCGTCTTTATGCCCTTCTGCAGATGCTCTTGCAGGCGGATGAGGTTCGGGCCTTTTTTTCAAAATATTCATCGGCCGGTTCGGAAGAGGGGAGAGGAAGCGGAGCCAAGGATCGCGGTGTGACGTCTACAGGTGAGAAGAATCTCTCCTTCCCGGCTTTAGCCAAGGTCGCTTCGCGTCTCGAATCTTTCCCCGATCTCATTTCAGCTATTAACTCTACCGTCAATAAGTTTGGCGAAGTAAAGGATACGGCTTCCGACCGCCTTTATGAAATTCGACGTAGCCTGCGGGCTGCCGCAGGTTCGATGTCGAAGGCTATGCGCCGCGTACTCGATCGTGCGGCCGCGGAAGGTATTATCGATAAGGATACCTCAGCCTCAATGCGCGACGGTCGCCTCGTGATTCCCGTCGAGGCAGGCAAGAAACGTTCGATTTCCGGTATCGTCCACGATTCTTCCGCTACGGGTAAGACAGTTTTTATCGAACCCTTGGAAGTAGTCGAAGCCTCCAATCGGATGCGCGAACTCGAAATGGAAGAGCAACGCGAGATTGTGGAGGTGCTGAAAGCCCTTGCCGTCCGTCTCCGGCCTCACGCTTCGGAAGTCGGAGCATGTTGCCGTGTCTTGGCTCGGCTGGATTTCATTAGAGCTAAGGCGTTGGTGGCAAAGGATGTCGACGGACGTATGCCTCAACTGGAAAGAGACCGGGTGATTGAATGGTATCATGCCGTCCATCCTCAGCTGCTCCTCGCCTTGCGCAGGCAGGGAAAGGATGTTGTGCCTCTATCGCTGACCCTCGATTCCCGACAGAGAATTTTGATAATCTCAGGTCCGAATGCCGGCGGTAAATCCGTCACTTTGAAGACTGTCGGAGTCGTGCAGTACATGATGCAATGCGGAATGTTACCTACAGTCTACGAAAATTCCCACATGGGTATCTTCGATAATATTTTCGTAGATATAGGCGACGAGCAGTCGATGGAGTCCGACCTCTCTACATATTCTTCTCATCTGAAGAATATGAAATTCTTTCTCCAGCATTCCTCAAAACGTACTCTTATCCTTGCCGACGAGATGGGCTCGGGCACCGAACCGCAGATCGGCGGTGCTCTTGCACAGGCCATTCTCGTAAAATTGGCAAAAAGCGGATGCCTCGGTATCATTACTACCCACTATCAGAATCTTAAGACCTTCGCCGGCGAGACGGAAGGTTTCGTTAATGGTGCGATGCTTTATGATCGGCAGCATCTGCAGCCGTCGTTCCAGCTTTCTGTCGGTAATCCGGGTAGCTCGTTTGCCATAGAGATTGCCCGTAAGATAGGCCTCGATGGTGATGTTATTGAGAAAGCAAAGGAGATCGTCGGCAGTGATTATGTCAATCTTGATAAGTATCTTCTCGATGTGGCTCGCGATCGCCGCTATTGGCAGAATAAGCGACAGAATATCAAGGAGAAGGAGTCGCGCCTCGACGATCTCCTCTCGAAATATGAAGATAAGGCCGATGATCTTAAATCTCAGCGTAACGCGATTCTACATGACGCCAAGGCGGAGGCAAAGGAGATTCTTGCCACTGCTAATGCCCGCATAGAAAAAGCGATTCGCGAGATTCGCGAGGCTCAGGCTGAGAAAGAATCTACCAAGAAAATCCGCAACGAATTCGATGCCTATAAGAAAAGTGTCGTGGAATCCGAACCTGAGGCCGCCCCGACTCCCGAACCGCTTAAGGATCTTCGCCATAAAAGTCGGCGCAGCAAGGAGGAGAGGATGCAGCGTTCGTCTCGTCAGGCTGTCGACACCCGCAAGGAACTGGCCGTTGGCGATTTCGTCAAGATGAAAGATGGCAACGTCCCCGGTCAGATTATGAAGATTGAGGGTAAGAAGGCTGAAGTTGCTTTCGGTGCCCTGCGCACGATGGTTGAACTCTCCCGCCTTACTCCTTCGGCCGCTCCCAAGCAGTCGGCGCTTACTCAGACTCCCGGAATTTCAAGTCAGACGTCAGCTGCCGCCCGCGAACGTCAGCTCAACTTTAAAGCCGAGATTGACGTGAGGGGAATGAGAGGAGATGAGGCTGTGCAGGCCATTATATATTTCCTTGATGATGCCGTCCAATTTAACGCCCGCCGACTGAGAATCCTTCATGGCACAGGCACGGGTATCCTGAAGACTCTCATCCGACAGCAACTCAATGCCAATACGGCCGTCGCCTCTTTCCGCGATGAAGATGTGCGTTTCGGAGGAGCTGGAATCACGGTTGTCGACATGGTCTGAAACTTTTTCATTATTCATTTGAACCTGATTCATTAGTCTCGGCTCCACACAGTAAGATTTTCTAAATAGATTTGAGATAAATATAAAGTGAAAAAATCCAACTATGCAGGGTTATGGTTGCTTCTCGCAACAGCCTTGATAATTGTGCTGACAGTAGCTTTCTCCGATGATATTTCGTTAGGAAGTTACACCATTAAGAAAGCGCCTTTCCGCGAAAGTCTGCTTACCGACCACGATGCGGAAGCTCGCGAGGCCGCTCAGCAGGATTCAATTCTTGCTGTCCGCCGTGAAGAGCAGGAGAAGAGAGAAAAGGAAGTGCACGTCGATTCCACCTCCCAATCGATCCTTCTCATCGGCGACTCGATGACCCTCAATCTTGCATACCGTCTTGCTCAGTATGCCAAACACAATGGCCATACCTTCCATTCTGTCAACTGGGATTCAAGCGGCACCGTAAAATGGGGTAAATCTCGTCATCTTGAAGAATTTATAAAGGAGTATGGTGCAACATATGTGTTCATCTCTCTTGGATCCAACGAACTTTATATCAAAGACCCTAAATCTCACCTTAAGTATATCGAGTCCATACTCGAACAGGTAGGCGATCGCCCCTACGTGTGGATCGGTCCCCCCAACTGGAAAGAAGATTTCGGTATCAACGACCTTCTTGAGGCCACCTGCGTCCCCGGTGGATTCTTCCGTAGCGCCGGAATGGAATTTGAGCGTAAGAAGGACGGTATCCATCCTACCCGCGAAGCTTCCGCGCTATGGATTGACAGCATTGCCCGTTGGATGCCCAAATCTTCTCATCCTATCATAATGGATACTCCCCCCGACTCCATCGGTAAGGTCTCTCCAAACGTAAAATACATGAAAGCAACCGACAAATAAATCTTCATTATAATTTTTATAGTTCGTAAATAAGATTAAAGAACTTCAATGATACATTTCGAAGATCTCATAAATAATTTGCCCCTTGTCGGAAAGAACATTCTCCACATGCTCGAGTACGACCCGTCGGCACCCATGCTCTTCTCTTCGGGTCTATTCTGGTTGCTTTTCATCATCATGCTTCCGATTTACGCCCTTCTGAAGGGGAGCAAACCGAAGATGGTGCTCTTCATCCTCTTCTTTTCTCTCTATTTCTATTACAAGTCGTCAGGGCTCTTCTTCCTCATGCTCATCGCCACGTCTCTCGTAGATTGGTTGATATCGCTACGCATAGCGCAGACTGAATCCCGGGGAGGAAAGAAAGCCTGGATGTGGCTCTCCATAGTAATATCCCTCTCGATACTCGGATATTTTAAATACGCCAATTTCTTCCTATGGAACTGGAATCAGATGGTGCAAGGCAATTTTCAGCCTCTCGACATCATTCTCCCCGTCGGCATATCTTTCTATACCTTCCAATCCATCTCTTATGTGGTAGATGTATATAAGGAGAGGATTCGTCCCACCCGCAACTGGTTCGACTATCTTTTCTTCCTCTCTTTCTTCCCGGCTCTCGTCGCCGGCCCAATCGTAAGAGCCGATTATTTCCTCCCCCAGCTTGAAAAGAATGAACGAGCCGATTCTGCAATGATCTGGAGCGGCCTATGGCTGATCATAATAGGCATTATCAAGAAAGCACTCATAGCCGACTACATCTCTCAATACAACGATCTCATATTTAATGACCCCGCTTTATATACCGGAGTCCAGACCCTTATGGGAGTCCTCGGCTATACGATGCAGATCTATTGCGATTTCTCCGGTTATTCCGACATGGCTATCGGACTCGCTCTCATTATGGGATTTCGACTCGGCATCAACTTCAACTCTCCCTATCAGAGCCGCAACCTCACAGAATTCTGGCGTCGCTGGCACATCTCCCTCTCCTCATGGCTTCGCGATTATGTCTACATCCCTCTCGGGGGCAATAGAAAAGGCACGTTCCGCACCTATCTCAACAATTTCCTTACGATGCTCATCGGAGGTCTATGGCACGGAGCCGCATGGAAATTCATCTTCTGGGGAGCAATGCACGGAGTAGGTCTTGCAGTCCACAAAGCCTGTCAACCCGTATTAAAGAAAATCCCCGACAACTGGCTAACGATATTTATAGCCTGGTTGCTCACGTTCATCTACGTATCCCTGCTATGGGTATTCTTCCGGGCCGCAAGTTTCGAAGATTCCATATTAATAATAAAGAATATCTTCATCGACTTCTATCCCGACCAGATAATTCAATTTGCCGGCCAACGTCCCCAATGGTGTATAATGATGGTCCTCCTCATCATCTTCCACTTCCTCCCGGCAAAGTGGGGCGAAAAAATCGAAAACTGGTTCATCCGCATGCCCTGGATAATAAAATTAGGCATATTCCTGATAGCCGTACAGCTCGTAATAGAATTCATGACCGCCGAAGTAGCCCCCTTCATCTACTTCCAATTCTAAAAGAATCCGTCCCCCCTCACACGAAGACATCCCGCTCAGCAAAATACCGCGCAGCAAAATCTAAAATCAAGCCCGTATCAATGGAAGCGAAAGCCCCATCGATACGGGCTTTTTCCAAAATCCAAAAAAATTAAAAAATCCGCACCAATCCGTCCCCCGTCCGTATCCGTGCCAGGGCAATCGGGGCTTGCCCCGATCCTGATCCGCGTAAGAAAAAAATAACCCCCATCCCCCCCAAAAAAGCCCATCCCTCCCCCCAAGAAAAGCATAGTTCAGTGAAGCGCCTAACAGGCGCGGCCAAAAAAATCCCCCCAAAAACCAAAAAAATCTCCCTGACCAAAACAAAAACCTGCCGAATAACATAATTCTCCAAAATTCTATTAACGTTCATTAACAAAAATAAACAAAATTTTATCACACAAGAAATCAACAAATTACCCCACAAAAACG
>JAAVDX010000021.1 GCA_014801585.1 Bacteroides sp.
CCATTTTTCTGATGAGACTTTACCGAGACTTTTTTAAACGGGCGATTGATATTACGGCTTCGGCCGGAGTGTTGGCCGTGTTGGCTGTGCCGCTCGCGGCTGTGACTCTTTGGTTGCATTTTGCGAATAAGGGGGCCGGGGCTTTCTTCCGGCAGGAACGGCCGGGGAAGGATGGTAGGATCTTCCGTGTCGTTAAGTTCAAGACTATGTCGGATGAACGGGATGCCGAGGGACGATTGCTTCCGGATGCTCAGCGTCTGACAAAGGTCGGACGATTTGTACGCTCTACTTCTATCGATGAACTTCCGCAGCTCTGGAATGTGCTGAAGGGTGATATGTCGCTGATCGGTCCGCGACCGTTGCTGCCACAATATCTGCCGCTTTATTCACCGGAACAGGCCCGCCGACATGAGGTGCGCCCGGGAATTACGGGCTGGGCTCAGTGTCATGGCAGAAATGCGATCTCATGGGGGAAGAAGTTTGAACTGGATGTGTGGTATGTCGACAATATCTCTTTTCGGACGGATTGTCAGGTGGTATGGACTACTTTAATGAAGGTATTGAAGCGGGCTGATATCTCGGCTGCCAATCACGTAACTATCGAACCTTTCAATGGCAACAATTAATATCTTCGGGGCAAGCGGTCATGCCAAGGTCATAGCCGATATTATCAGGGCTTCGGGTGATATGGTCGGGGAAGTGTTCGATGACTTACCCGAAGATAAGATAATCGATGGCAGAAAGGTATATTCTCCCAAGGAGAAGGATGTGGAAGGTCCGATGATCATCGCCATCGGTTCCAACAAAATCCGCCGACTTCTTGCGGAGCGATATGAGGTAGACTATGCGAAGGCACTCCATCCGAATACGTCCATCAGCAGTTCGGTAGAAATCGGGAACGGAAGCGTGGTGATGGCCGGGGTAGTGATTGAGGCGGATACGCTGATTGGGAAACATTGTATCATAAACACCTCCTCTTCTATCAATCATGAGTGCAGAGTCGGAGATTTCGTGCATATCTCTCCCAATGCCACTCTTTGCGGGGGCGTAGAGGTCGGAGAGGGTTCATGGGTTGGAGCGGGAGCGGTAGTCATTCAGGGGATAAGGATCGGGAAGAACTGCATGGTCGGAGCCGGAGCGGTCGTCATCCGTGATGTGCCGGACGGCACTATGGTTGTCGGGAATCCGGGGAGAAGAATTAGGTGAGATATAGAGCATTACGGAATTTTTTGAGAAATCCTTTGGGCTGACCAAAGGATTTTTTATTTGTCTATATCTCCGATTTGTATTAATTTCGCGGGGAGATCTCCTTTGGTATGGCGGTGTGGCCGCTGTTTCTGTTTTTGAATCGTATATATGAGTTATTTGGATATAATAGGATTGCTGCGGCCCCGGCAGTGGGTGAAGAATGTGTTTGTCGTGCTGCCTCTGTTCTTTTCCGGAGGATTGTTTGTATGGCAACTTTGGATTCCGGCTCTTGTGGCTGCTCTGGCGTTTTGCTTTGCTTCGAGTGGCGTCTATTGCTTCAACGATATCATGGATTGCAGGGCGGATCGGTTGCATCCGGTGAAGGCGGCTCGTCCGGTTGCTTCGGGGCGGGTGTCGGTCACGATGGCACGCGGAGTGATGGGGGTTTGCTTGATTGTCGCCGGACTGCTGTGCGTATTGCTTGATAAGTTGGAGATGGTTGGGCTCGGCGGTAAGGGGGGGGATACGGGGTTGGTAATAGCCGGATATGTTGTGCTCAATTACGCTTATAGCCGATATATCAAACGGATCGCTATCGTGGATGTCTTTACGTTGGCTTTGGGATTCGTGCTCCGACTATTTGCCGGGGCTTTTGCCTGTTGTATATGGCTGTCGCCGTGGATTGTCAGTCTTACTTTTCTGTTGGCTCTCTTCCTTGCTTTTGCCAAGCGGAGGGATGACGTGATTATGAATGAGCAGGGAGGGGTAGTCACCCGCCGGAATACGTTGACTTATAACCGGACGTATCTGGATCTTACGTTGGGAGTGTTGTGTGCGGTGACGATCGTCTGCTACGTGATGTATTGCATGTCGCCGGAGGTCGTGGAGCGTCTGGGGAGTGAGTATGTCTATACGACGGCTGTCTTCGTGCTGTTGGGGATGCTGCGCTATATGCAGTTGGCAATTGTAGAGAACCGGAGCGGGGCTCCGACTGAGATTATTCTTCGCGACGGGATGATGCGGTTTTCACTGATTGGCTGGATCGTAAGTTTTGGCGCTATATTGTATTTTTAAGGAATCGCTGATGAAAGATACGTTTCGCTACGACAGATGGTATGCAGATGGCCGACGGAGATTGATCGTCGGGGGGTGCATGGCGATTCTGCTGCTTATAGCGGTGGGGATTCCGTGGTGGTATTCAACTACCTCTATGAGTATGGGATGGTTTTATAATCCCTGGGGAGTGCCGGAATGGCTTATCAATTATGAGGGGGGATTCGTAAGACGCGGACTGACGGGGGAAGCGCTGTATGCTGTCTGTAGGGTGACGGGGGTATCCCCTATTCTGCTTGTTTACGTTATTTCGTATGCTTTATATGTGGCGGTGACCGGGATTATGCTCAGGCGATTTGGGGATAAGCATTGGGCATGGTGGATAGTGTTTGCGCTGCCACTCTGCGGCTATGTGCAGAGTATCGTGCGCAAAGATTATTTTATGTATCTGCTGATTATCGGAATCTTTGCATTGCTCGGGCGGATTAAGAGAGGGAGTCGAGAGGGGGGATGGGAAGTAGCCATGATATATCTGCTGACGTCGGTCGGTATGCTGAGTCATGAAGGGTTTGCTTTCTTCGGGGTCGGGGGAGCCTGCCTGTATCTATGGCGGGTAGCTGATATGCGACGCGCTTCTTTAGGATTGGGATTGCTGACATGTCTGCTTTTCGGAATAGCGGTCATTGCCAGGGGGGACGCGGTAACTGCCGACGGCATCGAGGGAGCGCTTAATGCCTTAGGCACCCTCCCACCCCTACCGACGGAGGGGGCGATCGATGCGCTTCGATGGCAGACGGGGGAGACTTTTCTCAATCATATGCAGATAAATTTCCGGGCGCCATATAAGTTGCTGACAGATTATCCGGGGCTTAATTATGCTGTAGGGGCCGGGGTATGGCTGGTGAGGATTTTGATTGTCTACTACACGATGACGAATCTTCCGGCAGTGTGCAGCGCAGGAGTGACGGAGGATGAGCGGATAAAGACGCGCGACACTTTGGGCTCGATGATATTGCTGACATGGCTGACGATGCTTCCGATGTTTACGATACTCTGCTGCGACCGTAGCCGGACTACACAGTTCTGGATTATGGGGGCTTACATTCCGGTAATGATGATTTCGCTGCAAAAGGCAGAGCGGATGATACCGAAGGCGTTGGCCCGGTTCACCCGCTCGCTCAACAATCGCCTCACGGGATTAGTGGCACCGCGGGGTGGATTGCTTATATTTCTGATGTTGCTTCTGTTGTCGTCGGAAGTGCTGACTGTAGTCAGGAAACTGCTGTAGCGACTTCGGGAGAGGGATCTTCCCGATGTAAATATTTATGGGCCTTATCAACCTGCTTGATTTTGAAGCCTGTAATCGCTACCAACAGGCTCATCAGGGGGCTCATATAATTGAATACGCAGAAGGGGAGGTAGGTCAGTGTGGCGACGCCGAGCACTGACGACTGCGCCACGCCACATGAATTCCAGGGAATAAGCACGGATGTGACGGAGACGGAATCTTCAAGGGTACGGCTGAGGAGTCGGCCCTCAAGCCCTTGCTGCTGATAGAGATTCTTATAGATGTTGCCACCGATGATGAGCGACAGGTACTGGTCGGCCGTAGCGGAGTTGAAGAACAGGCCGGAACCGACAGTGGCGGCTACGGTAGACACACGATTTTTCAGGAGGGAGGTGAAACGGGAGGTAATGACGTTGAGCAATCCTGTGCCCATCATAACTCCACCGAAGGTCATTGCACTGAGTACGAGTCCGACCGTCGGGAGCATTCCGGCCATTCCTCCTGTCTCCACGAGTTGGTCGAGAGAGGGATTGCCGGTGGAGAGAGTGGTAGAGGTGACTATCATCTTCACGGCAGCCACTACGTTGGAGATTATGTCGCCTTGACCGGCGAGGGAATGAATCTGCGAAAGGAGGTGGGGCTGGAAGATGAATACTCCGGCGAGGCCGAGCAGAGAGCTGACGGCGAGGGTGATAAGGGTATTAATACGCAGGGCTATCAATATGAGGGTGATAGCCGGGATGACGTAGATCCATGGATTGAGATCGAAAGTGGAGGCGAGAGCCTTCACCATTGCCGATTCGGTATGGGCGGGGGTAAGATCAGTCATGAAGCCTGCCACGCCGAACACTAAGAGGGCGATTACGATTGAGGGAATCGTAGTCAGGAGCATGTAGCGGATATGTTGGAAAAGTTCGACGCCGCATGATGAGGAGGCGATGACGGTAGTGTCGGAGAGGGGTGATACTTTGTCGCCGAAATAAGCTCCGGAGATGATCGCTCCGGCGATCCAGCCGAGATGGTAGCCGAGGAGCGTACCGATACCGATGAAGGCTACGCCGATGGTGGCGATAGTGGTCCATGAAGAGCCGGTAAGGATCGATATGAAAGCGCATACCACGCAGGTAATCACGAGAAACAAGGGAGGATTAATGACCCGGAGTCCGGCTTCAATGAGCAGGGGGACTACTCCGGAAAGCATCCATGTAGCGGAAACGGCTCCGATGAGGAACAGCATCGGGACAGCGGGAAGGGTCTGGACGGCTGATCGGATAAGGCCGCGTCGGAGATGGCGGTCGGAGGCGCGGGTGATGAAGAACCCTACACCAAGGCCTACGATAGAGGCCATCAGGAGACTGGCCCAGCTGTAGGACGCAACCGTTTCAGAACCGCCGAACACCAGCATGGCGCCGACCGAGAGGAGGAGAAACACGATGGGAGCGAGAGCAGCCCATAAGAGTATCTTCTTATTTGTCATTTTTTGGGATGTGACGGAAAGGCGACGATGGTAGAACCGACCGGCCTTCATCGGTGATTATGATTGGTAAATATGGTAATATTTAAGTTGTTGAAACAACTTCATCAATTGACAGAGGACATTTCTCTGCCGGTGTTCATAACGAGTCTTAACTATTAACGCCGGTTTTGGCGGGATATTGCTTTGGTTAGGGGATTTTCAGAATACGTCGGTCGTTGGGAAGATGGCTAAAATATTCTGACTCATGCGGATTATTGGGTATTATTTTGTTTTTTCGCGGATTTATATTATCTTTGCATCTGAATTCGCTATGGTAAACGAGAATTCGCACATTCAAATCAGTAACAACACAAAATAATTATTATCTCAGGGTCTGAAAGACCCGCAGGATCCGAAGGCCTTGAGGCCGCCGATCAACCCTAAAGATTTATACCGAAATTTACTCAGGCAGAGATGCCGTATGACCCATTAATTCAAAGATTATCAAAAAAGCAATGGACGAAAAGAAACCGAAAAGACCTCGCATAGGTTCGCTAAATGCATCAATCGATGCCAATGACCAGGAAAACCGCTATCAATCATTGAATCCGACCTCTTCCGACTCTACGGGCTCGGATGCTTCTTCTACCGGCTATCAGCCCCGCCAGCAGAGTTATCAGCCCTATCAGCGTCGCGAAGGGAGCTATCAGCCCCGCACCACAGGCTATCAGCAGCGCACTCCCGGCACCGGCTATAATCGTGAGGGAGGCTATCAGCCCCGTCAGCAGGGTGGCTATCAGCAGCGCCCGAACAACGGTTATCAGCAGCGCAACAACGGCTATCAGCAGCGTCAGGGCGGCTATCAGCAGCGCAACAACGGGTATCAGCAGAACGGCTATAACCAGCAGAATCAGCAGGGAGGCTATCAGCCCCGTCAGCAGGGCGGCTATCAGCAGCGCCCGAACAATGGTTATCAGCAGCGCCCGAACAACGGATATCAGCAGCGCCCGAATAACGGTTATCAGCAGCGCCCGAACAACGGTTATCAGCAGCGCAACAATAATGGTTATCAGCAGCGCCCGAACAACGGTTATCAGCAGAACGGCAACCGCAACGGTTATCAGCAGCGTCCGCAGAACAACCGCAACGGCTTCAACCGCAACGGCGGTCAGCAGCGCCCGCAGGGCGGCTTCAACCGTAATCAGCCCAACCGCACATTCACTCCGCGTCCGAAGCAGATCGATTACGTCATCGAAGATATCGATCCGACTGCAGAAGTACGCTTGAACAAATATATGGCCAACGCCGGCATCTGCTCGCGTCGTGAGGCCGATGAATACATCCAGGCCGGTAAGGTCACTGTCAACGGCAAGGTCGTGACGGAATTAGGTGTGAAGATCACTCGTCAGGATGTCGTCGAATATGACGGCAAGGTCGTGACTCCCGAACGTAAGTGCTACGTGCTCCTCAACAAACCGAAGGATTGCGTCACTACCAGCGATGATCCCAACGGACGTCTGACAGTGCTTGACCTCGTGAAGAATGCCTGCCAGGAACGTATATATCCCGTAGGACGCCTCGACCGCAATACTACCGGCGTGCTCCTGCTGACCAACGACGGCGATCTGGCTTCCAAACTGACTCATCCGAAATTCGTGAAGAAGAAAATCTATCACGTATGGACTGATAAGGATATCGCTGAGGAAGATATGCAGCGCATCGCTGACGGTATCGAACTCGAAGACGGTGAGATCCATGCCGACGCAGTAAGCTATGTCAGCGATACTGATCGTAATCAGGCAGGTATCGAGATCCATAGCGGTCGCAACCGTATCGTGCGCCGTATCTTCGAGCATCTCGGCTATCGTGTGACGAAGCTCGACCGCGTCTACTTCGCCGGCCTTACGAAGAAGAATCTTCCCCGCGGCCGCTGGCGCTATCTCACTCAAGAAGAAGTAAACTTCCTCCGTATGGGAAGCTTCGAATAAAATTCGGCTTGCCGAATTTTATTCAAGTAATAAGTAATAAGTTATAAGTAATATTTGCTTCACTTTATTTGGACTGAAGAATAGACTTATAACTTATTACTCATTGAATTATTACTTATTACTTATAACTTATTACTTTAATTTTTTTCATGGAAAAAATTAAGATGACTCCGGTGAAGACTCTCTTCGCTCATCCTGAGGAATACGTCGGGAAGAAGGTCGACGTGAAGGGGTGGGTACGCTCTCGCCGTGGCAACAAATATGTGCAGTTCGTGGCTCTCAACGACGGGTCGTCGATCAAGTCGCTTCAGATTGTGTTTGATCTGGCGAAATTCTCCGATGAGGCCCTGAAGGATATCACGACCGGCAGCTCTATCCACGTGCAGGGACTCCTTGTAGAATCGCAGGGTAAGGGTCAGAGCATTGAGGTGCAGGCTGAGGAACTTGAGGTCTATGGCACTGCCGATCCGGAGACTTATCCCCTGCAGAAGAAGGGCCACTCTCTGGAATTCCTCCGCGAAAAGGCTCATCTGCGTCCGCGCACAAATACGTTTGCAGCAGTGCTACGTATCCGCCACGCACTCGCATATGCAATCCATAAATTCTTCAACGATAAAGGATTCTATTATTTCCACACTCCGCTGATCACGGCTTCCGACTGTGAGGGTGCCGGCGCACAGTTTCAGGTGACTACGCTGCCTCTCAACGATCTCCCCACCGATAAGGAGGGAAAGATCGATTACTCGAAAGACTTCTTCGGCAAGATGGCATCGCTGACTGTCAGCGGCCAGCTGGAGGGTGAACTCGGTGCTACGGCTTTGGGTTGCATCTATACCTTTGGCCCGACATTCCGAGCGGAAAACTCCAACACTCCGCGCCACCTCTCGGAATTCTGGATGATCGAGCCCGAGATGGCCTTCTATGAGATCGAAGACAATATGGATCTCGCTGAGGAATTTATCAAATATTGTATCAATTACGCTCTTGAGCACTGCAAGGATGATATCGAATTCCTCGCAGAGCATTTCGATAAGGAACTTCCGGAACGCCTGAAGTTTGTAGTGGAGAACGACTTTGTGCGTCTCCCCTACACGGAAGGTATCAAGATACTTGAAGAGAGCGGCAAGAAGTTTGAATTCCCGGTATATTGGGGTGTTGACCTTGCGTCGGAGCATGAACGCTACCTCGTGGAGGAACATTTCAAGAAGCCCGTGATTCTTACCGATTATCCGAAGGAGATCAAGGCTTTCTATATGAAACTCAACGACGACGGCAAGACAGTCCGCGCAATGGACGTGCTCTTCCCGAAGATCGGTGAAATCATCGGCGGATCGCAGCGTGAAGAGAGCTTCGAGAAGCTCAACGGCCGCATCGAAGAGATGGGTCTTGAAGGTATGGACTGGTATCTCGACACACGCCGCTTCGGCAGCGTGCCCCACTCCGGTTTCGGCCTTGGTTTTGAGCGTCTGGTGCTCTTCGTCACCGGCATGCAGAACATCCGCGACGTAATACCCTTCCCCCGCTATCCCAAGAACTGCGAATATTGATCACATCAATCATCCATAGAATAGTAACCCTGCTGGGAGTATTGCTCTTCGGAGCGATACTCCCCGCTTCGTATGCCGCCGGGACGCAGCAACCGTCGGCCGAGATTCACTCCGAAACAACCGACCGACCGGCTACGGCCGACTCTACCGACTACACTCCGGGACGATCACGACTGACAGCGAGTCTGCTGACATGCAGTCCGGGAGCGGAGGTCTATGAGCTTTTCGGCCATGAGGCAATACGCATCCGCGGCATCGATGAGAAGGGTCTGCCGGTAGATACCGTATGGAATTACGGTGTCTTTGACTTTGCGGCTCCAAATTTCCTCTACCGATTCGTGAAGGGGGAGACAGACTATATGGTCGAGCCTTGCCCGATGGATTGGTTTATGGCAGCGTATATCCATCGCGGAACGGGGGTGACAGAACAGGACCTCAACCTTTCGCAGCAGGAGACCTATACCCTGCGCCGACTGCTACAGATCAACTCACTTCCGCAAAACCGCACCTACCGCTACAATTATGTGCGCGACAACTGCGCCACACGCATAGTAGATATGATAGATGCGGCGGTGGCTCCGCGTAAGGTCGTATTTCCTGACACGATCTATTACCCGACATTCCGCACCGCAATGCGCGAATTTCATAAGGACTATCCGTGGTATCAGTTTGGGATTGATCTGGTGTTGGGAGGTGGACTTGACGTGGCGGTGACTACCCGCGAGGAA
The DNA here is from genome assembly GCA_014801585.1 of Bacteroides sp. GTDB lineage: Bacteria > Bacteroidota > Bacteroidia > Bacteroidales > Muribaculaceae > Lepagella. Next base: position 9,249 of record JAAVDX010000021.1, read on the forward strand.
CTCTTCGCTCCGCTTCTGCTTGAACAGAAAGCTGCGTTCGCACGTTTTGAGGATGGCGCTCCGCTTGTCAGCAATACACATATCCTCTATCCCGGGCCGCTGACGGCAGTGAGCGATCAGCAGATGATGGAGCGGCTTGCCACGCAGGCTCCCGACTTGCCCACGCTGCGGCAGATGGGACACACGCTCGCTCCGACCACTTGGATACTGTCGCCTATGTGTGTGGCAATCATTCTGATGCTGGGGAGTTTCTGGATCGGATGGTGGCAATTCCGCAACGCCCGCATTATCCGCTGGGCATACGCTCTCTTCTTCACCTTATTAGGACTGGCGGGGTGTGTGGTATGGTTTCTCGTATTCTGTTCGAGCCACGACTCCACTTCTCCCAATCTGCTATCGCTCTGGCTCAATCCGATACAGTTGGCAGTCGCATTGTTTATCTGGTGGGACCGCACACGGGGTATAGCCGTAGCAATGGCAGCCGTCGACGTGATCATCATGATAATGCTGATTGCGGCGTGGCCTTTGCAGACGCAGGTAGCCAATCCGGCCGTATTTCCGCTATGGGCGGCCACGCTTACTCTCTCATTCTCACTCGTCATGGTAGAGATCATCAACCGACGTAAAATAGCAAACGCAACGAAATGAAACATAAACTGCTGAGTTCAATCCTCATGGGCCTGATGACCATCAACGTGGTCGCAGCCGCCGACACCGCCTCAGGCCGACCGAAGCTTGTGGTGGGAATCGTCGTTGATCAGCTCCGCAGTGACTATCTCGAATATCTCCGTCAGCTTTTCGGCGAAAAGGGTTTCCGGCGCCTGATGGAGAAAGGGGTCTACGTAAAAGACCTTGATTTCAATGCCGAGCTGACCGATCCTGCATCGGCTACGGCGCTGCTCTATACCGGAGCGCTTCCCAGAGTCAACGGAGTGCCCTCGGCAGAGATCTACTCGACAGCTGATTCCAAGCTCATTCCGGCACTGGAGGATGCCAATTCGATGGGCAACTTCACCCGCGAGTCGCTTTCACCGGTGAAGTTGCGCGTATCTACGCTCGCTGATGAAGCTGCAATCGACGGGGTCGGTCTGACGTCGGTCTACGCTATCTCTCCCGACCCTCAGCAGGCCATAATCATGGCCGGACATGCGGGCAATTGCGCGCTCTGGATCAATGACGTCGACGGACAATGGTCGTCGACAGCCTACTATCGCGACTTTCCGCAATTCATCTCCCGCCGCAACCGCACAATGCCCCTGCGTCAGCGGCTCGACACCCTGCGTTGGACACCCGCCATGCGCACGGACCGCTATCCCGGACTCTCACTGACGGAACGCGAGGGGAGTTTCCGGCATACCTTCTCCAAATCCGATCGTAATCTTTTCCGGCAGTATAAGACGTCGGCTCCGGTAAATACGGAGGTGACCGATGTGGCTATCGCCGCTCTGTCCGACCTATCGTTAGGTCAGCATAAGGATGCGGTAGACATGCTGTCGATCGGCTACACTGCCGCTCCTTTCCAGGCTCCCAAGGGGGACGCCGGAGAGCTTGAGCTACAGGATATCTACGTGCGCCTCGATTCGCAGATCGGACGTCTGCTCGACGAAATCGACCGCAAGGTAGGACTGGAAAATTCAGTAATATTCCTCTCTTCTACGGGATATTACAATGATCCGACCCCTACGGATCCGAAATACCGTATTCCTACGGGCGACGTCACGCTACGCCGGGTAGAGTCGTTGCTAAATTCCTACCTTTCTGCAAAATACGGCAATGGCGACTACGTCAAAGGGATTGCAGGCAATCAGATTTTCCTTGACCGCCAGACGCTTGAGACCAAAACGCGCGATGCGGATGAAGCTATTCGGGATGCGCGCGATTTCATAGTAAAGATGAGCGGCATTGCGGATGCACGCACGCTTTCCGACATACTTTCCGACCCCTCTCAGGAGGGAGCGCAGACCCGCAACTCTATAGATCCGAAGAGTGCGGGCGATATTATTATCACTTTTAATCCGGGATGGAACGTAGTAGATGACACGCGCTATCCTTCGGTCGTAGTCCATCAACGTGCTTCGGCAGCTCCGACTCCATTCTTCCTGTTAGCTCCCAATGTGGAGGCACAGGTAGTCACGACTCCTGTCGATGCCGTCCGGATAGCTCCGACTATCTCCTCGACCATCCATATCAGAGCTCCCAACGGTAGTTCGGCGCGACCACTGGCCTTCTGACCGGGCCATAATGAAGAAAAATCCACTCAAAAACCTGCCAAAATCTTAATAAAAAATTAAGTTTAAACAACTTCAATTTGGTCGCTACCTAAATAATCGTTAACTTTGCATAATTATAATGGTCTTTTCAGGCGCCGCGTTCTCCGGAAGGCGGAGTAGGGAAAGCCCGGATTCATATATTTATACTAATCCCGATGGGACTCAATTCAATACTTAAAAAAATATTCGGCAATCAGAGCGAGCGCGCAGTGCGCCCTCTCTGGAATCGTCTTGCCAACGAAATCAACCCTATCTCCGAACAGCTCGTCAATGAGTCGAACGATGATCTGCGTCATCGCATCAACGTGATCCGCGATGATATCCGTGGTGAGGCTCAGAACTATAAGAACCAGATCGCTGAGATCCGCACCGAAATCGAGACTCTCGACTACGATAAGCGCGAACCGCTCTGGAAAAAGATCGACGATCTGCGCGACGATTGCTTCAAGATGTATGCCCGCAAACTCGACGCGGCTCTTCCGGAGGTTTTCGCCGTAGTAAAGGAGACAGCCCGCCGCTTCGCCAATAATGAGACTATCGAGGTCACTGCCTCTGAGGCCGACCGCGAACTCGCGGCTGCCGGCAAGGACTTCGTAAGCATCGACGGCGATAAGGCGATCTATAAGAACTCCTGGATGGCAGGTGGCAACCTGATGACTTGGGATATGGTGCACTACGACGTGCAGCTTATCGGCGGCATGGTGCTTCACGGTATGCTCAACGGCGATACCACCACCAACAACATCGCCGAGATGGCTACGGGTGAAGGTAAGACACTTGTCGCAACCCTTCCGGTATTCCTCAACGCCCTCACGGGCGAGGGAGTCCACGTAGTGACCGTCAACGACTATCTCGCCAAGCGTGACTCCGAATGGATGGGTCCGCTTTATCAGTTCCACGGCCTGAGCGTGGATTGCATCGACAAGACTCAGCCCAACTCCGAAGAGCGACGTAAGGCATACCAGAGCGATATCACTTTCGGAACGAATAATGAGTTCGGTTTCGACTATCTTCGCGACAACATGGCGACGATGGAGAGCGATCTCGTGCAGCGCAACGACCATTATTACGCGATCGTCGATGAGGTTGACTCAGTGCTTATCGATGATGCCCGCACGCCGCTTATTATCTCCGGTCCGGTGCCTAAAGGCGACGACCAGATGTTCAACGACTTTAAGCCCAACGTAGAAAAGGTAGTCAACGCTCAGCGCAAACTCGCGCAGGCCTATCTGCTTGAAGCGAAGGATATGATCGCGGCCGCACAGAGCGGAGATCCGGAGAGAATCGCCAAGTTTGACACCGAACGCCAGGCTGATCCCTCCAAAAAGCCTATGACAGCCGATCAGCTCCTTGAAAAGGGAGGTCTGTCGCTCTTCCGCGCCTATAAAGGTCTGCCCAAGCATAATCCGCTTATACGCTATCTGAGCGAAGACGGCATCAAGCAGATTCTGCTTAAGACAGAGGCAAAATACATGCAGGACAACAACCGCGAAATGCCCGTGGCCGTAGAGCCGCTCTATTTCGTAATCGATGAGAAAAACCATTCGATCGAACTTACGGATAAGGGTATCGCAGTGCTGACCGATACTACTCAGGATCCTTCATTCTTCGTGCTTCCCGACATCGCAAGCCAGCTTTCAACCGTCGACACAGAGGATGACCTCACTGCCGAACAGAAGCAGGAGAAGAAAGATTCACTCCTCGCCGATTATGCCGTAAAGGCGGAGCGTGTGCATACCGTCAATCAGTTGCTCAAAGCTTATACGCTCTTCGATAAGGATGTGGAATACGTGATCGACGACAACAAGATTAAGATTGTCGACGAACAGACCGGACGTATCATGGAAGGTCGACGCTACTCCGACGGTCTGCATCAGGCTATCGAGGCGAAGGAGGGTGTGAAAGTAGAGGCTGCCACGCAGACCTATGCCACTATCACTCTTCAGAATTACTTCAGAATGTATCGCAAGCTCGCGGGTATGACCGGTACGGCCATGACCGAAGCAGGCGAATTCTATGATATCTACAAACTGGAAGTTGTAGAAATCCCGACCAACCGTCCGGTGATACGCAACGACCAGAACGATCGTGTCTATCGCACTAAGAAAGAGAAGTATGCGGCCGTAATCCAGGAGGTTGAGGATATGGTGAAGATAGGCCGCCCGGTGCTTGTCGGCACTACTTCGGTAGAGATCTCCGAACTTCTCTCCAAGATGCTTCAGCTCCGCAAGATTCCTCATCAGGTGCTCAACGCGAAGCTCCATCAGAAGGAGGCTGACATCGTGGCTCAGGCGGGTAAGAAAGGCACTGTGACCATCGCCACCAACATGGCAGGTCGTGGTACGGACATCAAGCTGACTCCGGAAGTGAAAGAGGCAGGCGGCCTTGCCATCATCGGCACCGAGCGCCATGAGTCGCGTCGTGTCGACCGTCAGTTGCGCGGTCGTGCCGGACGTCAGGGCGACCCCGGCAGTTCCGTATTCTTCGTATCGTTTGAAGACACCGTGATGCGACTCTTCGCCAACGAGCGCGTCGTGAAGACTCTCGACAAACTCGGCTTTGAAGAGGGCGACATGATCGAGTCGAAGATGGTGACAAAATCTATCGAGAACGCTCAGAAGCGCGTAGAGGAGAACAACTTCGGTATCCGTAAGCGCCTTGTGGAATATGACGACGTGATGAACGCCCAGCGTAAGGGTGTCTACGGCAAGCGTCAGAACGCTCTCAAGGGTGAGCGTATCGGTTCGGATATCGCGAATATGATCTATGAAGTGGCAGCCGGACTCGCAGAAGGATATTATGAAGGCGGATTTGCGGAATTCAAGGATTCCGTGCGCAAGGCTTTCGCGATGGATGTAGATTTCTCTGAAGAGGAATACGCCAAGATGAATCGCGAGGAGCTGACCGAGCGTCTCGGCGAAGCAGCCATCAACCATCTCAAGCGCTCGAAAGAGAAGATGGAGCAGGGAGCGATGCCCTATATCAAGGAGTTTGTGGAAGAGAGAGGTGCTACGGGTCCTGTCGGTGTTCCAGTATCCGACGGCCGCCGGATATTCAACGTCCGCGCGGATATCACTGAAGCTTATGAGCAGGGTTGCAAACCTATCTCGAAGTCGTGGGAGAAGACAGTGCTCCTCTCCTCTATCGACAAGGCCTGGCAGGAACAGCTCCGCGAGATGGACGAACTTCGCAAATCGGTGCAGAATGCTTCGTATGAGCAGAAGGATCCGCTCGTAATCTATAAGCTTGAGGCTTATGAGCTCTGGAAAAATATGCTTGAGGGAATGAATTCAAAGGCTGTCGCCACTCTGATGCGCGGACGCCTCGCAGTGCCCGACTATGAGGAGGCAAAAGAGGCGGAACGTCAGGCAGCAGCGGCTGAGGAACAGCGCCGTCAGGCTCAGGCGGCGGCCAACCATGCTCAGGAGATCCGCCGGGAGATGCCGCGTCAGGCAATGCCTAATCCCTACGCCAACTATTCCACTACCCGCGATGCTTATCCCGGAGAATCGGCTCAGCGCGCGGCAGCTCAGAATGTCAACCGCAGTGCGCAGCCGGCTCAGCCCGCAAAGGCCGAACCGAAAGTGGGGCGCAACGATCCGTGTCCCTGCGGCAGCGGTAAGAAGTATAAAAACTGCCACGGCAAGAATCTGTAAGCATTGAAATTTTTCGCAAGAATTGATGATACTCAGGTCGGACCGCTCGGCCTCGGTCAGTTGATCGAGGCCGGCGTTCGCCCGTCGACCTACGTCTGGCATAAAGGCATGGCCGATTGGGAAAAGGCTGAGGATGTCCCGGAGGTATGCCGCGCTATGCGCCGCGCTCTTGCCGGTCTCGACCCGGAGACGGGCATGGAGATCGAGCGACAGAATAATGCGTCGGATTCGGCCCTTCCTTCACAGGAGGAAATTGCCGAAGCCGAGCGCGAGGCCGCCTCGCAGGGGTTGCGCGGATTGCGCGGTCTGCCCGAACCTGGGATAACTCCCGACTATAGCCGGCGTCCGCAGGGGGTATCTGTGATCGGAGCAATCATCGCTACGTTGATGTGTTTCCCTCTGACCGGGCTGGTCGCCATCTGGTATGCCATGAAATGTCAGGCTCATTGGAAGATGAGTGAGGACCCGCAGATAAAGACTGTGACTGCCGAGCAATTACGCCGGCAGGCTCATGAGGATGCCCGAATCTATAGGATGATGATGGGAATCACTTTCTGTCTGGGAATTATCATGGTAGGATTTGCGTTTTCCCGAATGATGGTGTGAAAAAATCTGCAACGTAAAGATATCTAAAATCCGCGTTTTAAACGCGGATTTTAACATTTTAGGCCCTCCGCGCGTTATAATAGAGGAATTACGATTACTAATGGAAGTTGCTACAACTTCATCTATAAATAACCCATTGGAAGCCTTAGCGGCTTCTTTATAAAGACACACATTTTCACATGAAAAGTTTTGAAGAATTGGGAGTGGCTCCTGAGCTGCTCCGCGCTATAAATGAATTAGGATTTGAGAATCCTATGCCTATCCAAGAGATGGTCATTCCCCATCTGCTGAGTGAAGACGGCGACGTAGTCGGTCTGGCCCAGACCGGCACTGGCAAAACGGCGGCTTTCGGTCTGCCCGTATTGCAGCGGATAGATCCCGACTCCGATCATGCGCAGGCTCTAGTCATCGCACCGACTCGCGAACTATGTCTGCAGATCGCAGGTGATCTCGCCGATTTCTCCAAATATCAGGATAAGATCAAGATCCTTCCTGTCTATGGCGGTTCGAGTATCGATTCTCAGATCCGTGCGCTCCGTAAGGGGGTGCAGGTGATCGTAGCCACCCCGGGCCGACTTATCGATCTCATCAAGCGCGGTGAGGTGAAACTCGACGACGTTCACACCGTGATTCTCGACGAGGCTGACGAAATGCTCAACATGGGCTTCCTTGACGACATCAACGAGATCCTGTCACACGTGCCGGAAGAGAGAAAGATGCTTATGTTCTCGGCCACGATGCCTAAGGAGATTGCCAATATTGCCAAGCGCTTCATGAAAGATCCGGTGGAATTCGTAGCCGGCAACAAGAATGAGGGTTCGAAGAATGTGAAGCACATCTATTACATGGTGAAGGCTCATGATAAGTATCTTGCTCTCAAACGTATCGCCGATAACAATCCGGATATCTACGGCATCATTTTCTGCCGTACGCGTAAGGATACCCAAGAGATCGCCGACAAACTTATCAACGACGGCTACAACGCTGATTGTCTGCATGGCGATCTTTCGCAGCAGCAGCGCGACCTGGCGATGAAGAAATTCCGCGACCACGTGACGCAGCTTCTCGTAGCTACCGACGTCGCAGCGCGTGGACTGGACGTGGATGATCTTACCCACGTAATCAACTATGGTCTGCCCGACGACGTAGCAGTCTATACCCACCGCTCCGGACGTACCGGACGTGCCAATAAGACCGGTGTCAGCGTAGCCATTATCCATTCTCGCGAAAAGCATAAGCTTCGTGAGATTGAGAAGATTATCGGAAAGGAGTTTGAATATCGCAAGGTGCCGACTCCGGAGCACATCATCGAGAAACAGCTTTATAATCTGGCCGATCGTCTGGAGCGTGTGCAGGTCAATGAGGATGAGATCAACAAGTATCTCCCGGGAGTGCGCAAGAAACTCGAATGGCTCTCAGAGGAAGACCTTCTGAAGAGAGTTCTCTCTTTGGAATTCAACCGATTGCTCGCTTACTATCAGCACATGCCGGATATCGATCTTAATGAATCCGACAAGGGTGGCAAACGCGACAAGGCCGGTAAGCGCGAACGCGGTGAGAAGGGCGACAAGGATCGTCGCACAGCACCCGACGGAATGGAGCGACTGATGGTCAACATAGGTAAGGCCCAGGGCTTCTTCCCCGGCAATCTGATGGAACTCGTCAATCGCTCGGTCAATGGTCCGAAACCCGAAATCGGACGTATCGACCTGCTCCCCGATTATACCCTCTTTGATGTTCGTAAGGATGATGCGCGTCGGATCCTCGACGCTCTGAAACATGCCGATTTCTTCGGTCAGAAGGTAAGAGCCGAGATCGCTACCGATCGTGATTATCGTCTCGAAGCCAAGGACCGTCGGGAAAAGGCGCGTCGCAAGAGCGAGAAGAAAGCCTCTGCCAAAGAGGGAATCCCGGCTAAAAAGAGCAGAAAAGGGGGGAAAAGCGATAAGAAAAAAGCAGAAAAACCCGACTATAACGGCAACTATGACATCTTCATCAACAAGAAGAAAAAATAAATAGCCAAGCTCGCGGTCGGCAAGCGAAAATTTAGTAATTTTGCAGTCGGAAAATCTTCCGGCTGCATTTTTTAAATATGCAATCGGCCGACTAAACCCTTTCTCATGTAAATCAGTTTATTCCGTTCTTATGAATAACAGAATCCAGAAAACCTCGAAATCTGATCGGCACATGTCATTCGGATTCCACATATTGCTCCCGATGATGCTGGTAGCGTTGATCGGCATGGCGGCAAGTATTCCTTCTTCAGCCGAGTCGGTAGCAGCCCCTGAAGAGCAGGCGGTTGAAGCAAAGGATACCGCCACATCGGTCGTGGCGGAGGCTTTTGAATTGATACCCGACCGCGATCTTGACATTCTGACACCGTCGATGCGTTCGGATATGATCATCTATATGCAGCAGACCGACAGCGCCTATCATATCCGCAACATCTATGCCGGACAGTCGTGGATCGAGAGGATGACGGAAGATTATCTGCGTGTGCATCTGACTGATGTAAGCGATATTCAGATCAAGGAACTCCCCTATTCCAAAAAGGGTCAGAAACTGGTGATGACTATCTATACCGTAGCCGGAGAGGCTGATACGGCCGACAGCACCATCAAATTCTATACACTCGGACCTAACCGCAATGATTCGACCGTGCTGACGGAAGTGCCGGCGAAGAAGTTCTTCGATCTCCCGAATCCGAAGGATTTCTATGATATCAAGGCCGGAGATGAACGCACAACGGGTCGACACCTGTCGATGGATGACATAATGGAGGAGATGCCTTTCCATACGGTTGCTTATACGATTGAACCGGGAAAGAATGTACTGACCGGCCATCTTACGATAAGCAATTATCTCACTCTGGAGACCCGGCGGAAAATCGAACCCTATCTCAGGCCGGAACTTCAATGGGCTTGGGACGGAAAGAAGTGGCGCAAATGCGCCACCAAGTAATAAGTAATAGGCGCATTCGCGCTAAGTATTAAGTAATAAGTATTAAGTAATAAGGTTTGCTTTGGTGGTTGGATTTGGGGGAATTGAATTAATAATCTGTAAATTAAGATAATACCAAATATAGAAATGGATAGAAAAGTACGTGTGCGCTTCGCGCCATCTCCCACCGGACCGCTCCACATTGGAGGTGTCCGCACTGCACTCTTCAATTATCTCTTCGCCCGCGCTAACGGCGGCGATATGATTCTGCGTATCGAGGATACCGATAGCAACCGCTTCGTACCGGGTGCGGAAGATTATATCAACGAGTCGCTCAAATGGCTCGGAATCGGAATCGATGAGGGTGTCAGAGAGGGTGGCGAATATGGTCCCTACAAGCAGTCGGAGCGTCGCGATATTTATCGTGAATACGTGAAGCGGCTCCTCGATGCAGGTAAGGCTTATATCGCTTTCGACACTCCCGAAGAATTGGCTAAGGCTCGCGAGGAACATCCTAATTTCCAGTATGACTCCCACACGCGCGGCAACATGCGCAATTCTCTCACTCTGGGCGAGGAGGAGACCAAGCGTCTGATCGATGCCGGTGAGCAGTACGTAGTCCGCTTCAAGATCGAACCGGATCAGATCGTAAAGGTCAACGACCGTATCCGCGGAGAAGTGACCGTAAACTCCAATATTTTGGATGATAAGGTGCTGTATAAGAGTGCTGACGACCTGCCCACTTACCACCTTGCCAATATCGTCGACGACCATCTGATGAAGGTGAGCCATGTAATCCGCGGTGAGGAATGGCTTCCCTCGGCTCCCCTCCACGTGCTGCTGTACGAGGCTTTCGGCTGGCATGACACAATGCCGGAATTCGTGCATCTCCCGCTTCTGCTCAAGCCTGTAGGCAATGGTAAACTTTCAAAGCGCGACGGCGACAAACTCGGATTCCCCGTATTCCCTCTCGAATGGCACGACCCCAAATCGGGCGACGTCTCTTCAGGCTATCGCGAACAGGGTTATCTCCCCGAGGCGGTCGTAAACTTCCTCGCCCTTCTTGGCTGGAACCCGGGCGACGATTCGGAAGTAATGTCGATGGACGAACTTATCTCTAAGTTCTCTTTCGACCATTGCTCGAAGTCGGGTGCCAAGTTCGATTACAATAAGGGTAAATGGTTTAATCACGAGTATCTTATGGCTCGTCCGGACTCCGAACTCGCCGAACTCTTCATGCCCGTCCTTAAGGAGAAGGGAATCGAAGGTTTCGATAAGGAGTATGTCGCAAAGGCTCTCGGCATGGTGAAGGGACGCGCCAATCTTATCCCCGACCTCTGGGAACAGGGTTCTTTCTTCTTTGAAGCTCCGACGGAGTATGCTCCGAAGGATGTCAAGAAGCGCTGGAGCGCACAGACTCCGGCTATAATGGAGGAACTGATAGTCGTGCTTGAAGGTATCGACGACATGACCTCGGCCAACGCTGAAAAGATCGTGCTCGACTGGATCGCATCTAAGGAATATCATCTCGGCAACGTGATGAATGCCTTCCGTCTGGCCGTAGTCGGTCAGTGTAAGGGTCCGCACATGTTTGATATTACCGAACTTATGCCCAAGTCGGAAGTAATCGCACGCATCCGTCGCGCTGTCGAGAATATTCCGGCTCCGGCGGCTGAGTGAATCCGGCCCTGTCAGCCGCTCGATGGCAGTACCCCCCGTTTCACGTCCGTATACCCCCTTCTTTAGGATATGCTACTTTACGATCTCGGAATCTATCTCTATCGTCAGGGAATCCGAATTGCAGCCCATACATCCCGCCACGCCAAGCCCCGACTTCTCAACGAGGGGCTCGGCGAGGTATGGGATCGTCTGCTCCCGCTGAAAAGCGGTGAAGGTCGCAATGTATGGATTCACGTCGCTTCATTGGGAGAGTTTGAGCAGGGCCGACCCCTGATCGAACGTCTGAAGCGCGAACATCCCGAACTGCGCATCATTCTTACCTTCTTCTCCCCTTCCGGCTATGAGGTAAGAAAGAATTACAAGGAGGCCGATATCGTGGCTTACCTCCCGATAGATACTCCGCGCAATGTCAGCAGATTTCTGGATATCGTCAGGCCTGAGATGGCAATCTTCGTGAAATATGAGTTCTGGCTCAATTATCTGAAGGAGTTACGCCGACGCGAGATTCCGACCTATCTCATCAGCGGCATTTTCCGCCCGGATCAACTCTTCTTCAAGTCGTATGGCGGTTTCTACCGCAATGCGCTCCGTACATTCCGCCGACTCTACGTGCAGGATGAACGCAGCCGCCGACTGCTTGACGGAATCGGCATTACTGACGTGACGGTCGCCGGCGACACTCGTTTCGACCGTGTGACCGATATTATGCGCGGAGTCAAACCCCATCGCATACTCGACCTCTTCTGTAAAGCTCCCGGCGATGAGCGTCTGACATTTCTCGCCGGCAGCTCCTGGCCGGAGGATGAGGCAGTCTACGCGGAATGGCTGAGGGAGTCAGGGGATTCAGTCAAAGGTGTGATTGCGCCGCATGAATTCGATGCCGAGCGTCTGAAGCGATTGCTCGGACTATTCGGAGATAAGGCTGTGCTGATGAGCGAGGCAGAAGGAAATCCTGAACTGTTGGAGGGGAAACAGGTTCTTATAATCGATTGTTTCGGGTTGCTTGCTTCGGCCTATTCCTATGCCGACATAGCCTATGTAGGAGGTGGATTCGGAGCCGGACTCCACAACATCAACGAAGCCGCCGTCTATGGCATACCGGTCTTTTACGGCCCGAACCATTCGAAATTCATCGAAGCGGAGGAGATGAAAACGCAAGGGGGTGGCATTGCGATCAATTCCAAAGAGGAATTCCGCGAGAAAGCCGACCGACTCCTTGCCGACCCCTCCGAACGCAAGGCGCTCGGCCAACGCTCCGCAACCTACATCCGCTCCAAACTCGGAGCGACCGACATAATCTACTCCGACCTATTTGCGACCACTGCGAATATGAGATAGAATCTACCGCCTCTATTCTAAAACATAAGGATACAGGCGGTAGATTAATTATACACAAGGGTCAGAAAGTATTGAAACGTTAGACTCACATAATCCGTAAAAACTCAGAGAAATAATCGATTAATGGTATGACGGATCTGATTTATTACCTTTTAATTTGCTTTTACAGATATTTTAAATTACATTTGCACTCGAAAAGTAGTGTCACTTATTCTTCACAATTCTGCACTCTTTTTTCATTATAATTTCTAACACCTCAACACCTCTGTATATTCGTAATGATTCCCATCTTATACAGTCTATTATACGGAGATTAATATTCCGTATTCTATTATACAGGATGGAGAAGTTGTATATAACAAGAAAATTATAAAACATTAATATTGCATCAATTATGAGAACTCTAAATTATGGCAGATGGATTCAATATGTTTCCGTTCTCATACTCCTATTTCTCGTGGAAATGCCTGTCGTTGCTGAGACTGTAGTCATTGAACATGAGGCGAGGGTGTTCCAACACGAAGGACTGACTTATAAAGTAATAGATCCTTATGCCAAACCTCTCAAGCTCGCCCTTATTGACGTAAGAGAGGATTTACGGGGTAATATAGTAATTCCTGAAGAGTTATATATTACAACTACATTACGGCTTGACAAAGAACCCGTAAGAGCAATAGTTGTTAGAATCGCTGATAATTTCTTAGCCAATTGGAATGAGAAAAATAAAAATGCTGAAGCAACTTTTCTTATCAAATTTGATTTACCCTCCACTGTGAGAAGTATTGGTGACAACGCATTCGCAAGTTGGGATCGAGTGAATAGAATTATACTCAAAGAAGGATTAGAAAATATAGGAGCTTTCGCATTTAAGAATTCAGAGTTATGGGATATAACGATTCCGGAGTCTGTAATATACCTCGGATACGGATGCTTCCAGGACTCAAGAAATCTAAGAAAAATCATTCTCCCTTCAACTTTAAAAGCATTAGGCGGAAACGTTTTCTCATATACTATACTTGAGGATATTTATTGCTATGCTGCAACACCACCTATTGCCGACGAATCCGATTTCGGATTGGATGAATCTTTAAGTCTATATCTTCCCTTAGAAACCAAGCGGGTTGACTTCGCAAGGTGTAGAATTCACGTACCTGCGGAGTCGGTCGAACTCTACAAAAATGCTCCGGGATGGGAAATATTCTTCAATATCGTTCCGCTTACTGATGAGGATATTCTTTCCTCAACGGAGAGAATTGAGGAGTCATTAGCTACCGCCGGCAATATTGACTATACGGTAAATGACGGGAACCTAACCGTAGCAACTCATGCAGGAGATAAATTGACCGTATATGACACCAACGGAATTTGCTTGCAACAGGCATCTTTCGCTTCCGATGATACTTTCTCCTACAAAGGCTCAGGCATAGTAATACTTTACGTCAACAATAACAGCGTAACAGTTGCCCTGTAAGATCATCTCAACAAGAAATGTAAAACCTTTCTAATTGAAGATATACTTCAAAGTTCACCATTTATATTAGATCATTCTCTATTTCTTCTATTTTTTTGGGATATTGTTTAAATTTTGTTTGGATAATCATATAATTTGATTATCTTTGCATTCGATATCATTTTTTAACTAAACCTCATTTATATGAAACGCTTATTGTTCATCCTATTAATTTTGCCTTTCGTTGCGCTATGCTACGGGAAGGTAAAACACATGGGTTACAGTGAATCCGGAATTGTGATTGAATACGACTTTTCTGATTTCACTTCAACTCCGGATCCTGCAGATCCCAGTCTTTCACACTTCATAGTTCAAGGATGCTCGATCATGAAAGGTGAGGGGCTACCTGCACTCCCATTCAAAGGGGAAAGTTTCGAAATTCCTAAGGGGATTACTCTTGGCGAAATCCAGATTGAGGAAATTACCGACACCATAATAGGCAAATGTGCGCCGGCTAGATTATTTTATTCAGACAGCGAACCTATTCCTACAACAAATGAAAATAATATTATTCCCTATGACGGAATATGGCCATCGACTTCGGCTTGTCTTGGAGAAACTGGGACATATAGAGACCGGCAGATAGGTAAAGTAATTATCTATCCGGTTCGTTATGATTATAATAACGAAATGGCAGTAGTTAGTAAACGTCTTAAAATAACAATCCCTTTTATTAACTCTCCAGTCACATATAATTTATCGGAAGATGAATCTGAACATTCTTTACCCAAAGATATGTTTTCCGCGTATTGTCCTCTAAATCTTCAAGTATCTAATGAAGTCACTCCAGTGGGTTCTGCTTATCAACCTCCGGTATTACTTCCAACTTTGATGATGGTTACACCTAAAAGATTTGAAGAACCTATAAGAACATTTGCTAAATGGAAACAGCGAATGGGGTACTCCGTATATATTGAAGTAGTATCTGACGAATCTAAACTTTTAGATCCTAATTATACCAAATCTCTTATTACAAACAGATACAAAACTGACAAGAATCTCGAGTATGTACTTCTCGTGGGAGGTGGAGATATTATCCGGCCTTGTGAGGGGAAATATACCGTAAAGTTTGACAATGTTACAAATCCAAGAAAAGTTTATACAGATTTTTATTTTTGTTGTATGGATGGAGATAATGACTTTACTCCAGATTTGGTAATTGGCAGATTCCCCGCTCATAATGTTGAGGATTTAAATGCTATGATTTCTAAAACCATGCACTATGAAAAGAATCCTCCCGTTTCATATCCCAATTTTTATCAAACAGGCATTCATATTGGCGAATGGGAGGACCAAGCAAAATCAACTGGTAAAGCTGGCTTCGAAAGACGTAATTTTATATGGACATCCGAATGGTTCCGTAACCAATTAATTACAAATTTTGGATTAGACGTAAAAAGACTATATTACAAATATTCCACGGCGACTCCTACTCATTACGCTAATGGAATCGGCCTTACACAAGATTTAAAGGATTACTTCTTAACTAATAATCTTACCACCTCACAAATCAATGGCGCCATAAATACAGGGGCTCTTTATATCCTTGCAAGGTGCCACGGAGGTGTAAGCGTTTGGACTAACCTCGGATATAACGAGAATTACGTTCGAAATCTTATAAACTTAAACAGACTTTCATTTGTATATGCCGTCAATTGCAACTCTGGAATAATCTACAATCCTGAAATTAAAGCGGAACAAAGTAGATACATAGATTATTCACTTTGTGAAGAATTCTTACGTAATAATCATGGTGGTGCGGTATGCGCGCTGGGTGCCAATGGGGAATCAGATAGTGATTACAACGATTTCTTAGCAGCTGCAATCTTCAATGCCACCTATGTCAATAGTGCCTTAGGATTTGAAATACCCAATGCATTAGATTTTATGAATCAATTTGGCTTATTTTCTGAGTTCGGCAAAATATGTCAGGCGGCTATAGAAAATATGGTAGTTCAAGCGGACGGATATTCCGTAATTGGAAAGCGATTTGACCAAGCAAGGTATAATCGAGAATGCTATAATTGCTTGGGAGATCCCACTGTAAGATTCAATATATCTGCCCCAATTATAAAAGATGCGGAACATTTAAGAACAGAAAATAATGAGGCAAGATTAGATCCGCGCATGATAGTGGATGCAAGATTAGATCAATTAACCTTTGGTTATTCTAATCTTGCTTTATGGGGTCCTGAATTTCTTGGGAAGGATGCTGATGGCAATGAACGAGACTTGACCGGGTATTCTCTGATTGGTGATGGTTATGTTCCCATACTATTAGAAGAATATCAAGAATCTCATTCATTATCAAAACCTATCATATCCTCAATTAAAGGAGATGATTCAAATATTTTTATTAACCTCACTGGACCAACAACAAATACCTACGTATGCTTATATGACATATACGGGAATAGGGTTAATATAACTGAGGTTTCGAATGAATCTATGATAGTTCCCAAACCAAATGGGATGAGCATTATTACCCTTGAAAAGGATGGAGTCATTTTAGACTCTGCTAAACTTCATAAATAAAACTAATAAATCTATCGCCTTTATTCTAAAACGCTTAGATAAAGGCGGTAGATTAAAATCAACATACATGAAACAAAAATTATTTATAACACTTAGCATCCTTTGTTCCGCTATGGCTATTTATGCAGAGGAGAATAATAGCGACCGTACATGGTGGGATAAAGACAATTGTCTGTTAGACGGGGAATGCTATTATATAGAAGAGGATGTAGTGTATGATCCTTGGACAAAAACGGAATATCGCCTCGATGACTGGATTGAATTTTATGGCGAGTACGGTGCAGGCATTAAGTATGGATTTCATATAGAGAACAAGGACAGATTGGAAGTCTCCATAACTGCACCTTTCGTAGCTCATGCCACTGAACCGGACAACTTTGTAGAGAAACATATTATTCTCCCGGATAGAGTTGAACATAATGGGAAAACCTATTCGGTAACAGCTATTCAGAATAGTCCTGCCTTTAGAGCAAACCGGATAGAACTGCCTTCTTCCATCAGATATATCAGTTCGAATAATTATTCCACTAATGAGGAAGATTCAGAATATTCCATATATGATAGATGTAAGGCAGAGTTCATCTTTAACGAGGGTCTTGAGACAATTATGGATAACGTATTCTTCCGTGCGGATATTTCCTCGCTTAAATTACCGGGGTCATTGCGGTCGATTGGTAGCGATTTCGCGGGGAAATGTCGAAATCTTGAGTCTGTGGATTTTAACGAAGGCCTGATTTCTATCGGAGAAAATGCACTCTCAGACTGTCCGAGAATTACAGAAATAGATCTCCCTTCCACTCTGCTCACCTTAGGGCGCAACTCGTTCAATTCATGCGAAAACCTCGAAAAGCTCCATATCTCACGCTGGATTCGCAACCGCAACGGTTTTGAAGGAATTGCCAACAACTGTCCTAACATCAAAGAGATTGTCTACGACAGCAATACTCCCTATCCCGCCGTCAACTCCTTCAATAAGGTCAATAAGGAGGAATGTACCCTCTACGTTCCCTATCGTCGCGGATATGTATATGCACAGACAGAAGGATGGAAGGAATTCAGAAATATCGTAGAGATGGACGAACTTACCACTGCTCTACATCCTGCTGACGTAGCCCAAAATGCAAACTCAACTACAGATGAGGATGTCTATACGACCCTTGAAGGTATCCGCTATGAGGAATGGAACGAGATTCCTTCTAACACCATCATTATACACAAGGGTCAGAAAGTATTGAAACGTTAGACTCACATAATCCGTAAAAACTCAGAGAAATAATCGATTAATGGTATAACGGCTATAGGGAGCCTACCGATTATGATCGGAATATTTGGAAACGCGGAGAAATTTTTGTAACTTTGCATTGTAGTTCTTAAGTAGACTATTAAAAGGTTTGAGATATGAAAGGGTCTCTTCCCGGATGCTCGCTGCATATGGGAAGGGGTTCCTTCTTTTTTAACCTCTTATTAATTCTAACCGGTATTAATCCGATAATCAACAAAAATCATAACCATGGCATACCTCACACAAGAAGGATACGACAAGAAAATGCAGGAACTCGCCGAACTCGAGGCACAGCGTCCCGCCATCAAGGCTGCTATCGCTGAGGCACGCGACAAAGGCGACCTTTCCGAAAATGCTGAATACGATGCGGCCAAGGAAGCTCAGGGTCTTCTCGAAATGAAGATTGCCAAACTGAAGGAACTCGTAGCCAACGCACGCATCATCGACGACTCTCAGCTCAACACCGACGAAGTGCAGCTTCTCAATAAAGTGACTATCAAGAATCTCGCTAACGGAATGGTAGTGACCTACACTATCGTCACTGAGAGCGAGGCAAACTTCCGCGAGAACAAACTCGCATCGACCACACCCATCGCAGCCGCTCTGATCGGTCATAAGGTGGGCGACGTAGTCACCTGTCAGGTGCCGGTCGGCGAGATGAAGTTTGAAATCATCAAGATCGAAATCTAAGGAGGCCGCAGAAATGACTATTTTCTCAAAAATCATAGCCGGAGAGATCCCCTGCTATAAGATTGCTGAAAATGATAAATTCTTCGCATTTCTCGATATCAACCCGGTCAACTGGGGTCACACCCTGGTAGTGCCCAAGCAGGAGACCGATTATATCTTCGACCTCTCCGACGACGAAATCGGCGAGATGATGAAGTTTGCGAAGAAAGTGGCCGTAGCGATTAAAGAAGCTATGCCCTGCCGCAAGGTCGGAATGGCCGTAATCGGCCTGGAAGTGCCCCACGCCCATATCCACCTCATCCCCCTCAAGCAGGAAGGCGACATGGACTTCTCCAAAAAGATCTCCGACCCCGACCCGGAAAAGATGAAGCAGATCGCCAAAGCAATCTCCGGTGCCGTAAAATGACGTCGTAAAATTATTCTTGCATAATAAGTCAAGGACTTGCTCTTACCCTCCCTAAGGGACTCTGAGCGGGTCCTTAACTTATTTTAGGAAGGATGATAAGGATTTTGGAGGGCGGAATTTTGGGAAGTTGAATTTTTTCGCTATTTTTGTAGCTCAATCACTAAACGACTGCAAAATGACAGTAAATGAAGTTCAAGACGAGATCGTAGAGGAATTCTCCGAGCTCACCGATTGGATGGACCGATATGCCTACATCATCGATTTAGGCAATACGCTGCCGGAATTTCCGGAAACCGAAAAAACTCCTGCCAACCTCATCGAGGGTTGCCAGAGCCGAGTGTGGATCACGGCCAAAAAGGCCGACGACGGCCATATCGATTTCCACGCCGACTCCGACGCCATGATCGTGAAGGGTATCGTATCGCTGCTCCTCAAGGTGCTCGACCATCGCACTCCCGATGAGATCCTCGACGCCGACCTCTATTTCATCGACAAGATCGGACTCAGCAGCCATCTCTCCCCTACTCGCTCCAACGGGCTTGTAGCGATGGTAAAACAGATCCGCAACTACGCCCGGGCCTTCAAAGCCCTCGAAGCGGCAGGCTAAGACAGCTTACGAAAAAAATCAGTGGACTGTTTCCATACACCCCCCACTTCCGGAGCTCCGCGTATTATCGGAGTTTCCCCGTGAATCGACCTTAACTCAATACCAACTAATTCTTTATCTCTAACACATCTAACGAATGTTCAAAAATCAACCCAAAGGCCTTATTCCGGCCGCGTTGAGCAACATGGGTGAGCGCTTCGGCTACTACATCATGAACGCCGTGCTCGTGCTTTTCCTTTGCTCAAAATTCGGATTGAAAGAGGAGACTGCTACTATCGTCTACTCCTGTTTCTATGCCGGCATCTACGTGTTGTCACTTGTCGGCGGTCTGATCGCCGACCGTACTCAGAACTATAAGGGCACTATCATCTCAGGCCTCTTAGTGATGACTTTAGGCTATGTAGTGCTGGCAATTCCAATATTTGCCGACGGCAACAACACTGCGTGGCTCCTTACCCTCACTTGCTGCGCACTCTTCATGATCGCATTCGGCAACGGTCTGTTCAAGGGAAATCTGCAAGCTCTTGTAGGTCAGCTCTACGACAATCCCAAATATGCTTCGCAGCGCGACTCCGGATTCCAGATCTTCTACGTCTTCATCAACATCGGCGGACTGATTGCCCCGTTCGTGGCTCCGATGCTCCGTTCATGGTGGCTTGAGGCTCACAACCTCCTCTATAACGCTGATCTTCCGGCTCTCTGCCATCAGTATCTCAGCGTGACCGACAGCATGGTCGGCATGGAAAATATCAACAACCTCTATGCACTGGCAACTCAGGTAGGCCACTCAATGGACGCTACCACCAACGCTGCTGAAATCAGCGCATTCTGCTCGGAATATCTCAAGATCTTCAATGAAGGTATCCATTATTCCTTCATTGCTTCCGTAGCGGCTATGCTGATCTCTCTCTGCATCTTTATCGCCACTAAGAAAGGTCTTCCCTCTCCCGCTAAAAAAGAAGCCGCAGAGACTGTCAAATACACTGCCGAAGAAAAGCAGGCAATGGCAAAGGAAATCAAGCAACGCATGTACGCTCTCTTCGCAGTGCTGGGCATCGCTATCTTCTTCTGGTTCTCTTTCCATCAGAACGGCACTTCTCTCTCCCTTTTCGCCCGCGACTTCGTAAAGACCGATTCCATCGCGCCTGAAATCTGGCAGGCTCTCAACCCACTCTTCGTGATTCTGCTGACTCCGGTCATCATGTGGTTCTTTGCCTCTCTCGCACGTCGCGGTAAGGTCATTTCCACTCCCCGTAAGATCGCTATCGGTATGGGATTGGCGGCTATGGCCTACATATTCCTGACTGTAGTCTGCGCGATCGATATGTTCCCCTCCGGCGAAGAGTTCCGCAATATGCCTATTGAGGCCCGCGAGGCCGCGAAGACAGGACCGTGGGTACTGATCCTGCTCTACTTCTTCCTGACTGTAGCCGAACTGTTCATCTCTCCTCTCGGTCTCTCTTTCGTATCGAAAGTGGCTCCGAAACATCTTCAGGGTCTCTGTCAGGGTCTGTGGCTCGGCGCTACAGCCGTCGGCAACCTTCTCCTCTGGATCGGCCCGCTGATCTATAACGCTTGTCCCATCTGGGAGGCATGGGTGGTATTCGCCGCCGTATGTTTCATCTCTATGGGCGCAATGCTCGGAATGGTGAAATGGCTTGAACGCGTCACTGACGAACCGCAATAAATCCGCCTTAAACGCAAACACATTATAGATTGTCGGCTATCGGAAGATGTTATTTTTTTACCGATAGCCGACAATTTCAACATTCTCTCATTGTGAAAAGTCTATAACTTCTTTCTCTTCTTGATAGAAATGAACTGTAACGCTTTCCGATCCTACACCGGCGCGTCATTCGGCGTTGTGGTCGTATTGGCTATGCTTGCATCCTGCACATCCGGACAATCCGAACATCATGACTCGGATTCCGCTACTGTCATCACGGAATTTCACGCCGATAATGATATCGCGATGAATGTACGCTCGATTATCGACGCTATCAATGTCGGCCAACCGCTTGACAGTGCTGACTATAACTATACCGGTATCCTGACCGATGGCAACGGCACTCCTCTATACACCGACGTACAGGGGGCTCCCGGAATATGGGAAATCAAGGTGCTGACCGATAAATCGGCCGTTATCCGCAATATCTATCTCGGCGATCTGCTCCCCGACGAACTCGTGCAATACGTTCTTGAAACTCTCGCGATAGAGGATATACCCCTCCTGCAGGCAGAAGACGGCAAAAAGGGTCTTGACAACATAGCGGTCTACAAATCAGGCGCTACCGACATCTTCATCGAACGCCAGACCGCAAAGGCCGCCAACGGAAGTGAAGGTCCTCTTCTCAAAATCATACTCCGCCGCACTGAGATAGTTCCCCCCGATTCAATCAGCTCCTCCGAATAACCGGAATCAGTGCCTGATCCAAAATAAACATCACCGCGAAAGATGACCATCTTTCGCGGTGATGTTTTCATACATGCAATTAATTTAGCAAAAATTATCAGATAACTCTTCAGGAGTGGTTATTGACTCAAGGGCGGAAGACGTACCAGCGGGTTGGTTCGAAACGTGGCAGGGGGAGTAGCTGCACGTCGGCCTCGCGGTCGGAAAGAGTCTCCTGACCTCCTCCTATCTTTATTCCTCGCTCAAGCAATGCCTCGGAGATCGTAGACATCGCTTTCTCGGGGGTATTGTTATCCTTCGAAAGATGGCAAAGGAATATGTATTTCAGCGACGGATTCCATATCTCGCGCAGAAAAGCAGCCGTAGCCGTGTTGTCAAGATGACCATGCTCCGTCCGGATTCTTGCCTTCAGATATTCGGGATACGGACCGTTGAGCAACATCGACAGATCATAATTGGCCTCTATCACAAGGTAGTTGGCGCGACTCATATAATAGTGCGCCCGCTCGGTTACGGCTCCCAGGTCGGTGGCAATTACAAAATTACGGTTGTCGTAATTGATCGAAAATCCCATATTGTCAGTGCCGTCGTGAGGCACGTCAAACGCCGTAATCTCAGCTCCCGCAAGCTTGAAAGGGATCTCCTTAAAGATCGGGATATGATAGTCTTTTATACGCTTCGATATGCCATGACGTCGCAGCAGACCGTTGAGGACGCGATTCGTGCAGAAAAGGCGCATGTGCTTGTGATTGCGCAGAAGGGTATAGGTATACTTCACATGGTCGGCATGATCATGCGTTAGCAATATACCCTTCACTTTTTCCCATCTGACTCCATTTGCCTGCAACTGCGTCTCGACGAAATCAGCCTTCACACCGGCATCCACCAGCAATCCGCCATGCTTCGTGCCGATATAGCAGCAGTTGCCGCTCGATCCGGAACCGAACGATATATAGTTGAACACTCTTGAGGCCGGATTATCAGTAGGATCGGTATCGGCCGGCCGACGGGAGGGCACGACACTGCCGGGCGACGCAACTCCCCTCACGGGCGGTTGCGCTGCAACATTGCTTGATTTAAATTCTTCAAACGGGATCTCCATCTGTCCCGAAAATTTTATTATAGGTCGACTCATGTCAGTTGTTTCTTCTGTATTTTTTTGAATGTCGGGAGATGGCGGAGGTATGCCGCTTCGACTTCGTCTGCTGCACATCCTCTTTCCCTCCGGCATAAATCAGGAAGACCGCGGGACGCTTGTCAAGATTCAGTCCGTGGTCGGAAGCTCCTAACAAGCGGCGCCACTGCTGCGCGGTCAAAGTGCGGATATATTCTTTATCGGGGTCAGTAAGATCGCAAGCCACGCAGATTCGCGTGGCATCCCCGAGGCGCTCCGCCATGAAGCGCAGCAGCGACATATTGCGGTAGGGGGTCTCGATAAAGATCTGAGTCATGGAATTGCGACGCGATTCATTCTCCAGACGCTTCAGAGCGTCGGCTTTCTCAGAGTCCTCAATCGGCAGATAACCATGGAAGGCAAACCCCTGGCCATTGAAACCGGAGCCCATCACAGCCATCAGTATGCTCGACGGACCCACCAACGGTCGGACTCTGAACCCCTCCTCCTGAGCAAGGGCTACGGGCAACGCACCCGGATCAGCCACAGCCGGACATCCGGCATCGCTCATCACTCCCATGCTTTCGCCGCGACGAAGCGGAGCAAGAAATTCCCCTACCGCAGCGAGATCCGTATGGCGGTTGAGTTCGAAAAAAGTAAGGGAATCGATATCAATCGACGAGTCGCAACGCTTAAGAAAGCGCCGTGCCTCCCGCAGATTCTCCACGATAAAATAGCGGAGTGAGGTTATAATATCGATATTGCCGGCCGGGAGCACGGCAGAGTAAGGTGCGTCAGACATTCCTACCGGAATGAGATAAAGGGTCGCATTTTTGTCCATATCTTACAAATATACGGCTTTTTTAACGCAATTTCAAGAGCATACTCCATTTTTATCCTAAAATTTCGTAAATTTGCATTGTCTTATTAGCAATACCCTATGAAATGATCCCCCTATCTGAAGATTTCATTGATTCTCTAAAGAATATTCCGTCGGTAGATCGGGCGGCTCTCGCGGCAGCCCTCGACACTCCTCCATCCGTAAGTATTCGACGCAACCGCCGCAAGTCGGCAGTCTGCCCCGATGTGGCCACGACCGATGGGCTTACTACCGCTCCGGTCCCCTGGTGTGAAGAGGGGATCTATCTGAATCCCCGGCCGGTCTTTACGCTCGATCCGATGCTGCACGGGGGAGCCTATTACGTGCAGGACGCCTCTTCCATGATCTATCAGCAGGTAGCCGACCGACTTTGCAGCGTCCTTGCCGAGGAGGGAATTTCCGAACATCCGCTCACTCTCGACTTCTGCGCTGCACCGGGCGGTAAGACTACTTCTCTTATCAATGCCCTCCCCGACGGATCTACGATCGTAGCCAACGAATTTGTGGCCGCGCGCGGAAAGATTTTGCGGGAGAATCTTGAGAAATGGGGCTATCCCAACGTCATCACTACCGGCTGCGACTCTTCCCGCTATGCGGCACTGCCCGAGATGTTCGACATCATAGCTATTGACGCACCCTGCTCCGGAGAAGGGATGATGAGAAAGGATGAAGACGCACGCCGCCAATGGAGCAAGTCGCTCGTAGCCAACTGTGCCTCTCTCCAGCGCGAAATACTGTCGGATCTTGTCGGCACGCTCCGCCCCGGCGGTTTTCTCATCTACTCCACCTGTACTTTCAACACCTCCGAAGATGAGGAGAACTCTCTCTTTATCAGTGAGCAGCTCGGTCTGGAGCCGGTAGCCATAGATTCCCTGAATCTCTCGGGAATCGAAAAGGCCGGACGTGCAGTGCTGCCCGGTGTAGAGGGTCTGCGGTTTATGCCTCATCTTACTCAGGGAGAGGGATTATATATCAGTGTGTTCCGACGTCCGATCGGATGTCATACCGAGCCCGAACCTCGGACACCCGGGAAGAAGAGTCGCAACAAAAACCGTTCTCAGAATCCCGAACTTACGGAGGCCATGAGGATGGAACTCAAGGGGTGGTTTGATCCAAAGATCTCACCTCGCTTCGAACTCTCCGACACCATGATTACGATGCTTCCCGAATCAGCAGCGGAAGTTGCTGATATGCTGCGTCGCTACGGAGTGAAGGTTACCGGCGCCGGATTGCCGGTGGCCGAGATTAAGGGTCGTATGCCGAAAGCGGAGGTAGTGCCCGATTCACGCCTTGCGCTCAATCAAGCCATGAATCCTACAGCCTTCCCCACAGCTCCCCTGAGCAAGGAGGACGCATTGCGCTTTCTCCGACGCGAATCATTTCCGCTCGATGGAAATATTCCAAAGGGTTATGTAATTGTAACTTATCAAGGCCTCCCGCTTGGGATAATGAAAAATCTGGGCAATCGTGCCAACAATCTTTTCCCTACCGCATGGAAAATCCGGCTTTAAGAGCCTCCCCCAAAGCATCGCTTCGCTCGCTATTGCGGATTACGCCCCCGGAACTGCAGACAGCTATTTTTCTAAGAACGTGACAATTATTAAACATTTATTTGGAATTAAAACTTTTTTAACCTATATTTGCACTTGAAACAGATATTCTTATTGTCACAACACTTTAATACACGTTTCAAATTTATTATCAACACTTTTAATGACTAACTCATGAAAGTAACTACATTATCAAAAAATTGGTTATTCCGAGCAGTGGCTCTAATGTTTGGAATAATCTGCTGCGGTTTCACTTATGCGGCCTCGGTTGAGATAGAGAATCCAAAAGTAAGTTATTACGTTGACTATGAGGGAATGACTTTCCAAGTGCTTAATGAAGCTACTGAACCTTTGCATCTTGAGCTCATAGAAGTAAGCGAAGATGTCAAGGGTGACGTTATTCTCCCTGACGAATTCATAATGACATGGTGGGAAGGGAGTATATTCAAACCGATAAAAGCAGTTATTAAGAGAATTGCCGACAACGCATTTGAAAAAGGGTCCCCAAAACAAATCTCTATACCTTCCTCAGTTAAGAGTATAGGTGCATATGCACTTGCTCACGCTCCGAATAAAGTCACTCTTAATAAAGGTTTGCAATATTTGGGATGCCGTGCATTTATCGGATCATATATATCCTCAATTGATCTTCCCGAATCCCTAATGTATATAGACTATGGCTGTTTTATGCACTGCTCATATTTACGCCGTATCTATCTTCCATCTACATTAAAGGCTTTTGCCGGGGCGACATTCAAATGGTGTATACATTTGGAAGATATCTATTGTGCTGCCTCGGTTCCTCCGGAAGCTGATGATTCAGATTTCGGCTTTGAACCTTTTGTGGGAACTCCGTACTGCCAACTGGAGACTAATCCAAATGTAAATAAATATTGCGTGATCCACGTACCGGAGGAATCTATCGAACTATACAAGAACGCTCCGGGTTGGAAAAATTTTGTAACTTTTGTTCCTCTGACGGAAGCTGATATCATCGCATCCACTCAGCAGATAGAAGAGTCTGCTGCGACGCCGTCTCAAATAGACTATACGACCGACAATGGCCAACTACTCGTGACGGTCAAGCCCGGTGATAACGTAAGCGTATATGATACAAATGGCTTATGCCTGCAGAAAGCTTCTTACTCCGCACCTGATACTTTCTCTTTCAAAGGCTCGGGTATCGTGGTCTTACACGTCAACGGAAACAGCGTAAAAGTAGTTTTGTAAACGAAACTGAGAGATTCATTCTACCCTTATCATCTAAAGAATGCGGTTGAAGAATCATCGATAAATACAGGGATATGTCTTCAAATGGTGAAGACATATCCCCGTATTTATGATATTCTGATTTTGAGAACTTTTCCAAAAATCAGCGCGTTATATTTGTGTAATTATAATTGTTATATCATTATGTTGTTCACGGTTAACGCTCAGGATGAGGCTTCTCGCGACGCTCTCCTGAATCATGTACAGTCTCAGTTTCCCAACGCTATGTGGAATCATGACCTTCAGACGGCCGACGGCTGGCTGGAAGTCCACGGTATTCCGGAGAATGCCGAATCTGCCGCACAAGTTATCAAATCTATCGAAGAGACCGGCTTTAAGGGTGCCTGGGTAGAAAATTCCTGACCATTCCGACCCAAAGGTCTATTTCGATCGACCTTTGAGGTAGTGGTCGGCCACGATATAGCGGTCGGCTCCGGGGAGTGTGCTCATATAGTCTTCTTTCGGAAGGTCGGTGTATTTACGGCGCATTTTCCGGAAATCGGAGTGCGCCCTCAGAATAGCCTTCGCATCGCCCCATTGCCCTTTCAGAAGAAACATTCCGAATGCAAGCGTATCGGCAAGCCGCCGGAGAAAGAGCACTTTCCGCCCGCGCTTCCTCGGGAGATTCTTATGGAGCAGCAGGAGATTATTCCGGAAGTTCAGATAGGTTTTCTTCGGATTTCCCTTAGGCAGCGAGGCTCCTCCGACATGATACACCGTAGACGACATATCGGCCATCACCTTATATCCGGCCCCAATCATCCGGCAACACAAATCAATCTCTTCCATGTGGGCGAAAAAGTCGGCATCAAGTCCGCCAAGACGCAGATACACCTCTGTACGCACACACATAGCGGCTCCCGTAGCCCAAGCCACCTCTATGGGAGCCCCGTCATACTGCCCTCTATCTTCCTCTACCGAATCGAATACGCGCCCGCGACAATACGGATAGCCGAGCCTGTCGATATACCCTCCGGCCGCCCCGGCATATTCAAACATGTTTTTCTGCCGGTAGGAAAGTATCTTGGGCATTACCGCCCCTACCTCCGGGCGCTCTTCGAGCAGCTTGACAAGCGGGCGCGTCCACCCCTCCGTCACCTCCACATCACTATTGAGCAGAAGAGTGAAGGGATAGTCAGTCGTGCGGATAGCGATGTTGTAACCCTCGGCAAAACCGTAATTTTGGCCGAGCTCCAGAATCTTCACCGCAGGGAAATGCGTCCTGACAAATTCCACGGAATCATCCGTCGAACCGTTGTCGGCAACCCAAAGATCAGCATCCGGCGAGATAGTGTGTTTCACAGCCGCCGGCAGAAATTGTTCAAGCAGACTCCGGCCGTTCCAGTTAAGGATGATTACGGCCAATTTCTTACGGTCGCTATTCAAATCGCTATTCAAATCGCTATTCTTGCCAACATTCATATCATCCGCTTTTTTCATATTCTTTCCCCTATCATAGTCTCTTCACGATCGGTATCGACAGCGGTTATCTTCACTTCTGTCACGCTGTTGAGCAATTCCTCATCAGCCGGAGCTACTACCCGAATGTAGTTATCGGTCAGTCCCGACATAAGCGAGGGATCATCATGCAGAGTGTGTTCCCAAAGCACCCTTCTCTGCTGACCGATCATACCCTCCATATATTCACTGAGTTTCTTATCCGAAATATTCTGCAGCTCGCTGCCGCGACGATGGCGTTCTCCCGCCTCGACGCTTTCCGCCTGAAGTTTCAGAGCGGCCGTCCCGGGGCGCTCCGAGTAGGGGAAGACGTGAAGCCGCGTTATGGGCAACGACTCTACAAACTCTACCGATTTCCGCCACTCCTCCTGCGTCTCCCCCCTCGCACCGGCGATGATATCCACTCCGATGAAAGCATCCGGAATCAGACTGCGTATAAGATCAATGCGCGACCGAAAAAGATCGGTGTCGTAGCGGCGGTTCATCAGCCTAAGCACGGTATCCGACCCCGACTGCAACGGAATATGAAAAGAAGGCATGAAGGCGCGTGCCTCTGAAGCTATCCACCGGATTATCTCCGGAGTCAGCAGATTCGGTTCGATACTCGAAATGCGATAACGCTCAATCCCCTCTACTGCATCCAGAGCCTTGAGCAGGTCGAAGAAACTTTCACCCGTATCAAGACCGAAGCAACCGACGTTGACCCCCGTCAGCACAATCTCCTTGCCTCCCTGCTCCGCAACGTCCCGGGCCTGCGCTACAAGATCTGCGATACGCCCTGAGCGCGAACGCCCGCGAGCAAAGGGGATTGTGCAATATGTGCAGTAATAGTCGCATCCGTCCTGCACTTTCAGCCAGAATCGGGTACGGTCGCCACGCTCACACGAAGGCATAAAGGTAAGGATCTCGCGCGAACCTACAGTCTCCGTGATTTTCGTCCGTGAGGCTTCCCATTCATCAATGTATTGGGCTATACGCAGTTTCTCGTTGCTGCCGAGCACGATATCTACCCCTTCTATCGAAGCAGCCTCATCGGGCTTAAGCTGGGCGTAGCAACCGGTCACGACTATCGTAGCCTCCGGCCATTTCCTCACCAGGCGGCGTATCAGCGACCTGTCTTTCTTATCGGCCATTTCAGTCACTGAGCAGGTATTGACGACACAGATATCGGGCCTTTCATCGGGGCGCGCACGACGAAAACCCTTATCGGCAAGAATCTTGCCGATTGTCGAAGTCTCGGCGAAATTCAGTTTGCAGCCGAGAGTGAAATAAGCCGCTTTGCGCGGAGTAAGATCTGGAGTCATTAACTTTATGAATTGACGGGCCGTAAGCCCGCAGCATTTATGATGAAATCGACCCTTATTCGAGGGTCAGAGAAGGAGATATCCCCCTGCAAGGGGGAATTTTCACCTAATTCTAATGCAAATTTACAAAAAAATCGCGAAAATATTGACAACGCCTTTTTTAAGTGTTATCTTTGCAGTCGAAGCTGTCGGCGACTTTTTCTCGTGAAAGCAATAGTCTTTCCGCAACTTCATCGCGAGGATATCCCATATCCTCCGCTCCGCGCGACTATCTCCGCAACTCAGAACCCCGGAATTCTTCCGCAATCTCTGACTGATGAAAAAAGGTAAAGAAGTACAGATATCATATTGGGCCGCTCACGCCACGACGATCGTTTCCGTGACGTTAGTGCTCCTTATTCTCGGCATTATAGCCCTCATCACTTTAGGTGCCCGCAAAGAGACGGCGCGAATCCGCGAGAGTCTTGAAGTGAGCGTCATTATGGCCGACTCCGTAAGCAACGACGCCGCCCTCCGGCAGATGGCAGAGATGAAATCCCTCCCTTACTGCCGCAATCTCGCTCTGATATCCAAGGAGAAGGCTCTCGCTGAATGGAAGGCCGAGACCGGCGAAGACCTTGAGGAACTCTTCGGAGTCAATCCCCTCTCGCCGGAAATCACATTCACAATGCCGGAGAAATATTCTTGTCAGGACTCGATCGCGATGATCGAGAAGCAATTGAGCGCTCTTCCGGGAGTGGAGGCCGTGGCCTCTCCGCAAGGGAGCATGATCGAATCCATGAATTCCAATATCGCCCGCCTCGGAGCGATCCTCGGGGCAATCGCAATAGTGCTCCTGATCATCTCTTTCGTATTGATCAACAACACCGTACATCTCACTGTATATGCGCGGCGATTCACTATACACACAATGCAACTCGTCGGAGCCACCGACGGCTTTATCCGGCGCCCGGTAGTAGCCCGTAATTTCCTTGCAGGAGTCCTCGCCGGACTCTTCGCTTCCGGCCTGCTCTGGATAGCAATCGGATTCGCTCCGAAAGCCGGATATGCCGAACTCGAACCGGCTTCGATGTGGCCCGTACTATCGCTGATTTGCGGCGGACTGATTGTATTGGGCGGACTCCTGTGTGCTATCGCAGCCGCTATCGCCACTCAGCATTATCTCCGGAAAGATTACGACAAATTATTCCGCTGATTATTCCGTCCCCGCTCACCCGGATTCAACCTCTTTATCTCAACGACTCAAATGGAAAACAATACCCAACCAACTCATTCTGCTCCCCTCTCGAAGGAGCAGATTACTTCAAAAGATTCCAACCCTAACCCCAATCGTCTCTTCCCGAAAGCCAATCTGCTGATGATGCTCGGATGTCTCGCGCTTATCATCGTCGGGTTTCTGCTGATGACGGGAGGGTCGAGCAGCGTGGAAGAGGGTTTCAATCCCGATATATTCTCTACCCGGCGTATAGTCGTAGGGCCGACAATAGCCTTCCTCGGATTTCTCCTGATGGCCTTCGCGATAATTATCAATCCCAAGCGTAAAAAATAACTGACATTATAATATGGAATGGCTTGACGCTTTCATTCTCGGACTCGTACAGGGCCTCGCTGAATATCTTCCGATATCCTCAAGCGGCCACCTCGAGATTTTCCGTGAAATACTCGGAATCAATATTCCCAAAGACGAGATTCTGCAATTCGATATAATGGTGCATGCCGCTACGGTCTGCTCTACAATCGTAATCCTTTGGCCGATGTTCCGCCGATTGTGTGCCAGTTTCTTCACATTCAAGCGCGATGCGGATTTTTGGTATGTCTGCAAGATTCTGCTTTCGTGTATCCCTGTCGGAATCGTCGGGGTCTTCTTCAAGGAGTATGTGGAATCTTTCTTCGGCGACGGACTTAAAGTAGTAGGCGTCTGCCTGCTCGTAACTGCCGCCCTGCTCGCTTTCGCTCACTACAGCGACCGACTTGCTTCGGGCCGCATGGCCAAGGCCTCGGCGGGCCATCCCATAACGTGGCTCGACGCTTTCATAATTGGGTGTGCTCAGGCAGTAGCCGTACTTCCGGGCCTCAGCCGCTCAGGCACTACGATTGCTACCGGCATCCTGCTTGGCGACCGACGTGACGACGTCGCTCAGTTCTCTTTCCTCATGGTCATCATTCCGATTCTCGGCGAAGCACTCCTCGACGTAAAGGATATGCTGGGAGAGACGGTCGCTCAGACCGCTCAGGCCGCAGAAGTCACCTGGATTACTCTTCTGATAGGCTTCGTGACGGCTTTCGTCGTGGGCTGCGCGGCTTGCAAATGGATGCTCGCCCTCGTCAAGAAAGGGAAGCTCGTATGGTTCTCAATATATTGTGTGGTAATGGCTATCATCTGCCTCCTCTGGCAGACTCCCGCGTGATAGGCTGATCATAAGGAGCCGACAACCGATATCACATCGACTGTCTGATAAAAGCGATCGTCGACAGAATCAGATAGTCTCTATTATAATTATAGATTTCAATTTTAGAAATAATTCTTTAATATCTGATTACATGGATTTTGTAACCGGAGAAATTATAGGAATAGACAAGCCTCTGGGCTGGACCTCGTTTGATGCCGTAAAGCGTATTCGCGGTGCTATTCAGCGCCGGCTGGGCGTCAGGAAGTTCAAAGTGGGCCATGCCGGGACTCTCGACCCCTTGGCCACGGGCGTACTGATCGTATGCACCGGCCGGGCCACCCGCCGCATTGACCTTCTTCAGCAAGGCCGAAAGGAATATATCGCCACTATGCGTCTGGGCGCCACGACCCCGAGTTTCGACCTCGAAAAGGAAATAGATGCGACTTATCCTTACCAACACGTAAGCCGCGAGATGATTCTCGAGACTCTCCCGCAGTTTACGGGCCACATCATGCAGGTGCCCCCGGTATTCTCGGCAGTAAAGGTAGATGGCAAACGCGCCTATCTCCATGCCCGCAAAGGGCATGACGTCGAACTGGTAGCCAAACCTCTTGAAATTGACGAGTTTGAACTGCTCGATTTCGATGGACGCGACATGACTCTGCGCATCGTATGCAGCAAAGGCACTTACATACGGGCGCTTGCACGCGACCTCGGGCAGGCTCTCCAATCGGGCGCACATCTCATCGCACTGCGCCGCACTGCCGTCGGACCGATTACGGAAGCCCAATGCCTCACAATCGACGAAGCCGTCGCAACTATCGCAGAATGCGAACTGACCGGCGAGGCCGCAGAATTGGTAAAAGCCGACCCCCGGCCTGCAAACTGAATATGAAAAGTTCCCCCTTAACTGATTCATAATCGCAAATGACAGATTTCAACCCTCAATCATCCCCCTATACACCTCTCACTCCATTTTCTCTGAATATGAAATTATCCCAGTTTAAATTCAAGCTTCCTGATTCTCAGATTGCTCAATATCCTTCTGAAAACCGTGATGAATGTCGGCTGATGATCGTCGACGCCAAGACCGGCGACATCACCCATCGCATATTCAAGGAGATTATCGATTATTTCGACGATGGCGACGTAATGGTCTTCAACGACACAAAGGTCTTCCCGGCACGTCTCTACGGCAATAAAGAGAAGACAGGCGCGCGAATCGAGGTGTTCCTGCTTCGCGAACTCAATGAGGAAAATAAATTCTGGGATGTGCTTGTGGAGCCGGCCCGGAAGATCCGCATCGGCAATAAGCTCTATTTCGGCGAAGATGATTCGATGGTGGCCGAGGTCATCGACAATACGACTTCCCGCGGACGCACACTACGCTTCCTCTATGATGGTCCGCATGATGAATTCAAGGAGGCATTGTATGCCTTGGGCGAGACTCCGCTCCCCGAGTATATCACACGCCCGGCCGAACCCGAGGACGCAGTCCGCTATCAGAACATTTTCGCTGAGAAGGAGGGGGCCGTAATGGCTCCGGCTGCCGGTCTGCATTTCAGCCGCGAGCTCATGAAACGCCTTGAAATCAAAGGCGTAGAGCGCGGATTCCTCACTCTCCATTGCGGCAAAGGCAACTTCCGCGATATCGACGTGGAGGATCTGACGAAGCATCGCATGGACAGCGAGGATATGGAGGTCGACGGCGATCTGGTCGACATCGTCAATGAAGCCAAGGACAACGGCAAGCATGTATGTGCCGTCGGAGCCAGCGTATTGCGCGGCATCGCCTCGTCAGTCTGCATGAACGGGCATATCATGCCCTATAAGGGATGGACCAACAAGTTTATCTTCCCTCCCTACGACTTCACCGTCTGCGACGCTCTGGTCACCAACTTCCATCTCCCCCTATCCACGATGCTGATGATGGTATGCGCATTCGGAGGCTACGAGAACATTATGAACGCCTACAGCGTTGCTCTTAAAGAGGGATATCAGTTTGGAGCCTACGGCGATGCAATGCTCATCCTCCGATAAAAACTTTCTTCAAAAATGAGAAGGCGGGCTTCATTTTTGAAGCCTACACCCTCTAACTTCAATTTTTTTTGTTAAATTTGCAATCTAATTCTAATAGAATTTATATAAACATGGTAGATTACAAAGAACTTGGTCTGGTAAACACCAAAGAAATGTTTGCCAAAGCCGTACACGGTGGCTATGCCATCCCGGCCTTCAACTTCAACAACATGGAGCAGCTTCAGGCTATCATCAAAGCCGCTGCCGACACAAAGTCTCCCGTTATTCTTCAGGTGTCGAAGGGTGCCCGCAACTATGCTAACCCCATCCTTCTCCGCTACATGGCACAGGGCGCTGTAGACTATGCCAAGTCTCTCGGCTGGGAACACCCCCAGATCGTACTTCACCTCGACCACGGTGACTCCTTCGAACTCTGCAAGGACTGCATCGACCACGGTTTCTCTTCCGTTATGATCGACGGTTCTCACCTCCCCTACGAGGAGAACGTAGAGCTCACTAAGAAGGTAGTTGACTACGCTCACAAGTATGACGTCACTGTAGAAGGCGAACTCGGTGTGCTCGCAGGTGTGGAAGACGAAGTAAGTTCAGACCATCACACATACACTGATCCCGAGGAGGTTATCGACTTCGTGACTCGCACAGGATGCGACTCTCTCGCTATCTCTATCGGCACATCTCACGGTGCTTACAAGTTCACTCCCGAACAGTGCACCCGCGACCCGAAGACCGGTCGTCTCGTTCCCCCGCCTCTCGCATTCGACGTGCTTGAGGCAGTTGAGGCTAAGCTCCCCGACTTCCCCATCGTACTCCACGGTTCTTCAAGCGTTCCTCAGGAATACGTTGACATCATCAACGCCAACGGTGGCAAGCTTCCCGACGCTATCGGTATCCCCGAAGAGGAACTCCGCAAAGCTGCGAAGATGGATGTCTGCAAGATCAACATCGACTCCGACAGCCGTCTCGCTATGACTGCCGCTGTCCGCAAGGTCTTCAACGATAAGCCCGCTGAGTTCGACCCCCGTAAATACCTCGGCCCGGCTCGCGACGAAATGGAAAAACTCTACAAGCACAAAATTCTCAACGTGCTCGGTTCTGAAGGTAAGGCTGAGTAATCATTGCCTCTACTGAAGTTCTTGTAACATAGAATTTTTTGTTCTCATATTATGTAACTGAGGGATTGAGCGCCCGGGGTTGTCGCCCCTGCGCCCAATCCTTCTTTTTTCCTCATTATGCGACTGCTGATTGTCATACCGCATTTCATGATCGGGGGCGCACAGCGTCTCCTGAGCGATCTCGTGCCGCTGATGGCCCGGCGCGACGATCTTGACATCACTATAGCCCTCTATCAGAATCCGGAGGGAGCAATGATGCTGCATCCCATTCTGCGGAATCCTATGGTAAAAATCAGAGTCCTGAATATCCCTCTGAGCCATAAGGCATTTCTCAATCCCCTCATAAGAAGAAGAGCAATCAGCGGCCTGAGAGATTTAATGAAGGAAGCCGACGTCTGCCACGTCCATCTTTTCCCTGCCCTCTACGACGCGGCTTTAGCAGCCCGCGGATTACCGGTCAGACTCATCTTCACTAATCACAATACGACCAACCGGCGCCGTCGCTATCCTCTCCTGCGCCCCCTGGAGCGACTGATCTATTCACGCTACGATGCTCTTGCATGTATCTCTCCCGCTTCTGCCAGGTCGCTATCCGCGTGGCTCTCTCTCCATCCTACCGATGAACGCCTCAGCATAATCCCCAACGGTATTAATTCCGACATTTTTAATTTCCACTCCCGAGCCAATGACTCTTTTGATTCCTCAGTCATTCCGCCGGATGACAATACGGATTTTCTGACTTCTTTTGCCATAGGCCCCGATCTCGACCGCCGACGCCGCATGGAAAGGGCCGGAATAAGAAATGAAGAGGAAGTGTTCGGACGTAAAGGCCATGCTGTGCTTATGATCTCTCGCTTTGTCGACAATAAAGATCAGGATTCTCTGATTCGCGCACTTTCTATTCTGAAGCACGACCCCGTATATGCCGATCTTATTCCGGCGGATACATTCATAGTGTTTGTAGGCTCCGGTCCGCGAATAGAGATATGTCGCCGGTTAGCCCGAGAATATGGCGTCGCTGATGATGTCGCGTTTCTTGGCGACCGCCACGACCTCCCGCGTCTCATAGCGGCAGCTTCCGTCGGTTGTCAGATTTCTCATTGGGAAGGGTTCGGATTGACGGCATGCGAGATAATGGCAGGCGAACTCCCGCTCATAGCAAGCAATGTCAGCGGGATGGGTGACCTCGTGAAGGAGGGTGCCTCACTCGTGGCGCCGGAGAATCCCGAAGAAATAGCCCGGGCTATCGCCGATATACTCGCTCCCGTATCTCCTGACGCTTTCAACGATCAGCTTCTCCGGCAGGCCGCCGGCCGACGTATTGCCGACCGCCACCATATACGTCACACCCTCGAAAGATATATGGACCTCTACCATAAATTGACCAAATAAGCTCATCCAAGAATAAATACGGATGCATCTTTATCTGATACTCTAATTGCGAGAACTTTTAACACCTCTTACGTTTTGTCGGCTCATATTTTTTTCGTAAATTCGCATCAATATATAATCGAAACTTGGAGATAAACGGCTCTTAATATGAAGAAGGCAATATTCGATAGATTTTTCAGCCTTTTGGCTGTCGTGATGCTGATGGTTATGACCTCTGCAATAGTATCGTCATGCAGTAAGGACAATTCGATGGGACCGCTACGCGGACAATGGCAGCTTCTCTCCATTACGTATCCCGACGGAAAATCGGTTGAGCCTTCTCAGCCCCGACTCTACATCTCTTTCGATCAGAATCTGCTCCAACTGACATCGAGCGATGATCTCGAAGGATTCAACTCCCGCTATATAGGTCAGGTCACGGGTGAATCTCCCGACCTTACCTTCTCCTTCCCGGCTTATACGGGCCAGGACAAATTGGACATCATCTCCCGCTGGGGAATAGAAAGCGACCCGGCTGTAGTGAAGGTCGAAAACATTTCAGGAAATTCCATGACTCTGAAAGTAGGGACCAATATCCTGTCGCTCAGAAAATTCTAAGAATACGTCTCTGAGATTTTACTTCTCATAAATATATCCGGGAATATTGCTCTTAGAGTATATGACCGACTCTAAGTTTCTAAAGTTTCTACAAAAAATAAGGACTCAACGTACTAAGGAAAATGCAACTTACCATAGGTGAAATTCGTTCGATTCTCGGCCTTTCCGACCCGGAATCCGCTCACGACGCTACCGGAGTTCCCCTTTCCGGAGAGCGTGACGGCTCACATGAGAATGATATAATCCGGAATCTGCTTACGGATTCCCGTTCGCTGCTCGAAGCCGACGCCACAATCTTTTTCGCAATCCCTACCTCCACCAACTCCGGCGTAAATTATATCCGCGATCTATATTCCCGCGGAGTAAGATATTTCGTCATCCCTGCCGGTCTCTCAGAGCAGCAGAAGAATACTCTTCGTTCCGACATGCCGGAAGCGGTAATGCTGGAAGTAGCCGATCCGGTAGAGGCGCTCCAGAAAATCGCGTCCCGACGTCAGGGCCTTGGAGGAGAGGTTGTCGCAATCACCGGTTCGAAAGGCAAAACCACGGTGAAAGAGTGGATCTTCCAGTTGCTCGAACCGATTCGCGAGATTGCCCGTTCACCCCGAAGCTACAATTCGCAGATCGGAGTTCCGCTTTCGATGTGGGGAATCAACTCCGATACCGACCTCACTCTGATCGAGGCCGGAGTGTCCCGCCATGGCGAGATGGAAAGCCTCGCGGAATGTATCCGCCCCGACAGCGTCATAATCACCGATATCACCCGCGAACACGACGGGGGCTTTTCCTCTCATGAGGAAAAGGTAAAAGAGAAAGTCAGTCTTGCCGACGCTGCGAGTGTCAGCAAAATAGTCTATTGCGCCGACGACGCGGAGGTAGCTTCAGAAGTGGAGCGTATCAGCGACGGAAAGGAACTCATCAGCTGGAGC
The DNA here is from genome assembly GCA_014801585.1 of Bacteroides sp. GTDB lineage: Bacteria > Bacteroidota > Bacteroidia > Bacteroidales > Muribaculaceae > Lepagella. Next base: position 47,217 of record JAAVDX010000021.1, read on the forward strand.
GATAAAGGCAATCCCGCCTCCCTGCTGATTATATCGGCCGTAGCCGCCGGAAATTCAGCCACTGAGATTACCTATCGATGGACCGACGGAATCGGCGAGACCTCCGAGCATCGTCTGCGTATTCCGCTTACCGAGCCGAATGACCTCCGAAATGCCTATCCCGTGCTTGCCTTTTTGCTCACTGAGGGCCTCTCCGACGAAATAATCCAGCGTCGCTTCGCTTGCCTGCATCCGATCACGACACGCCTCAGTGTCAGCGACGGCGGACGCGGAGTCAACGTAGTCTACGACTCCTATACGTCGGATTTCACATCTCTGCTCCCCGCTGTCGACTTCATCAAGCGCCGTCAGGTGCCGGGTCAGCGCGCAATCGTCATCATGAGCGACCTCCGCCATGAAGCCGGAGAAGAAGCCCGCGACTATCAGAAGATTGCCGACCTTATCGAGTCGAGGAATATCGACCTCTTCGTAGGAGTAGGCGAACGCCTGCGCAGTCATGCTCATCTATTCCGTCAATCCGACCTTTTCTTCTCCGACACCGCCGAACTTCTTAAAGAGATCCGCACCAATCCCACGTCGGATGCCGTAGTGCTCCTGAAAGGTTCTCCCGAGTTCGATTTCGAGAGCGTAAAGGAGGTGCTCGAGGAACGCACCCATGAGACCCTTCTCGAAGTCAATCTCGACGCTATTATAAAGAATTACAATTATTTCAAGAGTCATCTCCCGGCCTCCACGGGCATGATTGCCATGGTAAAAGCCTCAGGCTACGGAGCCGGAAGCTATGAAATTGCCAAGACGCTTCAGGATGCCGGAGCAGCCTATCTGGCCGTAGCAGTGCTCGATGAGGGTATCGCCCTGCGCCATCGGGGCATTACGATGCCTATAATGGTGATGAATCCGCGTGTGGCCGACTATCGGGAGATGTTTGCCAATCAGCTTCAGCCGGAGATTTATGCCGTGCAGATGCTTAAGGATGTAATCGCGCAGGCTGCCCGCTACGGTGTCACCGATTATCCGATTCATGTCAAACTCGACACCGGCATGCATCGCATGGGATTCGTAGAAGAGGAACTCCCCGAGGTGCTGGAGATTCTCTCCGGTCAGAACAATGTCAGAATCTCTTCCGTATTCTCTCATCTCGCCACTGCAGATTGCCCCGACATGGACGACTACACCGAGATGCAACTCGCCACGTTTGAACGTGCCTCCTCTTTTCTCCTCGATAATTGCGGCTATCATTTCAAGCGCCACATTCTGAATTCAGCCGGTATTCTGCGTTATCCGCAGTATCATTACGACATGGCACGTCTCGGAATCGGACTCTACGGAGTCAATACTCTTCCGCCGGATATGGAAGCCCCTCTTGCGGTAGTCTCCTCATTGAAGACCGTCATCATCAACCTTCGCGACTGGCCGGCCGGAGCCTCTATCGGCTACGCTCGCAAAGGGATGCTGAAACGCGACTCCCGGATAGCGACCATTCCGATAGGATATGCCGACGGCATGAGCCGACATTTCGGCAACGGCCGTATCCACGTGCTGGTCAACGGTCGGGAAGCTCCCACAATCGGAAATATATGCATGGATGCCTGCATGATCGACGTGACGGGCATAGATTGCGAAATCGGCGACAGCGTAGAGATTTTCGGTGAGACGGCACCCGTCAGTCGTCTGTCGGACGCTCTCGACACTATCCCTTACGAAATTCTGACCTCCGTCTCTCCCCGCGTAAAGCGCGTCTATTTCCGAGAGTAAGCCCCGAGATTAATCATCTCCGAGTTCTCTCCGGACAATCTAAACTATAAAAAGAGAATTCCCGCGAAGTTTTTCGCGGGAATTCTCTTTTATATATATCTGTAGGAAGATATTATACGTTGTCTTCTGCAGGCATGAAGTGCTGATAGGGATGGTAACATGCCGGGCATTTCTCAGGAGGCGTGGTGCCTTCGTAAATGTAGCCGCATACGAGACACTGCCACTTGATGGGCTGGTCACGCTTCCAGACTGTCCCTGTCGCGATACGCTCCGACATCTTATTGAAGCGGGCTTCGTGATGAGCCTCGATCGATGCGATAGCGAGGAAACGCGCTGCGATTTCATCAAAACCTTCGCTCTTTGCCACTTCGGCCGCCTTCTTATAAAGGTCAACACCTTCGCTCTGCTCCTCAGCCGCTGCGATCTTAAGATTCTCTACAGTGCTGCTGAGATTGCCGCTGTCTACGCCTACAGATGCTTCACATACTCCGCCGTCGACGAGATATTTCAGGAAAATCTTGGCGTGATGGAGCTCATTGGCTGCAGTCTCATTGAAGATATTCGCATACTGGAAGTACGATTCTTTCTGACACTGCTGTGCATAGTATGTATAGCGGGTTACTGCGGTAGATTCTACTACGTATGCCTGTGCGAGATAGCCTGCTGTCTTTGTGCCTTTAAGACTCTTTTGCTGTGTGTCTGCCATAATATAAAAAGTTTTTATAAGGTTATATTTATTTTTTTCTTTTTTTGTTGTAATTTCGCATCTGTAATGGGCCGCTGTTCTTTCAGCGACCGCAGACCGCCTTCCTGCGAACGGTCAGCCCCCGGAGCTCGCCCGGATTACATTTTATTAACACCCTTAGCGAAATAATTGTTTTAGGGAATGATAACAAAAATTCACGGAATTGTACTTTCCGTCGTTAAGCATAACGACCGCAACAACATAGTGACTCTATATACTGCCGAGCGCGGACGTGTGGCGTTTCTTTCCCCGACCTCTTCGGGTAAGAGCGGACGCATGCGCAATGCCCGTCTCTCCCCTCTGGCTCTGGTAGAATCGGAGGTAAATTTCCGCGAAAACCGCGACCTGCAGTATCTCGGCGCTATCTCTACCCCGCGTCCCTGGAAGAATCTCTATTTTGATCCTGCCAAAGCGCCGATCGTGATCTTTCTGTCGGAATTTCTCAGCAAACTCCTGCGCACTTCGGAAGCCGACTCTTCTACATGGAATTATCTGCTGTATGCCCTTACGGCACTTGACTCCAACTCGCATACTTGTGCCAATTTCCATCTCGCATTTCTACTGCGGATGTTGCCTATCGCCGGTATATCTCCCGATGATGCCGACTGGCAACCCGGTGATCTCTTCGACATGCGTTCCGCTGAGTTCACTCCCGTCCATTCCGGCCACAGCGATATTCTGTCGCCTGACGAAACCCGTCTCATTCCCCTGCTGATGCGTATGAACTTCCGCAATATGCACCTCTACAGATTCAACATAGGTCAGCGCAGGCGTCTGCTCCGGCTCCTTATACATTACTATTCGCTCCATCTCCCCATTCCGACAGATCTGAAATCCCTCGACATCCTCGCCGAACTCTACGACTGAGCCGAAAAATCCCCCCGGGCAACAAGTAATCGGAAAACTTAAAAGTATAACGTGGCAAAAGGACACGGACAAGCACAGCAAATCAACACATAATATCTTATAAATCAGCTATAAAAAGAAAAAGATTAATTGTCATCACGACAACTAATCCTCTAACCTTAAATCTAATACCATGAAAAACACATGCAAAATTAATACTTTTCCCAATAATCACCAAATTTTTCAGCGATAAAATTATCTATCACTTAGCACTTTAACCATTTTTTAGACTTCCATTTTGAAAGCCTCCGACCCTATTTTCCTACATTATTCCTACCTATACTTTTCACTTGGCAACTTTCATCCCGTATCAACTTGACAAACACCCCCTTTTCTCTTACTTTTTGCTAAATTAAAAAAATTTTTATCTTTTTTGAATCCGCTGCCCAAAAGAAAAATGGCCGGTCTCTTTTCACAAAGAGGCCGGCCTAACCTTAATCTTAATTTAATACTATGAAAAACACATTGCTAAATTACTGCTATTTTTTCTAATACGCAAACTTTCTCCATTTTTTTTACATTTTTTAGCAGTAGAATCTATTTTTTATTCGGGATTTTTTCCGTCGCTTCATGAATATTCCAATCATTTTCATTAACTTTGGCTCCGGAAATTCTCCTAACCGAATTTACTTATGGAACTCCTTTATCATTATCTTTGGCATCATCGTATGCTCGGCCGCTCTTTTTCCGACCTCCGGGGCCACCGGATTGAGGTAATCTATCCCGGACGGCACAACGAGGATGCCGGTCCGGACTTTGCCAATGCCCGTCTGAGAATCGACGGGCGGGAATGGATCGGCAATGTTGAGATACATGTGAGGGCTTCCGATTGGTTCCGCCACGGCCATGACTCCGATCCGGCCTATGATAACGTTATCCTACATGTCGTGGCAATCGACGACACTCGCATCCTCCGCAAGAATAATGAGGAAATTCCACAAATCACTGCCGCTCTCCCTCCAAACTTTCTTCTGACCTATGCCGCTCTGGCGCCTGATAATGCTAATTCCTCTCTTACCTCTGTCGACTCCCCCGACCGCAAAGCTATCGCCCGCAATCTGAATTCTGCCCGTTGCGCCTCCCGATTCGCCGACATCCCCCAACTCACCCGGAAGGACTGGCTCGAAACTCTGTCGGTAGAAAGGATCCACTTTAAGGCTCAGCGGCTTCTTGATTATAGCCGGAAGCTCGGCGGCGATTGGGAACAGGCCGTCTTCGTAATGCTGGCCCGCGGATTGGGGTTCGGCCTTAACGGCATCCCTTTCGAGATGCTTGCAATGAATCTCCCCCTGCGAATTGTCTATCATCATGCCGATAATCTCTTGCAGACCGAGGCCCTCATCTTCGGTCAGGCCGGAATGCTCGACGGCTCCAACCATATCTTTGACGAATATTACCGGCGCCTATGCATCGAATATGGGTTTCTCGCACGCAAATACGGATTGCACCCGATGAACGTTTCGCTATGGAAATATGCCCGTACGCGCCCGCAGAATTTCCCTCACCGACGGCTTGCAATCCTCGCCCGTGCCCTTTACGAAGGGATTCGCTTCTCTTCCTCTCTGGAGGAAGCGGCCGGAGATTATGAGGCCTTATTGCGACTTTTCTCCTGGAAAGCCGAGGGATATTGGAGCAATCATTTTGATTTCGGCAGAGATCCCTCCGGGTCCGACCTTCCGCTCTCCCTCTCGCGTGGTAGCCGGAATCTTCTGATGATCAACGTGGCCGCACCTTTTTATATGGCCCACGCCCAACTCACGGGCGACCTCGAACGCGGTGAACGGGCTCTGGATCTTCTGCGTTCAATCCCGTCCGAAAAGAATTCAATAATTAAGTCGTGGGAACAGCTCGGCCTGACGTCTCCCGACGCCTTGCGCTCTCAGGCTCTCATCCATCTCCATGATGAATATTGCGTGAAAGGGCAATGTCTGCAATGCCGATTCGGCCATTTTCTACTACGCAAAGAAGCTGCGACTCTCAGTTGTGCCACAGGAATCTGAGTCAGATACCGCCCTCGGATTCCACCTCAAAATCAATAAATTCCGATTATTCCGAAAAATTTGTGGAAATTAAACATAACTTTTCGTAAGAAGTTTGTTAATTTTGTATCGAATTTGAAGCAAGTAGCGTCTACCCCGGCTCAAAGAGTAGCCGCCAACTGCCCGAAATGAATTAATAACCAATTCGATCAGAATATTTTATCTATATTATGCCCTCACAACGCTCTCGCAAGCAACATAATCACCCTGCAGGTCAGGATCGCATCATTGCTCGCCGCAACGTCACCACCGAACCGATCGGACTGATGCAATTCGTCAGCGACAACGTTGACAGCGCTCCGCGCAACGATATTAAGAAATGGTTGAAATTCGGCCATCTTATGATCAATGGCGTCGTCACCAAGCAGTTTGACGCCCCCGTAGAACCCGGGCAATGGGTCGAACTCAATCTTACCCGCCCCTTCGTCGTGTTCAAAAACCCTCGGATGCAGTTGATATATGAAGACGACGATGTAATCGTAGTCAATAAAGGCTACGGTCTCTTGTCCGTAGGCACAGGAAGCCAGAAAAAGGAAGAGACGGCTTATAATATTCTTAAGGAATACGTAAAGGATGTCGACTCCCGACAGAAGATTTTCGTAGTCCATCGCCTTGACCGCGCCACGTCGGGGCTGATGATGTTCGCCAAATCTCCGGAAGCTCAGGAGGCCATGCAGCATAACTGGAACAATATGGTCCTGGAACGCAAGTATGTGGCCGTATTGGAAGGGAATGTCGAGCAGGACGAGGGGGTCATCAGAAGCTATCTGGGCGAAACCTCACAATATGAAGTATATTCCACTCAGGAGGCTGCCGAGGGACTGAAACTTGCCACCACCCGATATAAAGTCCTGTCCCGAGGATATGGCTATTCTCTCGTGGAGTTTTCGCTCGACACCGGCAGAAAGAATCAGATCCGTGTGCATGCCAAGGAGATCGGCCATCCTATCGTAGGCGACAGAAAGTATGGCGCAAAGGCAAGTCCCATCAATCGGCTCGCTCTTCACGCCCGAACTCTGCGCTTTGCCCATCCCATCACTCGCCGCGATATGCGCTTTGAAACCCCCATACCGACTAAATTCCTCAAAATGGTCGGTGGCATCCGAAAAGCCTGATATCTTGTTTGCCGGGCAGCTCTTTCGACGACGTGTCTTAAGGACCGCCCGATGAATTCCAACTTATTTTAATAGATACTTATGAATATCGACACATCCGATTACTATCCGTGGGGACCCGACCGTAAACGCCCGGCCGAACAGGAGCAGCATCCCGAGCCGACTCTGACATCCGCCCCGGTCGACGATGCGACGTCCGAGTCACCCCTATCCATAACCGAAGCGCCCGATGCTGCTCCCGAAGCGAGTCAGCAGGCGCATCCGGATCCGACGGCCGCTAATTCGGCCACACCCTTAGGACTAAGCGAGAATGAACTTCCGGAGCAGGAGACTCCGCAGGCTCCCAAAGGATCTCTGACCAATCTGAGTCATCTGTTGTCCTGGATTCTCTCCCCGGTCGTCACTCCTACGCTGGGAATCATCGCCGTGTTTCAGCTGTCGATGTATTCCTACGCTCCCGCCGCCACCAAATGGCTGATAGTAGGAATCGTATTCTCGCTGACATGCGTGATCCCTTGCGCGGCGATATGGGGACTCACTAAATTCGGCGACGTCTCCGACATGGCTCTCACCCGGCGCTCCGACCGCCTTATACCCTACATCATCACCGGAGCTTGCCTTCTCGCCTGCGGATACTATCTGACCCGAACAGGCCTTCCTCTATGGGTCGGCTACTTCTACATCGGGGCCGCCGCCGCTACACTGATCAATCTGCTCATCAATTTCAGATGGAAGATTTCGGCCCACGGAGCCGGCATCGGCGGCCTGATTGCCATGCTCATGATTCTCAACCGCTACGGTCTACCCTCCTACAATCTCTGGGGGTGGGTAGTAGCCGCCATAATAGCCGCCGGACTGCTCGGGGCTGCAAGAGTATGGCTCTGGCGACATACCCCAATGCAGACCATCTGCGGAGAATTAGTAGGATTCCTGGGAGTAATCCTGACCGAATCTTTCGTCAACTGATTCCTCTCTCATATCAACTTCTCCTCTCTCCAAAGAGTTAGCCCCGTATTCGTCAGGGCATGTTTCGCTTGCGAAACAAACTCCCCCCAACCAACCCAACCATCCCAAATCATGAAATTCAACTACCATCGCCGCTCGTCTGCCGTCGTAGCAGTAGGCAACACCATCATAGGCGGAGAGTCACCCATCCGCGTGCAGTCGATGACCAACACAAATACTCTCGACACCCCCGGCTCTGTAGCACAGATTTTACGAATCGCCGACAAAGGTGCCGATCTCGTACGTCTTACCACTCAGGGCACTCCCGAAGCTGAAAACATGCGCAACATCGAAGAGGGCATCCACGCCGAAGGTTGCAACGTGCCGCTCGTGGCCGATGTCCATTTCAATCCTAAAGCAGCCTTCGCCGCAGCCGCGACATGTGAGAAAGTACGCATCAACCCGGGCAACTTCGTCGACGCAGCCCGCACATTCCGTCGCCTTGAGTTCACTGATGCCGAATATGCCGAAGAGATCGAGAGAATCCGTGGAGCCTTCATTCCTTTCCTGGAGATATGTAAGGCTAATTCAACAGCTGTCCGACTCGGTGTCAATCATGGTTCTCTGTCGGATCGCATCATGAGCCGCTACGGCGACACTCCCGCCGGAATGGTGGAATCCGTAATGGAATATCTCCGCATTGCCCGCGAGGCCGACTTCAGCAATATCGTCATCTCGATTAAAGCTTCCAACGTTGTGGTGATGGTAGCCACGGTGCGCCTGCTTGTCAGTGAAATGGAACGCGAGGGGATGAATTTCCCCATCCATCTGGGGGTCACTGAAGCCGGCGACGGTGAAGACGGCCGCGTCAAAAGTGCCGTCGGCATCGGCACTCTCCTCGCGGAAGGCACGGGCGACACTATTCGAGTGTCGCTATCGGAGGATCCTGAGAATGAGATTCCGGTAGCAATCGCTCTCAGAGATTACATCACCTCACGTGCCGGACACGCTCCTATTCCCCGGCCCGCAGAGATCGCGGATTTCCCTGCCCGTAAGTTAGCCTGCGACGTTGCCGGAATCGGGGGCTCTGCCCAATGGCCGCTCGTTATCGGTCATGACCTTCCGATCCCTGACGCGGCAATCACTGTTGACGCTTCTTCCGACCCCGGCCAGATGACGGGAAAAGATTCCGTCCCTATTATTCTTACATCCGGCCATCAGAATCCCGTCGGCGAGATGCAGTCATGGATAGAGCGTTACATAGCGCAGGGAGGCCGGGCTCCTATTATTCTGAAGATGCGATATCCCGATGAGGATAAGGATATTATACGCCTTAAGGCCTCCGCTGATTTAGGCGCTATGCTGCTCAACGGCTATGGCAATGCTCTCTTGCTCGACGCTCCGGTTCTGACTGCTGAGGAGCAATCTTCTCTCCTGCTCTCTATCCTGCAGGCTGCCCGACTCCGTTTCAGCAAAACGGAATATATAGCCTGTCCGAGTTGTGGCCGCACCCTTTTCGATCTGCAGTCGGCTCTCGCGAAAGTAAAGGAAGCGACCTCCCACCTTACCGGACTGAAAATCGGAGTAATGGGCTGCATCGTCAACGGACCCGGTGAGATGGCCGATGCCGATTACGGCTATGTCGGAGCCGGCCCGGGACGTGTCAGCCTATATAAGGGTAAAGAATTGAAACTCAAAAACCTCCCTACCGACGAAGCCCTTCCTGCCCTCATCAACCTCATCAAAGAGAATGGTGACTGGCAGGATGCACTAAATACCACAAATTAGTGGATTTTATAGCGGATTCGACAAATTTTCGCATAAAATAGCGGAATAGTGAAAATTTATAGTTAACTTTGCGTTTGCGAATTGACTTTCAGAAACCGATAAGCTTCCCTCCGCGGATGCTTGTTCATGGCCCCCGGGAGTGACTTACCCCACGGTCGCGTTTCGTTCGATTCGTCAATGATATATGGACAACTGGCTGTTAAATAACATACTGACTTTCATCTTGACGATAATTGTTGTGGGTGGTCTCATCCCGCAAATCCTCATTATTGCCTATCAGAAGAAGTTGTTTGACAAGCATGACGAACGCAAAATCCATCTCGGATCCGTGCCACGCCTCGGAGGCGTATCATTCGTGCCGGGCATCATTTTCTCCGTTTTGCTCGTGCTGGGTATCGGCATTAAATGCAATGTTGCCGGAATCCAGGCGGTCATGCAGCAAGGCATGGTCGGACTCTTTTTTCTTTTCTGCTCCCTGATGCTCCTATTCCTCCTCGGTATCGCCGACGACCTGGTAGAGGTGCGATATCGTGCCAAATTCCTCTTCCAGATAATTGCCGGAGCGCTCATCATCGGATCAGGAATATGGATCTCCAATCTCCACGGTTTCCTATGGATCGACCGGCTCCCGGATATTGTCGGATGGCTTCTCACCATCTTTATGATCGTATATATAATTAACGCTCTCAACCTTATCGATGGCATCGATGGATTGGCAGGCGGAATAGCATTTTTCACTTTAGTCTATTTCGGCATGGCCTTCTACGATGCCTCTTATTATATATATTCGATGGTGGCATTCGCCGGCGCAGGAGGTCTGGTCCCCTTCATCTATTATAATATCTTCGGAAAGGCAAGCAAGAACCAAAAGATATTTATGGGCGACACCGGTTCGCTCACTCTCGGAATGGTAATCGCCTTTCTTGCTGTCGAATTCACGAATGTCTCCGAACGTGGCAATGTCTTTGCCGATGTCAATCCCATAATCGTTGGGCTCTCCCCGCTTATCATACCGCTTTTCGACCAGCTCAGAGTCTTCACCCATAGGGTATTGATGCGACGCAATCCCTTTATGCCCGATCGTTGCCATATCCACCACAAGCTCCTCTCGATCGGACTGAATGCCCGACAGACGCTTATAGTACTCTTAGCTGCCGACCTGGGATTCATCATTCTCAATTGGGGTCTCTCGGAATTGCATGTGGATTCCACTTGGATAATTCTTGCCGATTTCGCAATCTGGATTCTCGCAAATAAGTGCCTTACCCGACGCATACGCTCAATTGAAAAAGCCACAGGCAATACCCTCTACAATTAGCCTGATCCTAAAAATTAGGCTCTCTCTCCAATAAAATGCAGTAATAGACGTTACTAAATATGAATAATTACGAAGTTGGTCAAGCCGACCGCTTCATAATCTGATATACAACAATAACAACACAAAATAGATATAAAGAGAGGAATCTTCCGTAAGATTCCGACTCTTTCTGACCTTTGACAGATATGAAGACTAAGAAACTTTCATGGATGGGACTCGCGATGATCGGTTGCGTCACCCTCCTCAGCAGTTGTAAAGTCCCCAAGGACGTAGCTTATTTTCAGGATATGGATCAGCAGATTGCTATCGAGGTGCAGGAGCGCCAGGCCATCAAGATCCGCCCCGACGATAAACTCCAGATCATCGTCACATCCAAGGATCCTCAGCTTGCAAGTCTGTTCAATCTCCCCGTCGTGACTACCCGCATCGGACAGAACGCCAATGCCTATGGCACTACCACCGCTTTCGGCACTACAAATAACTCATCTGAAGGCCTGAGCAGCTATACCGTCACTCCTCAGGGGACTATCGATTTCCCCGTACTCGGCACTCTCCACGTGGCAGGCATGACCCGATATGAGCTCGCAGGTTTTATCAAGGGCGAAATTATCGGCCGCAATCTCATCAAGGATCCCACAGTCACTGTCGAATATCTCAACACCGGCGTCAGCGTCCTCGGTGAAGTCAAGACTCCCGGACGCTTTACGTTTAATCGCGATGAAATCAGCGTGCTCGATGCTATCGCTATGGCCGGCGACCTTGAATTGAACGGCAAACGTGAGAATGTCCGTGTCATCCGCAAGGAAAATGGCAAGGCTCAGGTCTACGTAATGGACCTCACCGATGGCAAATCTCTCTACAATAACCCCGGTTTCTATCTTCAGCAGGACGACGTGGTATATGTAGAACCCAACGACACCCGCAAACGCCAGACTACTATCAACGGTACGACGACCCTTACCGCCGGCTTCTGGGTATCAATGTTCTCCGTATTCACTTCGACCGCCGTTCTCGTCGTGAATCTCGTCAAGAAGTAATCCGTGCGGATTACACTCCTACATTCCAATCCTATATAAACGTTATCAAAATTCAATCTCTGATTGATGGAAAATCCTGCAAATGTGACAACACCACTGACTGACGATAACGCTTTCTCCGTGAAAGCGTTTCTCTTCAGTTGCCTCGGCCATTGGAAGTGGTTTGTCTCTGCTCTAATAATATTCATTGCTCTGGGGGTGCTTTTCCTCGTGCGCCAGCAACCGAAATACAGCCGCACGATGCAATTGCTCATTCAGGACTCGCAGTCGGGCGGCATTGCTGATGTCAGCAATGCTTTCCGCGATTTCGGTCTCGGCGGCGGTGCCAACACGAATGTCTATAACGAACTCGTAAGCCTGAAATCTCCCGCTGTAATGCAGGAGGTCGTAAAGCGGCTTAATCTTACTGTCGACGTCTATGAGAAAAAATTGCCCCACAATAGCGTGCTCTATGGCAAGACTTCTCCTTTCGACCTGAAGAATGAGACTCCGGGCACATTCGGTGGCATCGTGCTTAAACTCGAACTCCTTCCCGATGATTCTTTCGTCATCACGGAAGCTTCCGCCGTCCCGAAAGGCGACACCAAGCGCATAAAGCACCCTAACTTGGCCATCAAAGGCAAGATCGGAGCCTCTCCCGTGAAAACTCCGGTCGGAACTTTCTCTTTCGCGAGCAACGGTCTCTACACCAATAATCGCGATGAGGCTCAGGAATACATCGTCACAATCGGTTCGGAACATTCCGCAATCGAGAAGTATATGAATAAACTGACGGGCGATCTTACGGATTCCGATTCGGAAGTAATCGACCTCACTATGACCGACACGAATATCGAACGCGCTACCGACGTACTAAATACAATCGTGGAGGTCTACAATGAATTCTGGGTGCGCGACAAGAACCGTATGGCGGTCGCAACTTCCGAATTTATCAATGATCGTCTGGCTATGCTCGTACGTGAACTCGGCGAAGTCGATTCCGACATCGCCGAATATCAGTCGGCAAATCATATCCCTGATCTTGAAGCAAGCGCAAGAATGTATCTCGATCAGTCGGCAAGCGTCAGCAAGGGTATCATCGAAGCCAATAATCAGTTGGCTATGGTGAAGTATGTGAAGGAATACATCAATAATCCCGCTAATGCAAATAAGGTGGTGCCGGTGCTGACCGGTGTAGGTAATTCCGGGTTGGAACAGCTTGTTAAGGAATACAATACTCTGCTCCTTACCCGCGACAATCTTATCCAGAACTCCAGCCCGGAAAATCCGCTCGTCGAGTCTTATACTCTTCAGGCCAACGGCATGAGGGAATCGCTGATTCGGTCAGTCAATTCCTACATCGGTTCGCTGGAGGCTAACCTCCGCAATCTCCAGTCGGCTCAGGGACAAAGCATGCAGGAATTGGCCTCAACTCCCAGTCAGGCAAAATATCTCGGCACCGTAAAGCGCGATCAGGCTATCAAGGAGCAACTCTATCTCTTCTTGCTGCAGAAGCGTGAGGAGAATGATCTCTCCCAAGCCTTTAATGCCTACAACACCCGCATAATCACTCCCCCCTTTGGATCCGATATGCCCGTGTCGCCTAAAAAGGTTTCAATTCTCGCCGTCGCTTTCATCCTCGGCCTGATGATTCCGGCATTCATTATCTATATCCTCGATAGCCTCGACAATAAGGTGCATAGCCGTAAGGATCTGGATAATCTCCCGATTCCCTTCACCGGCGAACTTCCTCAGATCGGCTCTAAGAAGCGTTTCCGCAAACTCTTCCAGTCGAAGAAGGCTAAGCAGAAGGAAATCGACACTCCGAAGCCTATCGTCGCCGAAGGGAAGCGCGACGTGCCCAATGAGGCGTTCCGCGTAGTGCGCTCCAATATCGACTTGATGCTTGGGCGCAATGCTACTCATAACGTATTGATGGTCACTTCGTTCAATCCCGGTTCGGGTAAGTCTTTCGTGGCCTACAATCTCGGAGCTTCCTTCGCGCTTAAGAATAAGAAGGTTCTGCTTATCGACGGCGACCTCCGCCATGGATCGCTCTCCGGCTATATCGGCTCGCCGGGCAGAGGCCTCGCTTCTTATCTGACGGGCAACACTGATGATGCCATGCGCATAGTCTATCCCGTGCCGGGCGTCGAAGGCCTGAATATCGTGCCCATCGGTAAGCGTCCGCCCAACCCCGCCGAACTCCTTGAAGGCGATCGTTTCGGTGAGTTCCTCGACGCCGTTCGCGATCAGTTTGACATTATTATGGTCGATTGTCCTCCGGTCAATGTCGTTGTCGACACTCAGTTGCTCAATCGATACGCCGATGCCACTCTCTTCGTCGTACGCGCCGGTTTGCTCAACCGCTCTGCCATCAAGGATCTCACTCAGCTCTACCACGAAAAGAAACTTCGCCGCATGAGCATCATCCTCAACGGCACAGAAGAAGCCCACAGCAGTTATTACACTTATGGCAACTATCAGTCGCTTGAGGAATAACCGCCTATTCTTCTGATATTCAATTATAAGATTTAATAGGGAATCCGGAGTCCGTCTCCGGATTCCCCTCACCATTTAAAACTCATTACATCTATTTATGGGATTCTGGCCATTTAAAAAGAAAGTAGATACCCTGCGGGCTGCCGGCCTGCTCGATGGGTTTACCGATTGGCACTCTCACATTCTTCCGGGGGTCGACGACGGAATTCCTGACATGGAAAAGTCGCTCGAAGTGCTGGCCGCCTATGAGGATTTAGGCGTGAAACGCGTATGGCTGACCCCTCATATCATGGAGGATTTCCCCAATGAAACGTCCTTCCTGCGCGAGCGTTTCAACGAGCTTTTGCTGGAATACAACGGAAATATCGAACTCCGACTCGCTTCCGAAAATATGCTCGATTCTCTCTTTGAAGACCGCCTCGAAAAGAATGACTTCCTCCCTATCGGCGACGAGGGCAATCACCTCCTTGTCGAGACCTCATATTTCTCTCCTCCTATGAATTTCGATGAACTCATCGATGATATCAAGCATCTGGGATATTATCCCGTATTGGCTCATCCCGAGCGCTACCGCTATATGAAGGAGGAAGATTACGAGAAACTTAAGCTTCGCGGTGTCTTGTTCCAGACTAATATGATGTCGCTCGTCGGAATGTATGGCGATACGGCCCGAAAGAAAGCGGAATGGATGCTAAAGAAAGGGATGATCAATCTTACAGGTAGTGATCTCCACCGACTCTCTGCCACGCAGCGAAATCTGGATGAATCTCCGCGCAACCGTGAATCGCTCGACCAGCTGCTCTCAGTGGCAAAAAATCCTGCCCTATGACTAAAATTCTTGTGACCGGGTCGGCCGGTTTTATCGGAAGCAGATTGGCAGAGGTCCTTGCCGACGACAATTTTGAAGTGCTCGGCGTCGATAATCTCAATGACTATTACGATCCGGCTATTAAGTTGGCCAGATTGCAACGTTCGGGATTCGATAAGGCCGAACTTTCCTCCATCCTCACCGGCACTCACGACATGCTCGTAAGCCGACGCTACCCCAATCTCGGATTCATCCGAATGGATATTCGAGATCCGGAGATGGAGCTGATCGCCAATGAATTTGAGCCGGATATCATAGTGCATTTCGCCGCTCAGCCGGGCGTGAGATATTCTCAGTCGCATCCGGAGGAGTGTATCGACAACAACGTCCTCGGCTTCATGAAGATGATTGAGATTGCACGAAAGGCCGGTGTTCGACGCATGCTCTATGCTTCCAGCAGTTCAGTATATGGCGATCAGAGTCCGCATGCCTTCCGGGAGACCGACAGCGTGGATTCGCCGACCTCCGTCTATGCCGTCTCGAAGCGCACTAATGAAATGCTCGCGAAGGTCTATTCCGAGATGTATGGCATCCGGATGACGGCCATGCGTTTCTTCAGCGTCTACGGCGAATGGGGACGTCCTGATATGGCGCCTTATCTCTTCACCGACGCTCTACTGCATAATCGCCCGATCACTCTATTCAACGGCGGACAGCTTAGCCGCGATTTCACTTATATTGATGATGTCGCTGAGTGTATCCACAGAATTATTACCCGTGGCGGAGGCGTATTCACAACTATGCCGAGCCACGACACTGTCAACATCGGCCACGGATCGCCCACTCTGATGCTCGATTTCGTTGCCAAGATTGAGGAAATCACCGGTAAGAAGGCGCGACGCGTACTTCTCCCTATGCAGCACGGCGAAGTCCACGCCACTCTGGCCGACACTTCGAAGTTTCATATTCAGTACGGTTATTATCCTCGCACGACTCTCGACACGGGGCTGCGACGTTTCATACGCTGGTTTATGGATTATCAGAATATTTCGGCTGATTCTGTGCGGCAATCCGACCCCTCGGCCGACTCGCTCCTCTCTTCCGAAGATGAGTCACTGTCATATCCGGCTTAATCCGGCCGACAGTTCAATTTTTAATCCTCATACCCACGCAATTATAGATAAAATTTACTCCGATAATATTCTCTCTCTTTAGGAATCCGGCTCTCCCCTGAAGAGAGATATCAAGAAAATATTCCCAACTCGAAAAAATGAAGACAGCTTTAATCACCGGTGTGACCGGCCAGGATGGTTCCTACCTTGCAGAACTATTGCTTGAAAAGGGTTACGACGTCCATGGAATTATCCGCAGATCGTCGACCGATTTCCGCGAAAGAATAGCTCATCTTGAGGGTCATAGCAATTTCCATCTACATTATGCCGACATGGCCGATTCGATGAGTCTGGTGAAGGTTGTGGGGAAGGTGCGGCCCGATGAAATATATAATCTGGCTGCTCAGAGCCACGTCCAGGTAAGTTTCGACGTGCCGGAATATACTGCGAATACGGATGCAGTCGGAGTGCTCCGCATTCTGGAAGCTGTCCGCGCCGTCGGACTTGAAAATACATGTCGCATCTATCAGGCCTCTACCTCTGAACTCTACGGTAAGGTGGAGGAAGTCCCCCAGAATGAGGATACTCCCTTCCATCCTTACAGTCCTTACGCAGTAGCCAAACTCTATGGCTATTGGATTATCAAGGAGTATCGCGAAGCCTACGGGATGTATTGCTGCTCCGGAATCCTCTTCAATCATGAGTCGGAGCGTCGCGGAGAGACGTTTGTCACCCGCAAGATTACTCTCGCCGCTGCCCGCATCGCTCAAGGGAAACAGGACCGACTCTATCTGGGTAATCTCTCAAGTCTGCGCGACTGGGGATATGCAAAGGATTACGTGGAATGTATGTGGCTGATTCTCCAGCAACCCGAGCCGGAGGATTATGTTATAGCCACCGGCGTGCAGCATAGCGTCCGCGAGTTTGCGACCCTCGCTTTCCATTATGCCGGAATAGAATTGCGCTGGGAGGGCGAAGGAGAGAATGAAAAAGGTATCGACCGCGCTACGGGTAAGGTAGTAGTAGAGGTCTCTCCCGATTTCTATCGACCCACCGACGTAGTCAATCTGCTCGGCGATCCCTCCAAGGCCCGGCAGAAATTGGGCTGGAATCCGATGAAGACGGATTTCGACAATCTCGTCCGCATCATGGTGGAAGCCGACATGGAAAAGGTGGCTCTCGAACGCGCCTCCGAACATGTAAAGACTAATCTAGTGGAATATCTCGAGAAGGGCATTGTGAAATAAGTATTTTTTTAGAAGTCGTAGGTTTTAAAGTTAGTAAATAAGCTTAAGCAACGTCTTCAATACGTTCAGTCAAATGGAAAAAGAAGCAAAGATATACGTAGCCGGCCATCGCGGTATGGTAGGCTCGGCCATCGTCAGAGAACTTGAGCGTCAGGGCTATCACAATATCGTCACCCGCACTCACTCCCAACTGGATCTGACGGATCAGAAGGCAGTTGAGGAGTTCTTCCGGCTGGAGAAACCGGAATATGTATTTCTGGCTGCCGCCAAAGTAGGTGGAATCGGGGCCAACTCCGCTGCTCCGGCTGATTTCATGTGGCAGAATATGACGCTGGAGATGAATGTCATTCATTCCGCATGGCAGAATGGCGTGAAGAAGCTGGAGTTCCTCGGCTCTTCCTGCATTTATCCCCGACTCGCTCCTCAGCCTATGCCGGAATCATGCCTGCTGACCTCTTCTCTTGAACAGACCAACGAGGCATATGCCCTCGCAAAAATCTCGGGTCTGAAATATTGCGAATATCTCAATCGCCAGTATGCCACTGACTATATATCCGTAATGCCGACCAATCTATATGGTCCCAACGATAATTATCATCCCGAACACAGCCATGTTCTTCCTGCTCTGATTCGCCGTTTCCATGAGGCTAAGGAGGCGGGAGCGGAGAGCGTCGTATGCTGGGGGGACGGCAGCCCGCTGCGTGAGTTCCTGTATGTGGACGACCTCGCTAATCTGTGCGTTTTCCTGATGAACAATTATTCGGGAAATGAGACCGTAAATGCCGGCACGGGTAAGGAACTTTCCATCAAGGAACTAACCAAACTCGTAGCTGCCACTGTCGGTTTCAACGGCCGAATCGAGTGGGACACGTCACGTCCCAACGGTACCCCCAGAAAGCTCCTTGATGTCAGCAAAGCTACCCGGCTCGGCTGGACCTACCGCACCGAACTCCCCGACGGCATCCGACTCGCCTACGAAGATTTCCTTTCCCATATCGACCGCGGCGACGTGCGCCTGCGCTAACCTCTGCCGCTTCCCTTTCGGGATGGAGATAATGACTCAGACCAACTCAAAAAGAGATTCTCCCGAACGCCGGATCGGCCAGCGCGCCTTTTCGGGCGTCGTGTGGAGTATGGTCGATCGGGGTGCCTCTCAGATTGTCGCTTTTTTGGCAACGGTCCTAATGGCCCGTATGCTGACTCCCGGTGATTATGGTCTGATCGGCTTGTTGCTCATTTTTGTTGAAGTCGGTGAGGCGCTCGCCGCCGCCGGAGTCACTCAGGCTTTAGTGGCCGGAGGAATGAAGAATCCGGCTGAAGAGAAAATCGCTCTCTCAATTAATCTTGCAATAGGTTTTGTCATCTACGCATTGCTTTGGATGGTCGCTCCTCTGATTGCTGACTTTTACACCGAACCGCAATTGATTCCTCTCGCAAGAATGGTAGGATGGTGCGTCCCCCTGAGAGCCTGCTGTTGTCTGAGCGAAGCCCGGTTGATGCATTCGCTGCAATATCGACGTCGTGCCGTAGCAATCCTCTTCGCTTTGACCGGATCCGGAATTATAGGAGTAAGCGCGGCCGCCGCCGGATCGGGAGTTACGGCAATCGCGCTTTACATGGTGGCTCAGTCCGCCCTCACTCTCATCTGTCTCTCTATTGCCTCCACCTGTATCTCCACGGCTGATGATTCGGTTCAACCTTCTCCCCGGACGAAGTCGTCATCTGTCGCGCAGGTTGACGACCATGCAGATCAAGCTTCCCAAGATAGTTGCGCCCGATTCTCAAATACGACCGGAATCATCCGCCGGTTGAGCCATTACGGACTCCGTCTGACCGCCGCCCGGCTGGCCGACGTAGCCTGCAATAACTCTTTTCTGATATTGATCGGCCGATTGTTTCCGGTAGCCGATGTCGGTCTCTTTACCCGCGCACGCCAGTTCGCATCAGTCCCTTCGATAAGCATGAGTGAGGTCGTGAAGCGCGTTTCTTATCCTATCCTCTGCCGTTATGCCGATATGCCCCGTCTTCAACTCAGATATGCTATGAGAATGTCTACTCTGACAATGGCGGTAGCAATGCCGGCAATGCTTACTTTAGCGTTGCTCTCCTCGCCGATTGTAGATCTTGTGCTCGGTCAGAAATGGATGGCCGTTGCTCCTCTGATGACGTGGCTCTGTCTGGGAATGATGTGGACCCCCCTCGACGGTATCAACCTCACCCTGATTCTCGCTTCCGGGCGCGTCGGCGATATCGTAAAAATCGAACTCATACGCAAGATTATTCCCCTTATAGGTCTGCTTGCCACCTTTAGATTCGGACTGACGGCTATCTGCATCGGCTTCGCCCTCTCCGGGCTTTTGGCAATGCTGGCGACAGCCCTATATGCTTTCTATCCGGATTGGAAGTCGGGCAGAGTAGCTGAGGATAAGGAGTCGGCACGGAAACAGAGTCTCCTTACTTCGTCGAAAATATCGGTAGCCGCTCTGGCGGCAGCCTTATTCGCACGATTAGGAATCACCGCTATCCCGCTTTCTCCGGCATGGCTTCAGCTATTGGTCGGATTATCTCTGGCAATCGGATCTTATCTCCTGCTGATCCGTCTGTTCAGAATCGATGAATTGGCAGAAATCACCCGCCGACTCAGATTCTTCTTTCGTTAATCTCCCGTTAATCCACGCGATATCATTATGAAGATTCTGCATGTCTATCCCCGACTCCTTCGCGGAGGCGTCGAGAAGGTGATCGAGAATATCATAAGATTCTCTGATCCGGAGCAGTGTAGCTATGAGATTCTAACTCAGGAGGAGGGGAATAATGAGGCGACTTTCAGGCAGCTTGGCATAAAAATCCGATGTATCCCCTATTCCGGTGATGACGCCGCTTATCGTCGTGATCTCCACCGTCTGTTTGCGGCTGAAAAGTATGACGCCGTCCATTGTCATGGTCATAGGGAGATGTCGCTGGTCAATATTGAAGCCCGGCAGGCCGGAGTGCCGGTAAGAATTGCTCATTGCCATAGTGCGCATCAGGATGTCAGCGGACCGAAGAAATGGTTCCGGATTTTGAAGTTCCGTCGCCATGCCCGCGGAGCCACGGATCTGATCGGTTGCTCGAAAGATGCTCTCAACTGGATGTTCCCGTTTGCAGGGGCAAGAGGACAGATTATCACTAATGGGATCGACTGTTCTCGCTTCGCTTTTTCAGCCTCGACCCGCACTGAAGTCAGAAAGGAAGCAGGTATCCCGGACTCGGCCTCAGTCGTTATTACCGTCGCGCGCGTATCGCCGGAGAAAAACCACCGATTGATCATAGAGATGGCACGCCGAAGCAGCCACGTGCCCGATCGGTTGTTTGTTGTAGTAGGCGATGGCCCCCTTCTCCCTTCGCTGAGAAAGGAAGTAGCACGGCTCGGACTGAAAAATATACTCTTCCCGGGAGCATGTTCGGATCCGGAGCGCTGGCTCTGCGCAGCCGACATTTTTATCTTCCCGTCATCTTTTGAAGGTCATCCTCTCGCTCCCATGGAGGCACAGATATCCGGATTGCCGGTCGTTGTCAGCAGGGCCATCCCTTCTGAGACCGAAATGAAGTCGGGTCTCCTGTTTAGAGTCGGCAGTCTTGACGCTGATGATTGGCTGGCGGAAATCATGAAGATTGAGGCCTCGTTAAATCATTCCGTAGAGAGTCGCTACCAAAGAAGCCGCGACGCCTTGAATCTTAACACTGACAAGGATGTGACAGCTACCACCCGACGCTTCTTCGAACTCTATTCACCGCCCCGTATTCTGTTCTGCCACGTCACCTCCCCGAAGGGTGTGACGGGAGGCGAACGTTATGATGCTCTGTTTGCCCGGAGCATGAAGCATCATGCAGAAGGACGTATCGGTGAATATATCATTGCTCCGAAGGAGTCATGTCCCCCCTCCGGAAAAAATATCTCGGCAAAGGTGTCACTCCCTTTCGCCACGCTTCTCCGCAATCTGACTAAGGCATTCCGACCTCTGAAAGCGCATAAGGATATCCGCAATCTGCTTCGACGTTATCGCCGCATAGGTGTCAAGCCTCCAGTAATGATATTCAACACCTCCAAGTGTCTGTATTTTCTCCCGGCTCTTTTGCTTCTCCGACGCAGCGGTATCATTACGGCCGGAATCACCCATCATCCCCTCTTTATTCAGATGAAGGGATGCCGGCGCATTGGCTATAAAGCAGCCGAACTTTCATTCATCCGAAGACTCGACTTCTGTATCGCGCCCTCGCAGTTCACTCGCGACTTGCTCATGAAGAATATCCCCGGAAGGGAGGTGACGCTTATCCCAATCCCGTTCGAAAAGCGACATTTTGGTGAGGTAAAAAGGCTGAATCCCAACTTTTTTATTGAAAATGATATTAATTCTGCAATAAATCGGGATTTGATTGCAGAAGAATGGAAAAAAATAGGTAAATTTGCAAAAGAGAAGACGGAGTTGCTCTTCATCGCTACCATCGAACCGCGAAAAGGGCTCGACTACCTCCTCTCGGCCATGACTATACTCAACCGAAATAATGTCAGGACACGGCTGACAGTGGCCGGAAAGGTCATTGATGAAGCCTATGCCCTGAAGTTACGTTCTGAAGCCCTCAGTGCCGGTCTCGACGTAGATTGGCTTGGATATGTAGATGAAGAACGCAAAATGTCGCTTTTCAGGGAAGCCGATATCTTCGTGCTCCCTTCTGAAGCCGAAGGCTTCGGGATTGTGCTTGTAGAAGCTATGATGGCTGCTACTCCCGTCGTATCATTCCGCAACAGCGGAATGATCTATGTCATCGGTCCCGATGACGATCGCGGTCTCACTGCCACCGACGGCAATCCGGAAGATCTCGCCGAAGCAATCACCCGTTTCATCAAAGATCCCGATCTGCGATATGAGAAAGTCAGTGCCGCATTGGATTGGACTCAGTCGCTCCCTTCTCCCATAGACTTTGACCGAGATATTAAGATTTTATGTGGCCATATATTGCAATAGGTTTAGCTGTGGTCGCCGGGATCATTTTCCATGATCTCCGGTCGGCTATGTCTGTTGCATCCCATAATTCCAAAGGCTTACAGAATTCTCTCACATCTCTTAATTTCTCCGAATCAGGCAAGCATGGCAAAGCCTGGGACGTTCTGTTCTATGTTATCATGGTAGCTCTTATCCTGATGGCCGGACTGCGCTATCGGATCGGCATGGATACTATCGTTTTGCAATCCGTTGCCGATACTGTCCCCGATCTCAAGGATCTCAGCCTTGAGGATCTGTCTCGCGATAATCACGGGCGCTTTATACCCGTCTATTCCCTCCTGAAAGCTATCGGCGTCGGCTTTTGGCCGTGGTTTCTGCTGTGTGCGCTCCTGCTCAACGGATTGTTCGCAGTCTGCGTAGCCCGCTATACCCCTTATCGCTTTACGGCAATCGGTTTTTATCTCGCATATTCCTACCTGACTCTGAATTTCGAGACAATGCTTGCCGGCGTAGCGGCAGGAGCCTTGCTCTGGGCAATCCCGGATCTCTATGAACGGAAGGTCGGGAGATTCTATCTGAAACTGGCGAGTGGAGCGATCTTCCATCTCTCCATACTTTTATTATTCTGGCTCCCGGCTCTCGGTAGCCGACGAGTGAGAAATATTCTGACTGATTGGAAATGGATCGCTGTCCTTGCTCCGCTCGGAATTATGGCAGGCATCGCAGTACGCCTGACATTCCCATTCCTGATCCGCATCTGCGACCATATGCCGCTTCTCCCCTCTCTGGGGTTCTCCGGTTCCTGCGCCCTCCCCTACGCCGACCTGATGCTCGCTCCGGAAAATCTTAACTGGAAGGGATATGCGGGGGTGGGCTTCCGCACTGTCATAGTGCCCCTTCTGGCAGCATGGCTCTTGATGCGTGGCAATCGCAGCAGTGCCACTCTGCAATCCTCAGAGGCAACTCTGCAATCTCCGGCTACCGTCAATTTCATTCCCGATTACGTCAGCCGCTGCCATGAGCGATATGACTCAGGAAATTTCAACCTCTTCATGGCTTCCCTACTTGTCGTAATCGCTTTGCTGGAAATAGTGAGATTTGAGGTGACGGGATTCAGCAGAATTACCCTGTTGTTATGGCCGATAGGATGCATTGCCTTATCGCGGACGCTTGGTTTCGTGAAAGGCTACCGCGAAATCGGAATCTGGTCGATGGCCTCATTGTCCGCCCTTTTTCTTTGCGTCAAGGGGTTCGCCACCCCTATCGAACTGACCGGCGAGCAAAGTCGGCTCGAACTTTATATCCCCTATGCTGATTGTATATCAAAAGGGGTATGCTATCGGCGCGAATGGCTCGCTTACGAACATATCCGTAAAAAACTCAATAATGACTATGAAGTCGATCCGGTCTATGACTTCGGATTCGAACTTCAACCCGGTCAACATGAAATTGCATCAGTATTTCATCCTGATTGCTTTCATGAACATATGGAGCGCATCCGCCTGCAGAAGTCTGGGTCGGATTCAATAGCTCCCGTGATACCTATGAAATTATGATACCTGCAAATTCTCGATTTATTAACCTTCTGAAGCAGATTCTCCACCCTCGGGAGAATGATTCTTCCCGGCGTGGCAAGACGTTGCTGATCGTTGTCAGCGACGATCGCTTCTTCATGTCGCATCGGCTCGATATCGGTCGGGCTGCCGTGAAGAGCGGATGGAGAGTTATTGTAGCCGCCGGTGAAAACGGCTGCCGCGATGCTATCCTTTCGGAAGGAATGGAATATGAAGCTCTCCCTGACCCCACGCAGGGTGCCGGTCCGTTCGCAGCTTTACGCTCTCTGAACATTCTTTCCGGCCTCTTGCGACGTAATCCTGATTGCATCCTCCATCTCGTCGGAGTGAAGATGATGATGCTGGGCAACATGGCTGCCGGATTCGTCGGCCATAAGGGTGCAATCGTAAATGCTGTCAGCGGGTTGGGAATATCTTTCCAGAAAACTGACTCTATAAAGGCTCGTACCTTGGCCGGCGTCCTGCGTCTGCTATGGCCGCGCAAAAAGGTTCATACTACAATCTTTCAGAATCGCGAAGATGAGCAGTTGCTCAGGCATTATGGGGTTCTGACCAATGATGAGGATATTGAATTTATCAAGGGGTCGGGGGTCGATCTTTCCAATTTTGGTCATAGGCAGTCTCTCCGCACTCTCTCCGACGGACGCCTGCGAGTGATTTTCAGTGGCAGAATGTTGCGCAGCAAGGGCGTGACTGATCTGATTGAAGCCGCCGAAATGCTGCGCCGCAAATGGGGCCGGCGGGCTCAGTTCCTCCTCTGTGGCGCCACTCATCACAATCCGGATTCTCTGACGGCCGACGAATTATCCCGTTTGTGCGACGGCAAGTATATCCGTTGGGCCGGACATTGCAGCAATATGCCGCAATTACTCGCCTCTTCACGAATTATGGCTTTCCCGAGTTATTATCGGGAAGGACTCCCGAAATCGCTGATTGAGGCATCTGCAGTCGGACTCCCGATCATAACCTGCGACAGCGTCGGATGTCGCGACACTATCGACGGCAATGGCGTTCTCGTAGAGCCCCGCAATCCCCGGCAGTTGGCTGATGAAATCGATCGTCTGCTCGGCAATGAGGAGCTGTGTGAAGAGATGGGACGTCGCTCAAGAGCCTTGGCTGAAAGAGATTATGATCTGAAAGAGGTAGTACGCTGCCATATGGAAATTTATAATAGGCTTTACGTCGCCCTCGAATCCCATCATTCTGTCATGGCCGATCAATCCCTGCAATGTGCCTCGATGTCTGTATAATCGCCTACCGAAAGGCCGGATTGGAGCGTATTGCGGCCGCTGCCCATCCCCGGATTCCGGGAGTAAGATATGTCGTAGCATGGCAGTATGCCGACGACTCTCCGGAAGATGTGCCCTCTGCCCTTTCAGGTCGCGATGATGTCGTGATTATACCTAACACTACACGCGGTGGAGGTGCCAATCGTCAGGTCGCTCTTGACAATGCAGTGGCTCCGCTGATCCTTTTGAGCGACGACGATGTGGAATATCTCGAAGAGGATATATTAAGGCTCCTGCAAACATTCCACGACCATCCGGAATGTGCTTTTCTACTGATGAAATGCCGATCTGTCGCTTATCCGCGCGAATATCCCGACTATGAGTTTCGTGCCGATCAAGCGCCGAAAGGCTACTTTGTCGGAGGCCCCGAAATCGCATTCCGCCGCGAAGCCATTATAGAGAAGAAGATATGCTTCAATCCCCTCTTCGGAAGAGGGGCGAAATTCTGTGCCGGTGAAGATGCACTGTTCGTAGATAGAATGATAAAGAGCGGACTGTGCGGACGATTCATCCCCCAATTCATCTGCAGCCACGAGGCAGAATCCACAGGTATCAGAGAACTAACCTCACCCGATTTCATACGCGCCAAAGGCGCAATGTTCTGCCACATCCATCCAAAGTCATGGCCCGCAAGAATGATAACCCATGCCCTCCGACTTAGCAAGTCCCTCCCCGCCTCAATCAAATACATACGCCACTGGCTGAAAGGAGTAAAAGACCTCCACCTCTCCACCCATTAATTCCCCCGAATTAATCTCCCCCAATAACCCACACCGACGACATCTTCATCGAGAACCCCTGACCACGAAGCATAGTTCAGTGAAGCGCCTAACCGACGACATCCTCATCGAGCGCCCCTGACCTCGAAGCATAGTTCAGTGAAGCGCCTAACAGGCGCGGCCCAAATCCTACCCGTAAATGAAAAGACCCCGGTCCACAAGAAATACTATATTTTAGGAGATACTTATTATATTTTTTTCTTACCTTTGTAGCGCAACAGCAGTATTCAGAAATCTGCATGCCCTCTAATATATGATTGAAATAAGCAATATCTATAAACGTTTTGGCGATCTGGAAGTGCTCCGCGACGTTTCGCTTAGCGTCGGGCGCGGCGAGATTGTAGCAATTGTCGGACCCTCCGGTGCCGGCAAGACGACTCTCCTGCAGATCGCAGGCTCACTCGACACCCCCGACTCTGGTTCCGTCACTTACGACGGACAAGATATTACCTCAATGAAAGAGAAGGCGCTTGCCGCTTTCCGCAATCGAAATATCGGTTTCATTTTCCAGTTCCACGAATTGCTCCCCGAATTTTCCGCACGCGAGAATGTAGCTATCCCCGCCATGATTGCCGGCGATTCGCGGAAAGTTGCACTCCGCAAAGCAGATGAACTTCTCGAAATGCTCGGCCTCACCGACCGTCTTCATCACCGTCCGGCAGAACTCTCCGGCGGTGAAAATCAACGCGTCGCAATTGCACGTGCCCTCGTCAATAATCCACGCATCGTGCTCGCCGACGAACCAACCGGTTCGCTCGACTCCCGCAACCGTGAGGAGATTCATGCCATCATCTCCGATCTCTGCGAGCGACGCGGACACACATTCCTCATCGTTACACATGATTCCTCCCTCGCTTCAATCGCACACCGGGTCGTAGAAATGAGCGACGGACAAATCGTCGGTATATCTTCCCCCCGCATATCTTCACCCGACGCAATAAATACTTAATTTAACATCTTTCTCCGAAGTTTCCACTACTTCATTTGCATATTGCAATTTTTTTAGTTAAATTCGCAATGCAAACCTCCCCTGCGGCTTTCTTTGCGCTCGCCGCCGCGGAGACGCAACAACATAGTAGAAATAATAAAAATCCAAATAACTACACTACAATGGCAAACGAAAACAAGCCCCAGAACGGCAACCAGCTCCAGATTCAGCTCCGTCCCGAAATGGCCGACGGTAAATACTCCAACCTCGCTATGATCGGCCACGGCCCCAATGAATTCATTATCGACTTCATCTTCGCTGCTCCCGGTATGCCGCAGGCTCCCGTTGTTAGCCGCATGATCATGAGCCCCGAAAATGCAAAGCAGCTCATGTATGCTCTGACCGACAACATTCAGAAATACGAAGCGCAGTTCGGCGAAATCAAACCCCGCACTCCCCGCAACGGCCAGATCGGCAACAACTAATCTCTAACCGAATTACCTACCATCTAACCCCGGCCATTGGGCAAGACGAAATATTATGTCATGCCGGAGGCCGGGGTTGCACATTTATTTTATCCCATGGGCAATCTATCAATCTATAACACCCTCACCCGCACTAAGCAACCGTTCAAACCGATCCATGAAGGACACGTAGGTATGTACGTCTGCGGTCCGACTGTCTATGGCGATGCTCACCTCGGACATGCTCGCCCGGCAATCACTTTCGATATCCTTTTCAGATATCTCTCGCAGCAGGGCTACAAAGTGCGTTACGTTCGCAACATCACTGATGTCGGACATCTCGAACACGACGCCGATGAAGGCGAAGATAAAATCGCGAAAAAAGCGCGCCTTGAGCAGCTCGAACCTATGGAGGTCGTACAATATTATCTCAACCGCTACCACCACGACATGGAAGCCCTCAACGTGCTCCCCCCAAGCATCGAGCCCCACGCATCCGGACATATCATCGAACAGATCGAATATATCAAGAAGATTCTTGATGCAGGCTATGCCTATGAATCCCAAGGAAGCGTCTATTTCGACGTGGAGAAATACAACCGCGACCACAACTACGGCAAGCTCTCAGGACGAAATATCGATGAACTCTACAACACTACCCGCAACCTCGACGGTCAGTCGGAAAAACGAAATCCTATGGATTTCGCCCTCTGGAAGAAAGCCGCACCGGAGCATATAATGCACTGGCCCTCCCCCTGGAGTGAAGGTTTCCCGGGCTGGCATCTGGAATGTTCTACTATGGGCACCAAGTATCTTGGCGAGACGTTCGACATCCACGGTGGAGGCATGGACCTCATGTTCCCCCATCACGAATGTGAAATCGCCCAGAGCGTTGCCGCACAAGGACATGAAGCAGTGAAATATTGGATGCACAACAATATGATCACTATCAACGGCAAGAAGATGGGTAAGTCTTACAACAACTTCATTACCCTCGAACAGTTCTTCAAGGGCGATCATCCTCTACTGACTCAGCCCTACTCCCCGATGGTGATCCGATTCTTCATCCTGCAGGCTCAGTATCGTTCTACTGTCGATTTCTCCAACGAAGCACTCCAAGCCTCCGAAAAGGCGCTTGAGAAGATGCTCGATATCTATCGTCGGCTCCAGACCCTCAAACCGTCCGAAAAGAGCAGTGTGGAAGTCCCCGACTTCATGGAGAAATGCTACGAGGCGATGGATGATGACCTCAACACTCCCATGGTAATTGCCCACCTCTTTGAGGCCGGCAAACTCATCAATCAGGCTACTGACGGACTCATCACTCTCAGTCAGGACGATATCGATCGTCTGAAAGAGACTTTCAATATCTTCCTCATCGACATTCTCGGAATCCGGGCCGGCGAATCGGAAGCAGCGTCCGACGGCAATACCGAAGCCTACGCCGGAGCCGTCGACCTCCTGATGGAGATACGTGCCAACGCCAAAGCCTCCAAAGACTGGACCACCTCCGACCTCATCCGCGACCGTCTGGCCGCCCTCGGCTTCGACGTCAAAGATACCAAGAACGGCGTAGAGTGGAAACTCTAACCCTTCCCCCACCGACCAATAAAGGAATCTATCCCCAAAAGTCGGTCCCACTGTCTTAGACAAAAAATCCGATCCTATCCAAACGAAAACCCGATTCTGATTATACAAAAAATCCGAACGAATAATTGCACGGATAGAAAAAATTTAGTAACTTTGCAATCGCATCCGAGGGTTTATCCCACCATCGGAAAAGCCATTCGGATGCGATTGATTACCAATGCGATAGTAGCTCAGTTGGTAGAGCATTAGCTTCCCAAGCTAAGGGTCGCGGGTTCGAGCCCCGTTTATCGCTCCCCAATACTCGCCTGTCAATCAACCGATTGACAGGCTTTTTTTCTAACCCCCACCTTTAACATTGCAGAAGAACCACAATACCACGAAAAAAACTCACCGCCCAACAACCATACCAACGAACTCATTATAGCGACGAACAACCACGCTGACGAACACGGTAAAGACCTGCCGGTCTTTACCGTGCACGTAGCTCCCGCTTCGCGGGAGACATCCGGTCGCCTTAGGGCGACCTAACTTTCACTTACAATAAAAGAACTAAAATATCACTCACCATCCGAAAAGACAACCTTTCCCGAATGAGAATTTATAATTTTGACCGATTGATATACCGCCGGATCTCCTTTAAATGTCATACTGAACTGCCTCAGGATACTATCCGAACCTCTGGCCACACCGTGGATAACCATATCATCTCTACCATCCATCATTCTGGAATCAAACTCCCCGAAGAGATACGACGGACAGATCTCATAACCGAGGCCCTCGAGAACTCGCCCGGCTAACCTATACGACGGGAGCGCCGCTATCGAATCCAAATCATGGTCAATACACGCAACTATTTCATCAGCGCTAACATCGCTGGCCGCAGACCCTGACCCAGCCTCCTCTTTAGAATCATCTATAAATGGATAAACCAAAAGGGCGATAATTCCGAGTACAAGCACAACTGCCTTCACGGTATCCCTCTTCTCCCAAAGGTAAGAGATAATCAAAATTATCACCAACGCTCCAGCGCTTATTGGTGTGCCGAACATTATCCACAACATATTCATCTCTCCGATATTAAAAAGGTTGTCCAGTACAAAGTTAAGAAATTCATCCGACCCATGCAAACTTCCGCCGAATCAACCCTATTACGAACCCCAATCTCAAAAGGGCCCTTCCAATAAGAGCACTCTTCCAACAGTACCATACATCCCCCACCGAGTTAATCCTTGGATAACCGGCCCGCTAACAGAGATAATCCTTAGACTACCAAACCACCCACCGAGATAATCCTGACCTATCCAATCCCCACCGAGTTAATCCTTGGACAGCCAACTCGCCGCGTAGCGGTGATATACATTAGGCCCGTATCGATGGACGCAAAGCGTCCATCGGTGCGGGTATCCCCCACGATCAATAAATATACCAGGAGCCCTGCGTCAGCACGGGCTACCCCCTAAAGAACAATAATCGACGAAGGAACATTACGGACCTAAACCGTAGTAACCAATTCACAGACTCTGAATATAATAACAGTATTAACGTGCGGAGCGAAGCAAAGCACAACTCAGCGCCCTCAGCGTCATCGTCAGCATAATCCACGTTCGGCTAACCCTCTGCGAGCCCTCTGCACCTCTGCGTGAGATCACCATGCACAAGAAAATTAAAGCCCATCTAACCGACTAATTTATACCCAATTCCTCTCCCATCCCAAAACTTAGTCAAAATTTAAGCGGTAATTCCCTCACCCCCCATATTAACTTTGCAGAAAAAAACAGCAAGATTATGGGAAAACTTTACTTTTAACTCCAACTCCCCCACACCCAATACAATCTCCACATTCGCCGGATCTAAATCTTATCCGCTGCAGAGTGAATGCGATCGGCGATATCATGCAAAGCGTTGCGGAGTGTCTCCTTTTGCGCTTCCGTCAGTTCGCAGGGCTTTCCATTGCCGTCATATCCTTTCAGACGCTGATATAACCATGATGGACTAAAGCCAAAGTAATCAGTCGAAATCTTGCCCCACTTCACAAACATTAATATCTCATCAAAGATTTCATAATATTTTTTCATATCTAATGGAATTAATCCCCTTCCTTTCGAGAGGAAAACTAAAAATTTCACTTACTATCTGAGAAGACAACATATCCGGATTGAGTATTTATGATATTGACCGATTGATAAACCGGCGGATCTCCCACGAAGGTCATACTGAATCGTCGCGCTACGCTGTCGGCATCTCTGGCCACTCCACAGATAACCATATCATCTCTGTCCTCCATCATTCGGAAATCAATCTTCCGGAAGAGATATGACGGATATATCTGATAGCCGAGACTATCGAGAATCCTCCCGGCCAACCTATACGACGGGAGCGCCGCTATCGAATCCATGTCACGGTCGATATTCGCAATTATTTCATCCACACTCTTATCGCTGACCGGAGGACCTGATACGTCCGCCGACCGGGAATCATCCTCGCATTGCACGGCGATAAGAGCAATGATGAATATCAGAACGAGCAATATCACCAATCCGGGTTTCTTCTTCCACAATAAAGCGATCAGAAGCACAAGGAATCCTATTGTGGAGCCCGGGCCGGCGCCGATTATCAGTAGCAGGTTCATATCTCAGAGGTGTAAAGATGGTTGTCTGATACAAATTTAGCAAATCCGGCTGATTCCGACAAATTTTTATTCGTGGTCGGCGGTATCTCTGTCAAAGATGTTGTGCTTACCGAAAACGACGGTGAGCGCAACAAAGTACTCATATATTCCCCCGGTGGTTCATTCGAAACCGGTCGATCGTAAGCATACGCTGAAGCACGTATTGCACAATATGGCAAATTTCAACTCGATAAACGACCCGGTAATATCTTGTAGACATGATTTCTCAGCTTTAAGATGATGACGGCGCGATTTATAAAGAAACTATTCGCCTTCTCCAAAATGGAAATGATGACTGGTTCCGAACTATTAGCCGACAGGTTATTATGATACACTTCAATATTTTAAGTAGCACTTGAAAATAAGAAATACTTTATTTTTAGGAGATTTTGAGATGGATTTAAATTATAGATGAAGGAGTTTAGCGAGCTAAACGACTGATATCTATAATTTAAAGACGCTCAAAAGATTCAAAAAGAAAGTGTTTCTTAGAGCACTTGATAATATAAACTTATTTTAAAGAGATACTTAAGATGATTTCAGTGACAAGAATGTAGAATCTTGGAAATTTTGACTAATTTTGCAGCATGAAGAAGAATCAAGCTAACGAAATAATAATGTATCAGCCGGATGATACCTTGACTCTTGATGTAAGAGTAGAGGATGAGTCAGTGTGGCTGAACAGGAATCAGATTGCTGAATTGTTTGGACGTGATGTTAAAACTATTGGTAAACATATTAATAATGCCTTAAGAGAGGAGTTGGAAGGCATCCCAGTTGTCGCAAAATTTGCGACAACTGCAGCCGATGGGAAAACTTATCAGGTGGAACATTATAATTTGGAGATGATTACATCAATAGGTTATCGGGTAAAGTCATCACGGGGAATTCAATTCAGAGTATGGGCAAATAAGGTTCTTAAAGATTATCTTCTTCGTGGTTATTCCATTAATCAGCGTTTGATGCAGCTTGAAGATAGAATAGACAGGCGTTTGTCGGAGCACGACCGTCATCTGCTCCAATTTGATGAAAAGGTGGATTTCTTTGTGCGCACTTCTCTCCAACCTAAGGAGGGAGTCTTTTTCAACGGACAGATTTTCGATGCCTATGCTTTGATTGCCGATTTGATACGTCAGGCTAATAAGAGGATTGTGGTTATCGACAATTATATTGATGATTCGGTACTGGTGCAGCTATCCAAACGTCAGCCCGGTGTGATAGTTGATATCTATGATGGACAGATCTCAAAACAATTGCGTCAGGATGTTGAGAAACATAATGAGCAGTATCCCGGTGTAACTCTTCATAAATATGCAAAGGCTCACGATCGCTTTCTGATAATCGATGAAGATGTTTACCATATCGGAGCATCTCTAAAAGACCTCGGCAAGAAACTGTTCGCCTTCTCAAAGATGGAAGTGATGACCGGTTCGGAACTTTTATCAGGCTTATAATAATCAAATTGATGTTTTAGCGTCATTTTATCGCTTAATCGTAAGCATACGCTGAAGTACGTATTGCACAATATGGCAAAATAACACGAAGAAGTCCGAACGTTGGAGATTGGCGCCCGTGGAAAGTAGTTGATCAATATGTTGCGCACGGTGGAGAGGACGGGGATGGGGAGCACGGTGATCTCACGCAGAGGTGCAGAGGGCTCGCTGAGGATTGAGGAACGGAGGGTTATGCTGACGATGACGCTGAGGGTGCTGAGTTGTGCTTTGCTTCGCTCCGCACGTTAATACTGTTATTATATTCAGATACTGTTATTGTATCCCGGGTTGGAGGATTGGTTACTACGGTGTAGGGTCGGTGATTGTTCTTTCGTGGATTATTGGCTTTTCAGT
This sequence comes from Bacteroides sp., assembly GCA_014801585.1. Lineage (GTDB taxonomy): Bacteria > Bacteroidota > Bacteroidia > Bacteroidales > Muribaculaceae > Lepagella. Next base: position 80,637 of record JAAVDX010000021.1, read on the forward strand.
CGATTATTGTTCTTTAGGGGGTAGCCCGTGCTGACGCAGGGCTCCTGATATATTTATTGATCGTGGAGGGATACCCGCACCGATGGCCGCTTTGGGTCCATCAATACGGGTCTAATGTATATCACCGCTACGCGGCGGGTTGGTTGTCAAAGGATTTACTCGGTGGGGGATGTATGGTACTGTTGGAAGAGCGCTCTTATTGGAAGGATCCTTTTGAGATTGGGGTTTGTAATAGGGTTGATTCGGCGGAAGTTTGCATGGGTCGGATTAATTTCTTATCTTTATACTGGACAACACTACTGTCCACTAAAAATGGACGGGGTTAAAAATTAAATAAATTCGGTTCACAAGAACCATAGAGAACATTGACATTTTTGAAATTCGATTTGTCGAAGAGGTCTCTCAGATGAGTCTTGTCTGTAAGCGATATCCCAAGAATCTGAAGTACTTCATAGATGCTTCGCTCCAGTTTCATATCGTGCTGAACTATTGCTACAAGACAATAAGTAATTATGGCACAATATATTTGAATCCGCACAGCATTTTCGGACGGACCCCAGAATTTCTTGATTCTAAGATGCTGCTTGATCCATTTGAAGAACAATTCCACACTCCATCGGTTGCGGTAGAGGTCAGCAATGGTCTCAGCAGAAGCCGACAGGTTATTTGTGAGGATGATGTATCTTGTACCATCTTCCGGGTCTATACAGATTACTTTCCGGAGTTTTTCGGGATAATCCTTTGAGCTTTTATAGACCGTAAAGTAACCGATGCAGTCGGAAACAACATTCTCAGGAAGCCTGCGTTTCCAGGTCTCGGGCTTGAATCTAACATTGGTTTTGGCTCGCACCACAAAGAACGCCTCAATGCGGTTGATGGTGTAGAGATTCTCAAAATCATTGTAGCCACGATCAAAAATATAGTGAGCTCCTTTCTCGTATGGAATCTCAGGCATTGCCTTTGAATCGTGGAGTTTAGCAGGGGTAATATGCACGAATGCAGGGACTTGTGCCTCCACATCGTAAAGAGTGTGCATCTTGATGCCGCCCTTATGCTTACGGAATTTTGCCCATTCAAATACCGAAAGGCAGAGATCGATGGTTGTGGAATCAAAGGCATAGACGTGGCCGTCCAGCTCGAAGATTTTCTAGATTCTGCGCTTACGTGCCTCCGAAATCATGAAGAACGCAAACTCTTCGAATATGCGGTAGTCACGTTGTTCGTTGGCTTTGCTAAGATTGCTCCTCGTTACAGATTTTCCAATCCCGAGATGATAGAGTTTCCCGGCATGGGCTTCCATTGCAACGATGAGGTCACGCAGGCTCTCACGATTGGAGAGTTGGCCAAACATCAGCGTAAGTAGTTGATTCCAACAAGTATAGCTTTTCACATACTTGTCACCATTATACTTACGTACCAAATAATTGAAGTGATTACGATCCGAGAACTGGACTAATTGGGCGAAAACGTATTTGTCTTTATTCATAATGGTCTGATTCTGACCGCAAAGATAAAATCAAATCCGTTGACTCCAAATTTCTTCACAACAAATTGAATTTCAAAAATTTCAAAGAACTCTTATGATTTTTTAGTGGACACTAATGACTGGACAACCTTTTTAATATCGGAGAGATGAATATGTTGTGGATAATAATAATAAGCACACCAATAAGCTTGGGAGCGTTGGTGATAATTTTGATTATCGCATACCTTTAGGGGAAGAGGCATATTGTGACAAAATTAAAATGTGCCTTAGCATTTCACCATTTATAGATGCCAAAGAAAAATTCACAATAAATAAATTAGATTACTAACTTATATCAAATATTTTTTGTATCTTTGCAGTCGCAGACCGCATCACAGAAGCCCCGGTCTGGGGTTAAGAGAGGTGGGATGCAACGACATAATATAAAGCGTTTACTAGGCGCTTGATTCTTGACTATCGGGAATTCTCGCAAAATTCACATTGGAGTCAAGGATGAAGCAACGGTAGATGCCCGTGGATATGTATATACCTGTATTTAGCACGAACTCCTGGAGGAGTTATGGCTGAATACTATAATCACATATTCAAGCGTGGGCTTCTGCGTTGCCGTCCAACTCCAATAGGCAATGCGAGAAGCCTCCGATAGTAGGACGAGCAACGGTAACAGGCACTCACGCTTTTTTTGTAACTGCTCGAATTTGGAGAAGCCTATAGAGCAATCTGACACTTGCTTATGTCACGAGGGCTAACGTATAATGTAGACATCGTAATGTGCATTGACTGCACAGGCAGTATGGGCGACCTGCTTGACACCGTCAAAAAAATGCGCTCAAATTCTATTCTGACCTCAAAACGCGTTGCGATGCTAAGGGAAAAGAAATTTCAGACCTCCGCATTCGCGTAATTGGATTCCGAGATTTGGGTTATGATAAGGAAAATGCCATTGTCGACAGTGGCTTCTTGTCTATACCTGAGCAAGAAGAAGAGTTCAAGTCGCTCGTAAACTCTTTTATTCCTTCGGGAGGTGGACCAGAACCAGAGTCGGGTCTTGAAGCTCTTGCAATGGCAATAAATTCTGACTGGACAAAGGGAGGCGACAAGCGTCGTCACGTTATCGTTGTGTGGTCTGACGCGTCTACCCATACCCCTGAAGAATGTGGAAGAGAAAATCCCCTCTACCCAACAGAAGCCCCTGCCAATCTTGACGAATTAACTGATTGGTCGGATTCCTGTTGCTTTGAGGGAGTCGATCAGGCGCTAACCCGCCCCATGCCACAGTACCACATTTAGCCGATTACAATCTCGGGAAATAGCTTATTTTAACTATATTTTAATAAATTACACTCCCACAATCCACAATAAGTTATGAAGCGTAAAATTGAACCAAATCGAACCACGCAAGACTCTAAACTTACTTTCCAATTGAGTAAATTTGCGAACCCTAATAATAAAAACTAACAACATGAATAAAACTCTTAAAGATGCTCAACTGCTTATTAAAGCTTACAACGATGAGTATCACACAGAATTTGAACCAATGCAAAAGTATGATCTTTTTCCTGAAAATGATGAAACGTATGGTTTTAAGCAGCAATGGCCCGGAAACGGTAAAGCCGGTGTTTATCTGATCTTAGACAAAGATCAACAAGTGATTTATGTAGGCCAGACCTCTTCATTTGGCAGCCGCTTCTATCAGTATTTTAAACCGGCGGGAGATCTATGTATCATTCGCTCATCCTTTTGGGAAGGCGCTCCTCGCTATATAGTCGCAATCCCCGTACCGAATCAAGACAAAAAATACGAACGGCTCTCCCTCGAGGAATATCTTATCGAAAAACTTAATCCGATAGATAATACCAGAGGAAAAACAAATTGAGTACATAAGGAAGTTATTTAAACTTATTTTTTTATTAAGATTTTGTCAGGTTTTTGAGTGGATTTTTCTTCATGAAGAAGGAACGATGCGGGCATCGTGACTGATGAATGAAGGAAAATACGCCAAAAAGATGACGGAAGATTAATAAA
>JAAVDX010000022.1 GCA_014801585.1 Bacteroides sp.
ATATAATTCTCGGTCGGCTTAAAGAGAGAGAAGTTCTTCAGGTGCATATCCGCATTACCTGTAAGCCATGAGAAGACTACTATCTCCCAGAAGTTGATGACATCCAGCATTGGAGCTGATGAATGTTTCTTTATCAACTTTGCAATACGCTCGTATGAGCCTTTGTACTTATCCTCGGTCAGTCGCTCTGAAAGCTGGCACATATCTTCCATTGCGATTTTATCACCCTTTTTTGTTCGGTCAACACGGCGTGTGATGTAGCAAAGTTCACCATCGGCAAATCGTATCAGAGAGTGTGGTACGGTTCTTATTCCGGCTATCTCTGCCAAGTGCATTGTCAAATCCTCTTTTTCGGGAAGATTGACAAAACGATCGGTCTGAGGTTTCAGTATAAAGCGCCCCCATAGCCCGACAATAGTGAAACGCAGAGGTTCGTCTTTCCCGCCACGAGCAATGTCAAGCGACAATTTAGGCTGCACCCCTGTTACGGTTGTGCTTGCTGTTACAATTTCGCGTGCTAACTCTTTGATATTATCCCGAGTATAAGGTAATTCCGGCACAACTGTTGATTCAAAAATCTTTCGCGCACATCCGGGATGATAGTCAACCTCACCATCGTTCAATGGCTTATAACAAAATAAGCATTTACGCATCTATCACCTCACTTTCTTCCATAGGAATTACACTTACGTTCCCGATACAGTCTTTACAGCAAGCCAAAAGTAACGAGAATCGGTCGCGTGCTGATATTTTCCAACTCTGTTCTGCTATATCAAGCAGCCATCCTTCAGGAATAAGTCCATCGAAGAACGGAAACAGGACTTTATCTCTGTATTGTTTATCCGACAGAGGCAGGGTCAGACTGACTGGCATAGCCGAATCAGACGCTAAATACTCCGGTAGATACATGAACTCATACCCGGCTTCATCTTCAGTCAGAATGCCTGCAAGAGTATTACTTATAAATACCTTAGCTTGTTTCATACCTCAGAAAGTTTCATTGGAGCCATTTCAGCTCCAAATAGAGCAAGAACTTGGTTAACTTTATCCAGTCGGAGAGTTTCCTTTCCTTGTTCCATTTCACGCACAAAGCGCAGACCTACCCCTGATTTCTGAGATAGATCTACCTGTGTAAGCCCATATTCCTTGCGCTTAGCCTTTATATATTTTGCCAAATTAGTCATATTATACCTTTTAGGGTGCAAAGATAATAAAAATATTCCAATTTATACCTTAAAGGGTATAAAATATTAATATTAACCTTAGTTAATACCCTTACGGGTATAATAATTCAATTACGGGTATTAAAAACTCATATATCATTTCTGCAACCTGAAGATTAGGATGACCCAGCACGTTTCTATTGATGAAACAGTCTCAATTGTAAAGTTATGAGTGCCTCTCATCCATTTACTGATTTCAGACTCCTTCTTACCAAGCATGTTGGGAAGGTTCTTTTGTTTAAGACCGCGTTCTTCCAATATGGCGTGTATTCTATCCACAATAAGGAATGACAGGTTCACCTTTTAGGGACTGGACGGCACCATTTTTAGGGAATCCAGTAATACATTGGTTTCTTTCTGTGATCAGTTACCCATTCATCAAATTCTACCATATTTGATATTCCATCAGCAATCACTGCCTCATAATATTCCACACCATGATAGTCTTTGTCAGAAGGGGTCTCAAATTTCAGTCTAAGGATGGTGTCTTTCTGAATTGGAGTCATTATCTCCAATATCCTGTCAGCCATTCTCTCAAAATAGCCATCATACTGAGTTCCCTCTTCTAAATGAATCACATCAAACTGCCATATCTCGTCCTCATATCTATAGAATACGTGCCAAGCTATGCAGTGTTCTTCAGTGTGGAGTCCGTTAATACATTTAATCTCGGTAATATCCGGCAGTTTCGCTATTTGAGCCATAATAGCAAAACTTTTTTCTTCTGTAATGCCTTTTGAATAGACATGTAAGTCTATGTCTCTATGAGAAGCCAATAATCCCATACGCAGGGAGCCTACGAGATTAACGCGGCATCCATTCCGTTCCCAGACTTTGGCTATTCCGGATTTATCCATAACCCTTTTTGCCTTTTCCTGATTGGCTAATGCCAAATTAAATATTTCCTGTTGATTCATCTTGATAGTATTTGACAAATACAATATAACGCGACAGCCTGATAAATATTTTAATGAGGTAGAATTATTGTCCTCTTGATTTTCAAAGCATAAATAAAACATCCGATTGCTGCCCCACCAAAAGGAAGAAATCGGATGAAAAAATAGTAAATTGCTTGATTCTCGAGCATTATAGTGGAGATAGAGGGACTTGTTCCTTATACTCCAAATATCGCAGTATCTCTTGATAACCTTAGGTCGATTTTTATATCGTTTGAGATCCTTTTTAAACTGAGTGGTTATCTTCAAAGTCTTCATAGAGAATCAACGAAGTTGCGAAAGTTGGATAGATCAAGCGTCTCTAAATTATCATTAGTCTCGGCTTCCTTCATTGCAGCCAAAGTTGTCTTATTAGGCTTTTCTGAAACAAACGCGAGAAGCACAGTCTCAACAAGATTGTTGAGACTGCGGTTATGTTTCTTTGCTTCTATCCGGAGACGTTCCAGCAAATTCTCACTTAACCGAAACGAGGTCTGTTTTCTTGTTACTGATGCTGTATTCATAGTTATACCATTTTATAGTGCAAAAATAGTGCATTTGTATAACATATCCAAATGTTAGATGGTTCAACTGCCTATTGCAACAGATTATTATGAATCCTACTGAAAGTATGCATTCTGTTATTTCATTCTAATGAAGTTGTTTAAACTTATTTTTTTATTAAGATTTTGTTAGGTTTTTGAGTGGATTTTTCTTCATGAAGAAGGAACGATGTGGGCATCGTGACTGATGAAGGAAGGAAAATACACCAAAAAGATAACGGAAGATTAATAAAAAGAATCTTTCGCCAAATTAGTCATATTATACCTTTTAGGGTGCAAAGATATAAAAATATTCTAATTTACACCTTAAAGGGTATAAAATATTAAAATTAACCTTAGTTTATACCCTTACAGGTATAATAATCCGATTACGGGTATAAAAACTCATCTATTCATTTCTGCAACCGAAAGAATAGGATGACCTAGTACGTTTCTATTGATGGAATAGTCTCAATAGTAAAGTTCAGAATTTCTTTCGTCCATTTACTTATAACTGATTACTTCTAACAAGGTTGACAATTTATTACCAATAAATTTTCCAGCCGTGAGACAATGAAGTCCCTGTATTTGTCAAGACGGCTGGTATAGTGTCTGAAGCAGCATCCTTGTGCCTTAAACTCTTCCTCTGTCATCCGGAGATACTTCCGGATTGTCTTGCGGTCATAGCCTGTAAGCTTTTTTCTCCGGCTTATGCTATGGCTTTTTCGTTTTAATTGATTAATTTTGCTCCACATGAGATGCTTCTTTATCTCAGAAGCCTTGGGGCGGCCATCCATGTTTTTGTGTCTTATTGTTCAACCCACAAAATTAATGGATGCCTTTTATTTTACCCCTACACCGGGGATTTTACTATGCTGATTTATGAGGATACAAAATTGACGATTACAGCTGATTATTCGGATATTCTTTGTAAATTTGTGAGTTAATTGACCTTTGGTATGTTACAACAGAAGATTTTTGATCTAATAAATAGAGATAGAAAAGGGATGTTTGCCAGTCGAGTTTATGACTGGTATATGCTCGTTATGATCATAGCAAGTATTGTGCCACTAATGTTTATCGACGATTATCCTATTTTTAAAGTCATTGAAATCGTAACGGTAACAGCCTTTATCATAGATTATATTCTCCGCTGGTACACCTCGGATTTACAATTGAGAAGGGGAAGAATATCTTACTTAATTTACCCATTTACTCCGATGGCTATAATTGATCTTTTATCAATTCTGCCGGGTTTGAACTTAATTAGTCCCGAATTTAAGCTCTTGCGTCTAACAAGACTGCTTAAGATTGTTAGATTGCTTAAAATAGTCAGATATTCAGATAAGCTTACAATCTTTCTAAGAGTTTTGAGTAAGGAAAAAGAGGTTCTGCTATCAGTATTAATGTTAGCGTTATTATACATTTTTATTACTGCTCTAATAATGTTTAATGCTGAACCTCATATTAACCCCCTTACCGGGGATGAAACCTTTCATTCATTCTTTGATGCACTATACTGGGCTACCGTAACTCTTACAACCGTCGGGTATGGAGATTTATGTCCTGTTACCGATATAGGAAGAATTGTTTCCATGCTTTCCTCTCTTTTTGGAGTAGCTATTATAGCTTTGCCATCTGGTGTAATAACAGCCAGCTATCTTGAAGAACTGAGAGAATATCGTAGGCAGAGAAGGAAACGATGAGAACAAAATAATGTATCTCGTTCGGAATGAGGCAAATTTCTGTAATTAACATTTGTCTAATCCAAAAATTTTAACTAACTTCCCGAGTTAGGGAGTTATACTATATAATAATCGGACACTCAGCTATTTACAAGTGTCCGATTGTTGGAGCGACCCAAGAGAATAATTCTCCGTCAGTGTGTCGGTAATCGTATTGGTATCGTTTGCGCCGAAGGCGGAAGCCGATGTAGAAAACTTCGTATTGTTCAGTGCCGAGAGTAGTGGTTGAATAGGGTATGGAAATCTTCTTTAGTCATTATGTGGAAATGTTCTGTCCGTTTATCTCCCAATGGAGATGTAATGTCTTTGTTGGTGTGATGGTATCTGAATCCGCTTTTCTCGCAGACACGTTTTGATTTGAGGTTACCATCGTAATAGCCACACCATAGTGTATCGATGCTCAACTCATTAAAACACCGTGAGAGTAACGCTTTTACCGCTTCGGGAATCAGTCCTTGTCCCCAATATGGTTTACCAATCCAGTAGCCAATTTCAGCTTCGTTGCTTTTCATTTCAGAAGAGGGGAGACTGTTGAAGTACATGATCCCACAACTTCCGATCGGCTCATTTGTCTCTTTTAAGACAACAGCGTATGTTTCAGGCGCAGCAAATACTGTCCGAATTATTTCTAGACTATTTTCCACCGAAGTATGCGATGGCCACCCTGCAATCGGACCCACGTCGGGATCTTGCGCGTATTTGAAAAGATATTCAGCATCATCTTCTCGCCAAGGTCTGAGTATCAGTCGTTCTGTTTCTATCATTTTGATATTCGAGTTAAATCCATTACCATTTCAAACTGCTTGTTCATCAAAGGAATATTCCTGCTCTTAAGGAAAGCAGGCAAAGATAGATTATCCGAAGGAACATTGATTACTTTGACAAAGTCAGTACACATCTGTCTGATTACTTCACAGAGTAGCTGCGAAGCAACGCCTTGCCTTCTATATTCTTCTTTAACTGCGATTTGAGTTAAATCACCACTTTTACGGTCGAATACAGAGAAGCCTATCAATTCATATAAGTCAAATGCTCCGATACAAGTCAGGTCAGAGGCTCCTCGCTCTATAGACTCTATGCTATTTTGCCATGACGGATAAAAATCACAGAACGTCTGAGCTTGTCTGACTGTATCAACATCAATCAATCCGATTCTGAGATTAGCACACTTATTGACGCTATGAATATTATCAATGTTGACAATCGATTGCTTGAAACAGTCAAATTCTATTGTCGTGTCAAATTGCATCCGTCGGTATAGGGTAATTGCTTTATGATTATTTTGCAATACCTCCAACAGGTATTGCCTTATACCCGCTTGTCTTAAAAACGGCAGGGAGTATCTGAAGATTTCTCCGGCTAAACCACATCCTCGATATTCTTTTACCGTTCCTGTACCGGTATCATAAGCAGTCTGTATGCCCTTAAACATACCAATTCCGTTTAGTGTGAATGCTACAATTTTTCCGCCTTCAAAAGCAGCAAACGAAAGTTTAGGAACATATCCACGTCTTTTCAGCATAGACTGCACCTCGCTTTTATCAAAATGAATCTCATAGTCAGAAAACGCATATGAAAAGCCCTCAAACAGCGCATCAAAACTGATATTCTCTAAACTTCGTATTTCCATATAATATTTAGTTGCTTATATTGAAGTTGTTTAAACTTATTTACGAACTATAAAAATTATAAAGAAGAGTTAAACCAAACCGCTTCTTATTTTCAAAATGTCATGGATTGGAATACACCGATCCGAGTGCAAAGATACGAAATTTTTTCGATATCTTAACGATTTGCCATGGCACAGATTCTACCAAAATTCGGTAGTTGGAAATTTGCTTATTACAATTAAAACACCTAATTTTGTAGCCTTAAAATCCAGTATATAGACAACGTGTATGACAACATACCTGAAGTATTCCGAAGATTTTTTAATAACAAAAGAA
>JAAVDX010000023.1 GCA_014801585.1 Bacteroides sp.
ATAAATTTGAATCGCCGGAAGCCTTTATAAAGGCTTTGGAGGAATATATTGATTATTATAACAATAAAAGAATCAAATCCCGGTTAAAAGGAAAGAGTCCGGTTCAATACCGAACTCTTTCTATTACTGGTTAGTGTTTAACCCGTCCAACTTTTGGGGTGCAGTTCATTTTTTGGATGGGTTTTGATTTTTTTCGAACGCGGATCCGGATCGGGGCTTTGCCCCGATTGCCGGGGAGTCGCGGATTGGTGCGGATTTTTTATTTTTAGATTTGGGGTGGTGCGGGGTTGGGGGGTGCGGATGGGAGCTGAGCGGCGCGGCGCTTCGCTGTTGCGGATTTGCTGCCCTCGGGAGGATGGCTTTTTTACTTCTCTCCTTCTCTCCTTCTCAACTCATCTCCGATTCTATATGTTATATATTTAAGTTTGACAAGTTTCAACTTGTTAAACTTAAAAAGTAATAAGTAATAAGTATTAAGTAATAAGATTGGATTCGACGGTTGTAGTTGAGATACTTGTAAAATATATAAGTTTTAAGTAATTAGTAATATGATCGGATTCGATGGTTGTAGTTGCTGTACTTACTTATAAAATAATATAAAGTAAAACGAAAATGGAAAACTCTAATCCTCCACATAGATTCCGGAGAGGTAATATTCTTTTATCCTCTCCGATGCTGAATGATCCTAATTTTAAGCGTACGGCGGTGCTGATTCTTGATGAAGACGCTAATGGAGGGCATATCGGGCTGGTGCTCAACCGACGGCTTGATCTGACTCTTGCCGATGTGTGCGGTGTGCCGGAACGTATTGCTCCGCAACCCGTGTATAATGGCGGTCCGGTAGATCTTCAGCGCATGTTTTGGATTCATACCCTCGGCGACCGGTTGCCGGGGAGCCTCGAAATACTTCCGGGACTCTATGTCGGGGGGGACTACGATGCACTGATACGCATGTACGCCAAAGGAGAACCGGATATCGACCACAAAATACGATTCTATTTAGGGTATAGCGGTTGGGCTGAAGGCCAGTTGCAGAAAGAGATTGAGGCCGGAGCCTGGGGAGTGCTCCCGATGCTGGTAGACTCTCATCTTATACTCGACCTCGACGGAGAAGAGTTATGGCATCAGTTGACGCTCCTGCTCTCCCCGGATTACCGCCACTGGCGAATGATCCCCGCTGACCCCAACCTCAATTAGAAACGGAATCCGCGGCCGCCCTTAAAGACTCCGATTGCCCCCGGGGGACTCCAATTGGCGCACACTTCACAAGCAAATGCAGGGAGGTAGAATCGACACAGTATCGACACAGTATCGACACAATATCGACACAGAATCGACCATTGCGAACGCACATGCGGATTCTTCTTGCAAGTAAACGAAAAAATTATTACCTTTGCATGAATAATGTATAAGTTTCTACCCGAAGAAGTAACGAAAGGAATGATCGTATTAAAATTCGGTGGCACATCCGTCGGTACGACGGAGAGCCTGCAAAATGTAAAGAGTATCGTTGAGAGTCTTGACTCCGACGCAGTCGTAGTGGTCTCAGCACTCGGAGGTCTCACCGACCGACTTATCGCCACGGCTAAAAAAGCTGCTTCAGGCGACTCAACCTATATTGAAGACTTTGAAGCGATGGCCAAGCGCCATTACGATATAATTGAGGATGTAGTGGCACAGGACGTGCGTCGCTCTACCCTCTCTGCAATCCAACCTCTCCTTAATGAACTTCGCCGGCTCTATGACGGAGTCTCTCTTATCGCCGACCTTCCCGAGAGGACACTGGCGCAGATCGTAAGTCTGGGTGAACGCATGTCGTCGGTCATAGTAGCCGATATGATTCCGGCCGCCCGCCACGAAAATTCCCTCGATATTATAAGGACCGAGAAATGGTTTGATAAAAACATAGCCTCCACCGAACTCACCGAGCGACTTATCCGCGAACACCTCTCGGAAGGACCATATCCTGTAATTATGGGGGGCTTTATCTCCAGCGATAAGGATACCGGGGAGATTACCAATCTCGGACGAGGCGGATCGGATTATACAGCTGCCCTCGTAGCGGCCGCCTTGGACGCTGAAGTACTCGAGATATGGACTGATGTCGACGGATTTCTGACGGCAGATCCGCGTGTCGTGCCCAACGCGCGGGTAATCGACGAAATGTCTTTCGTGGAAAGTATGGATCTCTGCACTTTCGGTGCGAAAGTGATCTATCCTCCGACGATCTATCCCGTCTTCCACAAGAATATACCTATCAGGATTCTCAATACTCATAGTCCGGATGCCCCCGGCACTCTTATCTCCGATCATTCATCGGCCAATGCAGCCGGATGCGACGGGATAACTAACGGTGCCCCGACTCTGCAACCGGATAGAATCGTAGCCGGAATCTCCGCTCTTAAGGATGAGGCACTAATCACGCTGCGCGGTCGCTTTGCCTCAGATGCAGCCAAAATCTCAAGCCGGGCTTTTAATGCCTTGTCGCTGAAAGGACTCTCCCCTCACCTCATCCCAACGTGCGACTCGATCAATTCCTTCTCGTTTGTAGTAGCGGGGAGTGAGGCCATGCAGGCTGTAAGGCTCCTGAAAGAGGAATTTGCCCCGGAACTGGTAGATAACTCACTTGAAGTGATAGAGATGACCCGCGGACTTGCCTCTTTAGCTGCTGTAGGCGACAACCTGCGCACCGTCCCCTCAATGAGCCGCAAGCTCGAGGGAGAGCTGGAGAAATCAGGAATCAGAGTGATAGGCACAGCCAATAAATCCTCCGAGACAAATATCGCCTTCATAATAGAGGAAGCAGACGTCACTCCGGCCCTTAAAGCCCTCCACGCCGCAATCTTCGAATAAGATAGTCTCTTAAAGTAGGATGCGTTGGTACGTGGTGAAGACACGCACCAACATTTGATAACCAATTAAGCTGCGCAAGCGGCCCTTAACCTTTTATTGCTATGGAAATAAAGAATGCAAAATTCGAGATAAGCAATGCCGATGTCCGCCAGTGTCCCGCTACGGACGCTCCGGAGTATGCCTTTATCGGCCGCTCCAACGTAGGTAAATCCTCGCTTATCAATATGCTCACACGCTCGCGACTCGCGAAAACTTCGCAGACCCCGGGAAAAACACTTCTGATCAATCATTTCAATATCAACAACGGCTCGTGGTATCTCGTTGACCTTCCCGGCTACGGCTATGCGGCACGCGGCAAGGACCAGCGCGAGGCAATCCGAAAGATAATCGAAGACTATATTCTCGAACGACCTCAGATGGCGCTGCTATTCGTACTGATTGATATCCGCCATAAGCCTCAGCAGATAGACTTGGAATTTCTGGAATGGCTCGGAGAGAATCAGGTGCCCTTCGCAATAGTCTTCACCAAAGCCGATAAATTAGGTCCGCAGGCGGGAGAGCAGAAGGTAAGAGACTACTGCAAAGTGCTGAAAGAGCAATGGGAGGAACTTCCACCGATCTTTATCACCTCCAGCGAAAAGCCCCGAGGACGCGAAGACATTCTCGACTATATCGACAGTATCAACCGCAAGATAGCCGAAGATAAAAAGGCCGAGGATAAAAAAGCAGAAGAATCAAATCCCTCCCAAGCATAGTAAAGGGAAGGGGCTGCCCGGCGCAACCAAAGAAAAGATAAGCTCCAAGCAGAAACATACCTCAACCCTCAATACTCATTACTTATTACTTACAACTTATTACTTATTTTTTTCAAAGAAAAAAATCATGTCAACCATCGCAATGGCCTCCGATCATGCCGGAGTCAATCTGAAAACCCAACTTAAAGAGTACCTCGCCGAGAAAGGCTATGACATCCTTGACTTCGGCACGGATTCCGAAACCTCGTGTGATTATCCCGACTACGCCCATCCGGCCGCAGACGCAGTAGAGAACGGAACGGCCGACTTCGGAGTGTGTATGTGCGGGACGGGGAACGGTATCCAGATGACCCTCAACAAGCATCAGGGTATCCGCGCAGCGCTCTGCTGGAAACCTGAAATAGCTTCATTGGCGAAGCAGCACAACGATGCCAACATCCTCGTGTTGCCGGCTCGATTCGTCAGCTATGACGAAGCAATAGCAATCCTTGAGGCCTATCTTACGGCCGACTACGAAGGAGGTCGCCATCAGCGCCGAATCGATAAGATTCCCGTGAAGTAAAGGGGAGCCTTCGATAAATCAGGCACCGAGATGCAGAAAGATTATATGACCGTCAGTCTTGACGACTGCCGATTCTATGCCCGGCACGGAGTGTTCGCTCAGGAGCGCCGTGCCGGCAATGAGTTTGTAGTAGAAATCAGGGTAGATTATGTATGGGTGCATCCGAAGGGTGACGAGCCGAGCGACGATCTTGCCGACACCATATCTTACGCTGACCTCTACGAGATCGTGAAGCAAGAGATGGAGCAACCGCGGCAACTTCTGGAGACAGTGGCCTGCACAATCGCCGACCGAATAGCGGAGCAATTCCGCACAGTGAAAGAACTCCGCGTAAGAATCCGCAAAATAACTCCGCCGATAGAGGGAATCAACGGGTCGGCGAGTGTAGAACTCAAGCGACTGATATAGAAACCATTGACAGAAAGAAGCTGAAACGGCACCAAAAAAAGTGGAAAAAAATCTGCATTTTTTGGCCGAAAAATTTGGCAGAATCAGAAAAAAGCAGTAACTTTGCACTCGCAAACGGGAAACAACAAGACTCCCGACGACTGAGAAATCAGGAGGCCGGTTCCGACCGGATTGCGAAATGGTTCGTTAGCTCAACTGAATAGAGCATCTGACTACGGATCAGAAGGTTGCAGGTTTGAATCCTGCACGAATCACAAGAATGGCTATCTCGCGAGAGACGGCCATTTTTTGTTTTTTCTCTCCTTTTGGATGGATTTTTATCTTTTTGGATGGGTTTAAATTTTTTTGAAACGCGGATCCGGATCGGGGCTTTGCCCCGATGGCCGGGGAGTTGCGGATTGGTGCGGATTTTTTTTGTTTTCAGCTATTTGAAAGGGTGTGCGGGTTTGTTGGTGCGGATGGGAGGTGAGCGTCGCTTTGCTCCGCTGGTGCGGATTGGCGACCCGGGGGGCTATTTCCCCAACGTTCGGGTTTCTTCGGGCTATTTTGCCACATTGTGCAATACGGGCCTCACCGTATGCTTGCTATGCTTCGAAGGGCTCTATTGCTTAATCAGATAATATTCATAGGGGGAATGCGTTATTCTTATGATGAATAGACTTAAGTTTTCCATATATTGCATGATGGTCACTCTGTTCGCTATTGTGGGTCGGGCAGAGAATGTCAGAATATCCGGTAAGGTTATTGATCGCGAACAGAAACCTGTGGAGTTTGCTACGGTTCAGATCAAGGGGACTGCTATCGGCACGAATACTGACCTCAAGGGGCAGTATTCTCTCACTGTGGCTCAGAAGGACACGATTGAGGTGCAGTTCTCCTGCATCGGATATCATCGCGTCACGAAACGACTTATCGACCCAAAAGGCGAAATCACCCTCAACGCGACCCTCGACTCGGATGAGACCGAACTCGCAGAGGTGGAAGTGACCGGTTTCCGTCAGAATATCAACGGTATGCAGACCTTCGACAAAGAGAGCTTCAAGACCTCTCCGGATGTGTCGGGGGGTTCGGTGGAAGCTATGATTCAGACGATGGCCGGTGTAAATTCCTCGAATGAGATGAGTTCGCAGTACTCGGTGCGCGGAGGCTCGTTTGATGAGAACTCCGTCTATATCAACGGGGTTGAAATCTATCGTCCGCAACTTGTGAGGAGCGGTCAGCAGGAGGGGCTGAGTATCATCAATCCGGATATGGTAGGCAATATACGATTCTCCACCGGCGGGTTTCCGGCGCGTTATTCCGATAAAATGTCGTCGGCACTCGATATTACCTATCGCGAACCCGAAGCACTCGAAGGAGCACTCTCGCTTTCGCTGATGGGGGGCTCTCTCACTTTCGGCCAAAGCAGCACGAAATTCTCTCAGCTCCACGGCGTGAGACTGAAGAAGAATAACTCACTGCTCAGTTCGCTGGAGACGCGCGGAGAATATGACCCGCTATATTTCGACTATCAGACGAATATTACCTATAAACCCTCCTCCAAATTTGCCTTTAATCTTTTGGGCAATATATCGCTCAATCATTTCAATTTCATTCCGGCCGACAGGGAGACCACGTTCGGCACAGCTTCAGACACGAAATCCTTCAAGGTATATTTCGATGGTGAGGAGCGGGATAAGTTTGAGACTTATCTCGGTTCGTTTACTACGACCTATACCCTCAACCGGGGCAATTCATTCGCGCTGTCGCTGGCGGGATTTCAGTCGAACGAGCTTGTGAGCTATGATATCTCCGGGGAGTACTGGCTGAATCAGGCCGGGACAGGAGGCGAAGGGGCCGTAGGCGGAGAATTGGGCGTGGGTAAATATATGGAACACTCGCGCAATAGACTTCGCGCAAGCGTATTTCAGGTGGCGCTACGCGGACAGTCGGCCGTAAAGCGTAATAATCTGTCGTATGGCATAGTATTCCAGAACGAGAAGTTTCACGATCGCACGAAAGAGTGGGAATGGCGCGATTCAGCCGGATATTCACTGCCGACGGCTCCGGAGGGGGTGCATCTGATCTACAATCTCTCATCGCGTCAGAATCTATCGACGAATCGAGTGGCTTTCTATGCAGAGGATGCGATATATTTCGATACTCCGAAGGCTTATATCACTCTGAACGCCGGATTGCGCATGTCGTATTGGGATTTCAATAAGGAATTCCTCGTGTCGCCGCGAGTCAACATGAATTTTGTGCCTAATAATTATAATCATTGGAATTATCGTCTGGCGGTCGGGATGTATTATCAGTCGCCTTTCTATAAGGAGTTCCGATTGGCGGAAAGCGACGCCCTGGGCAATTCATTCATCACCCTCAACCGCGAGATAAAGTCGCCGCGTAGCATTCAGTTGATATTCGCAACCGACTATACCTTCCGGATGATGAATCGTCCGTTTAAACTGACGGGAGAGGCTTATTATAAGAATCTTGCGAATCTCATCTCTTATGAATATGACAATCTGAAGATTAATTATTCCGGTGAGAATGATTCGAAGGGTTATATCATGGGGTTGGATTTCAAATTGTTCGGCCAATTCGTACCGGGGAGCGACTCATGGATTACTTTCTCGCTGATGAAGACGCAGCAGACGCTGAACGGTGTGAAGGTGCCACTACCGAGTGATCAGCGATACAGTATCGGATTGTTCTTCACGGATTACTTTCCGAAATTTCCGAAGTTGAAATTCTCGTTGCGGGGAGTATTGTCAGACGGGCTGACGATGACTGCACCACGAGTAAGCCGTGATGAGAGTTATTTCCGCGCGCCGGCCTATAAGCGAGTGGATGTCGGATTGAGTTATCAATTGGTGGGGGCTCCGAGCGACGCTCCGCGTCCTGATAATTTCCTGCGCCATTTCAAGAGTGTGACGATAGGTCTGGATTGTTTCAACCTTTTTGATATGTCGAACGTCAGCAGCTATTATTGGGTGACCGACGTCAACAATATCCAGTATGCCGTGCCTAATTATCTGACGCGCCGCCAATTCAACGTGCGCCTCGCCATAGAGATGTAACGAATCACGTGCTCAATCCGCAAATGTAGTGACATTTGCGGATTGAGCACGTGATTCGTTAGAGTTTTAAAACAATTTAGGGAGGATTTTTTGGATAAATCGGAGTAATACAGTAATTTTGTATCGAAATTGCGTCCCCATATGGGGACGTGCCGTCAGGCACGTCCCGTTGGCCGGCCGCAGGGCCGCGCGGAATGCCTTCGGCGTTGAAGTGTTTCAGTAGCCGGAAGTTTCGCTCAGTCATCATTTTACCTGCTCGAATTCTACAAATTAACATACTGAAATAACTTTAACCAAACAGATAAACATCGATGAAAAAGTTTCTACTTTTCCTATTCGCCGTATTCCTCTTCGCAGGAGCGGCGGTAGCTGAAAACGAATTGCTCTACGATTTGCAATTCGGCAAAAAATCAACTACCGGTGAAGCTGACAAGGGTATTAGCAGTTATACCGGAAGTTTTGGCTTTACTCTTAACTCCGGAGAAAAATTTACTATCTCCAACTTCAATAACAATAATAACAACTGGGATGATGAAATCCGATGTGGAAGTAAAAATGCTGCTTCAGTTGCTACTATTACTTCCGATGCTCCTTTTGCCAAATCGGTTGTGTCGATAGAGTTAGGTATAAAGAGTATGACTGTCTCATCTGTCAATAGTATATATGTTGAGATTTCACCTGACAAATCAAATTGGTCTAATGTAGGAACGTTCACACTGCCTTCGAGCAATATTACAGCGCTTACTAATATTACTCTCAATATTGAGAATGTTGAGACTGACCTTTATTACCGTATATGTTTTGATTGTAAGCAAGGTTCTAATGGATTGTTAGGATTGAGTTACGTTAAATTCTACTACACTCCGGAGGTAGTAATTCCCGGCGTGCCAGATCCAGTAAATATCGATGTTACTTCAATCGATAAATATTCCGCTTCCGTCACTCTGACGTGCCCTACCACCGACGCTACAATCTATTACGGATTCAGCGAAGATGCTATCTCCAACGAATATACCGAAACTCTTACCATCGACAATCCCGGCACAATCTACGCAGTAGCGAAAATCGGTGAGACCGTAGGGAAAATCTCCAAGCAGGAAATTAAAGTAGCCAATCGTCCGGGCCCCGGCAATGGAGGGGATGTTAAAATTGTTTTCTCGGACTTAGGATATGAAAAAAACGATAGAATCACGGATATTGAGTGTTATGACACAAATCTGACTATAGCTGTTGCTCAAAATGGAGGCACAGCTGCTCAATATTATGACGAGGCTCGCATATATACGAAAAATATTCTGTCGGTTAAGGCTGAGGAAGGATGGGCAATCACTAAAATTGTAGCGACCAGTACGGAGACAAAATACGCACTAAATGCGACTGTCAACACAGGCAATCTTACGACTTCGGGTGTCTCTACTACCTGGACAGGAGATGCCCCGGAAGTAAATCTTACTCTGACACAGCAATGGCGTGCAGTAGATCTTACTATCACTTATCAGAAAGTGCCTGAAGATGTAGTTATCACTAATCAGATGGATGGAGAGGTTGCGAAAGTGACTCTGACTTGTCCTACTGTGGGTGTGGAAATTTACTATGTTACTACTGAGGGTGAAGAGAACGATACTCTCCCGGAGAATGCTACATTTACGCTCTATGCCGGCACTCCCTTTACGATGGCTTCGACCGGTTATGTCTTCGCTTATGGCGTGAATAAGGGGGCGAAAGGCGCAATCAGTTCTAAGAAGGTTAATGTGAGCGATAAACCCGAGCCGGTAGTAATCGAAAGCGTGATCGGCGACCATAAGGCAACCGTAACTCTGACTACTGAGACTGCTGGCGCTACTATCTATTATAGCTGGAGCGATGCTGAAGATGCAGTTTATACCGAATATAAAGAAACATTCGAGACTACTTCCGGCGGCACTCTCTATGCCTATGCCATAAAAGACGGGATCAAGAGCGAAGTTACTTCAAAGGAGATTGAGACAGTTATCATTCCCGCAGATGTAACAATAGTATGCACTCCTGAGAAGCCGCGTTTCCATGCAAGTGTGGCTATCGAGTGTGAAACCGAGGGTGCGACTATCAAGTATGGCTTCAACGAGAACGAAATTAATACAATCTATACGGAGCCGCTTAGTCTTACACAGGCTGCCACCATTTATGCTTATTCAGAGATTTATGGCGAAAAGAGCGAAGTCAAGTCGTTTGAAGTGAATGTTTCAAATGACGGCAATGTAAATATTATTGCTAAAGAACTTGGTTTAGATAACGGCAGTTTGGTTACGGCTCTTAATAATGTTGATGATTCAGACATTACCGTAACCTTCTCTAAAGGTAAGGGATCGAATGATCCGAAGTATTACACAAGCGGAGAATCTATCCGAGTCTATAATAATAACACTATTACGGTTTCAGCCCCGGAGGGATATGAGATTGTAAGTGTTACAATGACTGCTAATAATTCAAGTAATGCAGTATCAGTAACTCCGAATGTTGGAAAGGTTACTAAAAATGGTGCGGAAGTTGCATGGGATGGACAACCTGTAAACTCTATTGTATTTACTCAGGGAAGTGGGACAGGTTACATAGAGAAGATGTATGTACTCTATGCACCGGTAGATGCTAATCGTCCGGAGGTTGTGGAGGTTTCGGATAAACTTAATGAGGAGGGTTATCCGGTTGTCACTATGGTCTGCCCGACTGAGGGTGCGATAATCAAGTATAGCATCGATAATGACGCTATGGATCAGACTTATAGCGAACCTGTCATACTGACTGAAGTAGGCGAGCATACGATATATGCCATCGCTGAGAATAAGGGATCATACAGCTATACGAAGACTGAGTATCCGGTAGAAGTGCCGATGCACTATGCTACTCTCAAGGATGCCGTAACGAGCAGCACGACGCAGGAAGCCGACGTTTATGTGGTAGGTAATTTCGAGGTGCTTTATCAGAATGGTAAGTATCTGGTGCTGACCGATGGCGAGAGCAATGCTCTTATCTATAATGATGCTACGGAATATGCAGTCGGCACCAAGATCTCTACAATCCATGCAGAGATTGATCACTTCAACGGTCGGTTCCAATTCATTAATGCTAACCTTATCGAGGGTGGCGACGGAGCGACATATGCAGCGAAAGAGGTGGCTGATCTTGCATCGCTCAACGTGGCTGACAATCTTTTCGATGAAGTCGTAATCAAGGGTTGCGACATCACTGATTTTGAGAATCAGGAGGGCGTCATCACACTCAACGGAGTTTCGATTGCGCTCTATAATACATTCGGTATCGAAGGGATTGGCAATACAGCCGGTTGTGACGTCAGGGGCTTTGTTTCCGTAAGCAATGGTGAGCTCCGTATTGTTCCGACCGAAGTTGTAGGCGGCCAAGAGATTCCTACTATCGAGGATCCGATATTCACCCCGGCTGACGGTTCGCTTGAAGCAGGTCAGGAAATCATTATCTACTGCCCCACTCCCGGCACGGCTATTTACTACACAATGGATGGCTCAGAGCCTACTGAGGAATCGGAGAAATATGATGCCCAGAATCCAATTGTATTTAAAGAATCCTGCACAATAAAGGCTAAAGCTTTCTCGGCCGATGCGGCTGTAAGAATGAATCCTTCGCATACGGTGACTGCGGTATTCGATCTCTTTGATCCGTCAGCTCCGAATGTAATTGACTTCAACAAACCGGGAGAAATTAACTTCGGTGAAGGATTTGTATTGCCCGGAACTAAGAACGATCCTGTTACTAATATTGTTAATCCCTTCTCAAAAGGTAATATCGTTATTACGGTAGAAAATGCCAAAGGGAACACAACTACCCGCTTTTGGAATGCTTCGGGCACCTATCAATTACGAGTTTACAATGGCAACAAATTTACTATAAATGGTCCGAAGGATGGAAAGTACTATATCAGTGAGATTAAATTTGATACAGCCGCCGGCACTATAGTATTGGCTGACGGTGAATCAGGACAGTATAATAATAAGGTATGGACAGCATCGGAATATGTCGAGCCTTCAGATGTCACTTTCTCAGTTTCCTCTAATGTGCAGATAAGAACTATTACAGTAATTCTCGCTCCCTGCAAACCGAAGATTGTTCAGCCCGTATTCAATCCGGAGAGCACGGATCTTGAGGAGGGTGACACAATCGAGATTACATGTGAGACTCCCGGCACGGCTATCTATTATACTATCGACGGGACTGATCCCGATCAGAAGACCGGTACGCTGTATGAGGCTCCTATTGAGTTTGAAGCTGCTATGGCTGGCAAGACTATCAAGGCGCGTGCTTTCTCTGCCGATTCCAACGTAGCGATGCTTCCATCTGAAATTGCTGAGGCTACCTATTATCTGTATGATCGCTCAGACAGAGCTGATATAAACTATCAGATCGATTTCAATGACGCATGTGGTCTGGAGCACTATAATATTCTCCCGACCGGTACTGTAATTCCGACCGAACCGAATCAGAGTGTGCTCGTAAATGGCACTTTGACTTTCCACGCAGTCAACATCGACATCGCTCCGGCGGCAGAACTCGTATGCACCGGTGAGGCTTCGCATCCTGCTGATGAGAACCTGAAGGGTACGGAGCATGCGAATAAGGATGTACACGCCTATACTTATGAACTTCGCGTTGAGGAGGGTGCTACAATCACGTTCACGCTCGACTCGGAGTCGAGCGGTTTGCTCCGCCAGATCGATTTCAATCTGGCTTCCGGTCAGTTGAGTTTGGAAGAGGGCGCCGGTAAGCTTAACGGTAATGTATGGACTGCCAACGGACGTCCGGCCACTTCTACTTATGATACTGAATCTGACAATGCTATCTTCCGCGCTCCCGTCGCCGGCAGCGTAACATTCAAGGCTGAGGCGCCGACGGTGATCAATGGTATCAGCACTTCTTTCGATGTGCCGACCGCTATAGATGAAATTGCAACTGAGGATGCGGAGGAGACTGCTTATTACACACTGCAGGGTGTGCGCGTTAAGAATCCTGTGGCCGGCATCTATATCGTGGTACGCGGTAAGAACGTGACCAAGGAGATTGTAAGGTAAGTTCTCCCCCACTTTGAAAATGAAGTAACTCAAGATCGCAAGATCTAAACGTAAGTTAGTTAGAAGAAACTCCCGACGGCAATCGTCGGGAGTTTTTTTAGTATCATGGCAGCGGGGAGTCAGGTTTTTAATATCTTTTCAGCCGGATGTTCGGTAGTCTCGGATTTTTTTGGTAAATTTGTAGATGTGAATAACGGGCGACCCATGAGTCAGCCATTTGTCAATCTATGATTGCTGCAGGCTGATAGTCGAAGACTAATTGGTCAGAGGCTAATTGCTAAAGGTTGATAGTCGGAGGCTAACTCCAAAGGCTGATAGTCGGAGGAGGAGGTCGCAAATGGTGACGGATACTGTCCGCGGCTCGTCGTTATTACTTATTACTTATAACTTATTACTTTATATTTTAATATACATGAAGCCTTCAATTCCCAAAGGGACCCGCGATTTCTCGCCTGTAGAGATGGCGCGCCGTAATTATATTTTCGATACGATCCGTCGGGCATTCCGCCTCTACGGATACAAGCAGATTGAGACTCCGGCTATGGAGAATCTCTCCACTCTGATGGGTAAATATGGCGAGGAGGGGGATAAGCTGCTCTTTAAGATCCTCAATTCGGGCGATTTCATGAAGAGTGTCCGCCAGGAGGATTTAGAGTCGAAGAATCTGCCGCGTCTTACAAATGAGATGTGTGAGAAGGGCCTGAGATACGATCTTACGGTGCCTTTCGCGCGTTTCGTCGTGCAGCATCGCGCAGAGTTGCAGATGCCGTTCAAGCGCTTCCAGATACAGCCGGTATGGCGTGCTGACCGCCCGCAGAAGGGTCGCTATCGTGAGTTTTATCAGTGTGACGCCGACGTTGTGGGGAGCGATTCGCTCCATAACGAGGTGGAACTCCTTTCGCTGATCGATTACGTTATGGAGCAGCTTGGGATTAATGTTACGATTAAGGTGAACAACCGTAAGATCTTGGCCGGTATTGCCGCTTTGCTCAATGCGGCGGATAAGTTAGTAGATATCACGGTGGCTATCGATAAGATTGATAAGGTCGGACTGGAGAACGTCAATAAGGAACTTCTCGAAAAGGGTCTTTCCGAGGAGGCTGTGGCACGTCTCGAACCGCTTCTGACTCTCTCGGGCTCTAATGAGGAGAAACTTGCCCGGCTGAGCGTGCTGCTTGACGGGCAGGATGAGGGGATGAAGGGTATCGAGGAACTTCGGGAGGTACTCGACGGAATCGCCGCTCTTGATCCGAAGGCTACCGTAGAGCTGGATGTGTCGCTTGCACGCGGTCTTAATTATTATACCGGCACGATCATTGAAGTGAAGGCTAACGATGTAGAGATCGGCAGTATCACCGGGGGCGGTCGTTACGACAACCTTACGGGAGTATTCGGTATGCCGGGACTGAGTGGCGTTGGTATTTCTTTCGGTGCGGATCGTATCTATGATGTGCTTAACCAGCTTGATCTCTATCCGGCTGAGATATCGGCTTCTGTAAAGGTACTGTTCATCAATTTCGGTGAGGCTGAAGCACGAGGTGCGGAAAAGATTATCGCTAAATTGCGGCGTGCGGGAATAAGCGCGCAGCTCTATCCGGATGCCGCCAAGATGAAGAAGCAAATGGCTTATGCGAATGCCGAGGGTGTGCCCTACGTGGCTTTGATCGGAGATAAGGAACTGGCCGACGGGACTGTCACTCTGAAGAATATGGCAAGCGGTGAGCAGACTGTAGTCACTCCGGATGAACTGGTGGCTCGATTGGGATAATCAATTCTCAGGAGGCTTCTCAATCAGATAAAAAAGCTTCTCTCAAAAGGATTGGAGAGAGTGGCTTGATATTGCTACGTTAATCTTATTCTGAAAAAAATACTTATGAAAGAGATAATAACTGAGCAGCAGTTTCTGCTCCGACAGCCTTGTTATCCTCAGAAGACTCCGACTGATCGGTATTACTTCCGGTTGACGAATCGTCTGGGCGACATGCTTCGTCGTAAGAATCTGTTGCAGGATTGGCCGGAGAGTGTAGTGGGACGTGCGGTGTTAGGTGTGGTAGGATATTTTCAGGATATTCTGACCGACAGCGGTATTTTCCGTTCTTTTACGGAGCGTCATCATGCGCTGTATGGCCGTTGGCTCCCGTTTTATGATACGGATTCCGAGGATTATATTCCGCATGAATTGAATCTTCAGGATGTCAGATTCATGCTTTGGTATACTTTGGCGATGAATTATGAGGAACGGCGTCAATGGAATCCTATGGATCCTGAGATAGGACGTGCAGCTGAGGTGATACATAATGAGCTTAACCGTCTTTATGACGATGAGGACACTCCGGTGCCGGAGGATTATCATATCTCTCGAGGTCTGGAACTCGGCAATCCGGAGGAGGCCGATGAGGTGTTCAGATTCGGCAATTGGCTCTTTATGCATTGCTATCTGATGACGCCGGCTTATGCGCTGACTCTCGCTGAGATGTTGCAGAATCCGGAATTGAAGGGTGGCGCGGATACAGATAAGCTTCGGGAGGCTCTCGAGGGATCAATGATGGAGGATCCAACCGGGCCGTTAGCCCTCTATCTCCGCGAATGGCTCTTCCTGATTATCGAAGGTAAGATGCCTCCGGCACCTGCCATGACACCGGAGCAGATGTTTGCCGAGGCTGCAAGAATGGCCGGTGGTAAAGGTGCGGAATCCGTGGCGCGGGAGCACCCCTATTATTCAAAAGTGATGGCTTTCACGGGGGGCAAACCGATTGCGTTCTTCTCTACCTATGAGAAGCTTAATCGTTTCTTTATCGATGCTCTTGGCTGGGAAGAGGAGGAGAATCTTCCGGCGCTGAAAGGGAGTCGGGATTTTGTAGTGCTGGTAAATAGGGAGAAGGGTATGTTGGTGGCACGGAATGTTGCCGCGTGCCTTAAATTCCCCGACAATCCTTGCTATAATGAGGAGATTGCAAAGAGATATTCCATCGATCTGCTGACTGAGCGTGGAAGATGTCCGGCGGATCTGCTACATTACGCGTTTGAGCATGATGCGCTTTGCGAGGCGCGTTTCCCCGGTACGGATGATACGGCTCTCGTCGCTGCCAACCGTGACTTTATCGCACGCTGCTATCTGCAGAAGTATTATCGCGGGGATTGATTGCCTTGACGGCCTGATACAAAATTCGCCTTGGCGACTACATTTGTCTTGGAGGCATGATGCAAAAATAGGCGGCATTGCAGAATTTGCGATGCCGCCTATTTTTGTATGTTATGTGAGGATTTATACCGGGTTATACCAGATTATAACGGGTTATAACGGGTTATAACGGGTTATACCGAGTTATGCGGGGGATTAACCTAAAGTATTTGTAAGGGCTCTGAGACGGAGTTTAATTACTCCGAATACGGCTTCTCCGAATATGCCTGAATTCATCTTGGATGTGCCGAGCTGTCGATTGACGAAAACTATGGGATATTCCACTATCTTGAATTTCTTCTTATAGGCTTTGAATTTCATTTCTATCTGGAATGCATAGCCTTTGAATTCGATCTTGTCAAGATTGAGAGTCTCCAGAACCCGGCGTCGGTAGCAGACGAATCCTGCGGTGCTGTCGCGGAGTTTCATTCGTGTAATGAAGCGTACGTAGGCTGAGGCGAAATACGACATCAGAACGCGTCCCATGGGCCAATTTACTACGTTTACACCGGTGATGTAACGCGAGCCGACGCAAACATCCGCATCTTTGTCCTTACACGTGTGATAGAGATGGGTAAGATCATCGGGATTATGGGAGAAATCGGCATCCATCTCGATGATGTAACCGTAGTCGCGCTGTAGTGCCCATTTGAATCCGTGGATGTAGGCGGTGCCCAAACCTAATTTACCGGTACGGGTCTCCAGATGGAGTCGGCCGGGATATACTTCCATTTTGCGACGCACAGCATCAGCAGTGCCGTCGGGCGAACCGTCGTCAATCACGAGAAGGTCAAAGCCGTCAGGAAGGGCCATGACCGTATCGATCATCTTTTCGATGTTTTCGATTTCGTTGTATGTAGGTATAATGACCAGTACGTCGCTCATAAGTCGATTTTTAATTGTCACTTATCTTCGGGTGGTGAGTGATTGGAATATACTCAGCCGATAAGATTTACATTTTTAACATGCAAATTTAATATAAATTCGGCAAATAACGACGTTTTGAGAGGATTTTATTGTGAAAAAAATTAGAAAACGACGTTATATTTCTTCAGCAATTCAATGGGACGGTAGGATTCTTTAGCGTAACGCAGTCCGGGGTCGCCGGCATCGTCTTCGCGGTTGATGTATTGGATCTCCGGATAGCGCTCTTTCATCATTGCGGCAAAGGATTTGTTGAGCATCTCAAAACCGCCGGGGGTAGCGTGCTGTGCCTTTTCTATATGAACGAATAGTGTATCGTCTTTGACGTCACCGATAGTAAAGCCTAAGAGTTTACCGTGTCCGTCGGTGAGGACGGCTCCTTCCATAATTTCATCACCTTCTTCAAGCATTCGGAGAACCCTGCGGTTGAGATCGCGCTCGGCTTGAGCCATGGGAGTATCGTCGCCTTCGGCGTCAATGAGGTCCATGAAGGAAAGAGCCTGCTCGATATATATGCCCTCAAGAGGTAATAATTCCCAGTCAGGGTAAGCCGAAAGGAATTGGTTGACATGATTACGCTTTTTGCTGTATTTCTTTCCTGAAAGAGTGGCGAGAGAGTCGGCTGAATATAGATAATCACTCCAGTCATCAAGCGGCTCGATTGACGTAGGATTGAGCGCCTTTATATCGTCGATTACACATTCGGGAACGGCGGAGAATTCCAACTGCATATCGTGGGATGTGCAATATTCCTTGAGAATTGCGACTGAGAAATCTATAGGCATGTTGCCAACGGGGATAGAGAAGGCAGGCGTAGATAGATCATTCTCTACTTTGCCTTTGATAAAGAGGGTGTCGTTGAGAATTGCAAATTCGTAATTGAAATAGTCGACCCACATCAGAAGACCTGCGTAGGAGAAATCTGTAGTTCGACCAGGGGCATTTTTTAATAATGGCCAAATGGTGGCCATATCTGAATGTTGAATCGGACGGAAATTTAATCTGCGCGCCAATTCCTTTATTGAAGCCTGACGGAGATTTTCAGGGTTAAAGATTTGATGGGGAGCCGGAGCGGTAGCAAAAGACGCAGCCGGCGAGAGGAGTAATTTGTGTGTATTCATAGCGGAATGTTATTAAGATTACAATTATATAACGAAATAGGATAGTCTGTGGTTTGTTGATGATACAAAAAGGGATTCCGGATTGGAGTAACCGAGTAAAAGAGAAAGAACCAGAAGACTCTGAGCATTGAAAAGAAAAAAGGGACTCCGGATTGGAGTAACCGGGTAAATTAGAAAGCCGGGTAAAAGAAAAAAGGCTCAGATTACTCTGAGCCTTTCTAAGGGGGCGATTACCTACTCTCCCGCTTTCGCAGTACCATCGGCGTGATAAGGTTTAACTTCTCTGTTCGGAATGGGAAGAGGTGGAGC